>JAJQAP010000060.1:0-18505 GCA_021203745.1 Coprobacillus sp.
CTGGATCATAAGAGAAATCGACATGGTCAAAGGTTAACGCTCCTTTAATAGTGCTTGGATCACTAATTGCCCCTTCAGGATCAGGAGACTCCTCTTCTTCATTTAAGAGGGTGTAAACACGTTCCGCACTAGCGAGTGTTTGTTGAATAATTGAGGATAATTCACCGAGATTTTGGATAGGTTGAGTAAACATCTGTAAGTACATAATAAAGGAGACAATATTACCCACTGATCCAAATAGACCCCCGATTACTGCCACAAACACATATCCTATATTATTTACTATACGTATACAAGGGAAGATAAGCGATGAATAGAACCTTGATTTATAATCTGCATCCATCATTTCTTTATTATATTTATCAAAATCCGCTGCAGTATCCTCTTCTTTATTAAATAATTTAATAACACTAAAGCCTGAATAATATTCTTCTGCGCACCCTTCTATATCTCCTAGTCTATCCTGATATTTCTGGAAATGCTTTTGAGACTGACGGGCAATTAACCAGGCAATAATGATACAGATAGGAAGAGTAACTAAGGCCACTAAAGTGAGTTGCCAAGACTCAATAAACATCGCAATTAATACCCCTACAGTCATCATGACTGCGGATATAATCTGTCTTATAATTTCTCCTAACTCTTGAGAGACGTTACCTACATCGTTTGAGACTGTTGAGAGTATATCTCCAGTAATATGATTGTCATAATACTTTAATGGGACTTTATCGAGTTTTTCTTTTAATTTCTTTCTGATATCGTAACCATATTGAGTGGTAAACTGGATATCAAACATTGTGGTTATCCAGTTAAGGAGGGCGGTTCCTAGGTAACACCCAACAAGCAAGACAAAACGGATGACAAATGTTGAGGTATTTAAAACGATGATGCCTTCTTCATTTGCGTAAATATAGTTAGGAGTGTACTCACCCACACTATTTAAATTAGTAAGATCGGCGATAAAGTTATCAGTAAATGATGATAAGAGGGAAGGCACAATAATATAAAGAGTGCATGATAAGAGTGCACAGATTATAACAAACATAATCGGTACCCAGTACTTACGTAGGTCATGGAGGAGTTCTCTAAATGTCCATCCAGCATTCTGCGCTTTATCGGTTGTTTGGAAACGAGGCATACTACTCTTCACCTCCTTCCATCACGACTTGACGAGACATCTGTAATGTCTTCTCTATTTCTTTTTCATCCATCTGAGAGGCAACGATTTCTCGGTATATCTCACAAGACTCATATAACTCTTTGTGGGTACCCTCTCCAACAATCTTCCCCTCATCTAGGACAATAATCTTATCTGCATCTAATATTGTAGACACTCTTTGAGCAACGATTAATATACCTGCATCTTTAATATAGTCTTTTAACGCACTTCTTAATCTCACATCTGTTTTAAAGTCAAGGGCACTGAAAGAGTCATCAAAGACATATAGTTCACTATGTTTAATTAGGGCTCTTGCAATAGCAAGTCTCTGCTTTTGCCCTCCAGAGAAGTTTTTCCCACCTTGTGATACCTTCGAGTTAATCCCATCTTCTTTTTTCATCACAAAGTTATAAGATTGACTAACCTTTAAGACTTCTTCTATTTGCTCATCACTTGCTTCTTTATTTCCAAAGAGGAGATTATCTTTAACACTTCCTTCAAAGAGAAGAGCTTGCTGAGGAATAATCGATACCTTATCTCTTAAATCATGTTGAGAATAGCTTCGGATATCCACACCATCAAGAGAGATAGATCCATCACTAACATCATAGAATCTAGGGATAAGGTTTATTAATGTTGATTTACCACTTCCTGTTGAACCTATTATTGCAGTGGTCTCGCCTTTTTTAGTTTCAAAACTAATATTACATAATGCATCTTGCTCCCCTCCAGGATAAGCAAATGAAACATTATTAAATGATAGTGTTCCTATCTCTTTAGGATTAAGAGTGGATACATCTATAGGATTATCTGGATCTTTCACTAAAGGTTCAGTATGCAAGACTTCTTCTATTCTTCTTGCGGAGACATTGGCTCTAGGTAGTCTCATAAAGAGCATTGATAGCATCATAATAGAGCTTAGTATATGAGTAGCGTATCCACTGACTGCGGTTATATTACCAGCGATAGAGACCGCATCGACATTAATTGCCATATTGCCAAGTATTAATATCGCAGACATTAAGAATATTGATACATTTGCTACATCCATAATAATCGCAGTCACTGGATCCACAATAGACATATACCTATTGGTTCTTCGATCCATCTTCATATAAGACATATTAGCATCATCAAGTCTCTCTTTTTCTTTTTCTTCTTGGTTAAAGGCTCGAACCACTCTTACACCAGTAAGAGACTCTCTAAATGCGGCGGTTACCCCATCATATCTATGTCTAAGCTTAGTAAATGATGGAGACACAAGGACAATCACCACCACAAGGAAGATGATCATAATAGGGGCGGCGATAGCAAAAATAAGGGATAATTGCCAGGAAGTAGTGACGGTTTTAATAATTGCTACAATAAAGAAAACAGGAGACATGATAATCTGTCTCATAAACATGGAGAATATCTCTTTACATTGGTTAATATCGCTTGTGGTACGAGAGAGTAGCGTTGCCATCCCAAACTTATTATATTCAGGCATAGAGAAGGTCATAATCTTTTGATAAATCTCATGTCTTATTGCCGCGGCGTACCTCGATGCTACAAAAGACTGCATAAAGACTGAAGCAAGATTTAAAGCAAAGATAGCAAAACAAATTCCTAGCATTATGCCGCCATTAGTCCAAATCTGGGCAACATAATCATCCGCTCTTATTCCATCAAGAGCGTATTGAGTTAGTAGTTCAGTAATATTTCTTGTATAGTCAGGAAGCATTAGTTGTAAGTATGCTTGACCCGCAACACAAACAACAAAGATGGCGATAATCCACCAATACTTTTTGATAATAAAACGAGCAAGTCTTAGCATAAAATAAAATATCCTGCGTAACAGAATATTTTAAACTAATAATTTATATATTTCACACTCTAATTTTTTATAACCATATTTAGGAGTGAATTTAAGTCGATTGTGGGTGTCTTCTTTGTGCTCTTAGTGAGGTTATTTAAAACCATCGCTCTAAAGACAGAAAGATATAGGTTTGTGGTCTCTTCTATATCAACAGGATTAAACAACCCTAAATCTATCCCATCTCTTAAAATTTTTGCAATGTTTTTACGCAAGAAATTGCAGTATTTTTGACTTATTTTCTCTTTTGAATAGACATTTAACGATAGATTTAATTCAAGAAATACTTTGTATATTTCATCACTGTGATTAATTTCTGCTTCAACATAATCAAATAAATCATAAAGGGCAAATTTTGGGTTTGAACTCTTTTTAATCAAGTCGCTAATTTTTTCTTCTAGAGGCAAAATATATAGGTTTATGACTTGGATAAAGAACTCGTTTAGATCCTTGAAGTAGTGATAAAAGAGTGTACGACTAGCGCCAACACCTTTAGAGATAGAACTAACAGTTACTCTTTTGTTTAAAAAAGAAGCATACTCGATTAGTCCCTCTTCTAAGAAATCACTTTTTGATTTCTCTCTTATCTTTTCAAACTCTTCTAGGGATTTTGGCATTACCCTCCACCCTCCTTAGTGGGAACAGTCTTTTCGACCTCACTTTCTGCTTCTAATTTTTGCTCTTCTTTTTTCGCGTTCGTTTTCCGGTACCACACGATGATGTAATAACCGATAGCGATTGAGGCAAGGAACAGGACTATACCCATTCTTATCTCATCTAGCATCGGGATAGCTCCTTGCCCACCAGATGCCCACATCATGTAGTATTGGTATATATCGTTTGTGTAGAAGATTACCGCGATAGAACCCGCAACAAAACCAATAATAAGATAATAGATAGCCACTCTCCATCTAGAGAGAAGGAAGGCCATTACTTTTGCCGCGGCATATGCTCCAAGAGCAATTCCTATAATAAAGGTGACGATTAATCCCCATAAGGCACCAGTGTTAGCAAAGTTGCCATTAAACATTTCTGTGGTCCATAAAGAGAAGTATTTATTTAAGTTTGTGTAGCATCCTAGCACTAAAAGAATCATCGAACCACTAATCCCAGGTACTACTGTAAAGAAAGCAAGGACAAATCCGATTGCAGCGACTACTATATAAAACCACCAATGTCTATCAATAAAGATAGATTCCACTGTGTCAGTGAGATTAAATGATATAGATAAGATACCTAGACCTAGGGCCACAACAATTCCTACTATGAGTAGGATGATACATGGTTTTGTGCATTTTTCTCCTTTAACATGGTCAATAATTGATGGGAAGGTTCCTATCATTAAACCACCAAAGATACAGACTGTTCCAAAGGCAAACCAGTCAAAGGCTAGATCAAACAAAAAAATACAAGGAACAATACCAATAATCATTCCAAGTATTACAGGCACGATAATGACAATAGATTTTTTAAATTGTCTACCGATCTTACTGATAGCAAAAACAAGATCATCATACACTCCAGCGATTACCGCAGTGGTACCACCGCTTATCCCTGGTATTGTATCTGTTATTCCTATTAAGAGTCCGGAGACTAATCTCCTAAAAAAATTTCCTACTTTATTTTCTTTCATGTTTAATCTCTAAACACTAAGAAATATTTTAAGTATTTTTATACTCATTGCAATAATTTTTAATTATTGACTACTTCTTTTTTCTTTTTTCGATTAGCCCAGGCTTTTTCTATCCTTGGATAAATCTCTCTTTCTAAGAGGATAAGGATTATGCCAATAAAGATGCCATTAATCATTCCTATAATTACGTCTGTGGGCCAATGCACTCCAAAATAGAGTCTGGAGAAACCCACGATAAGAGCAAATATATAACAGACAATCCCAGTCTTCTTAAAGTGATAGAAGATAATAGTGGAGCAAAGAAACGAAGAGTAAGTATGACCGCTCATAAATGAGTATGATGTTTCCTTTGGATATTCAAAGAGACCAAAAAGTGGAGATTCCCCTAGCTTAAAGAAGTAGTTACTATTTTCTAAGTTTGCAAGTAAGTCTTCTCCTCCTTCTACATATAAAGGTCTTGTTCTACCCACAAGATTTTTGATAAGTTCATCGTTAAAGACAAGGGAGAAAATAAGAAGAGCCACCGCAAGAGTAATTCCACATTTTCTTGTCTTTTTAAAGCATAAAAAGAAGATAGTAACCACTATCCAAATAAGCGCGTATTCACAGGAATTTGTAATGATAGATAACGGATAGGAAAGCCAGGCCATATTAGGATTACCAACACCCCAATTAGACAATGCATTTAGAAAATCTAGCTCCCATTGCATTATTGTTTATCCTCTCCATTTGTAGGTTGATTATCAAGGCTAGCTTGATAACGGGCAATCTTCTCCTCGTTTATCTTTACCCTTCTTCTATACAAGGTAATTAATAGGTATCCTATTACGATACTTACCATGAGAAGCGCCACTCCGATAATTATCTCTACTGTCATAGAAACTGACCCTTGAGATCCACTTGCCCACATCTGGTAATACTCGACGATATTGTTATTATAAAAGAGGGTGACAAGAGATCCCGCGACAAAGCCAATAATCGCGTAATATGTCCCAACTCTCCAATGTTTTAAGAATATTGACATTAATTTTGATATTCCCCACACTCCAATAATAAATCCAATAACTATCATTAAAATAACTAAAAGGAATTGTCCAACCTCTCCCGCACTAACTGAGGATATATTTCTAAAGAAATCCACAAAATAATTTACGATATTATCATAAAGCCCCAAAATAAGAAGAAGCATTGATCCGCTAATTCCTGGCACAGCCACTGAGAAAGAAGCGAGAAGACCAACCCCTAAAATGATTAAATAGAACCACCATTGTGGGTTAGCAAAAACATCCGCCATAGCCTCGTTTAAACTAAACTGTACGGAGATAACTCCAATCGATAAAGAGAAGGCAAAAGCAACAATTAAAGACACTATATGAGTGGGTCTAACCTTTGCCCCTTTTACCTGGTCAGTAAGAGAGGGAAAGCAACCTATTATTAGTCCAGCAAATATACAAATTAGACCAAAAGCAAAATACTCTAAGGCAAGATCAAATAAGTAGAAGCAAGGTATAAGACCAATGATCACCCCAATAAGGACTGGAATTAAGACAATCATTGCGTTTTTAAACTTTTTAAAAAAGTGATTAACCGCATCGACAATGTCATCATAAATTTGTAAGATGACCGCTGTGGTGCCACCACTAATTCCAGGTATTGCTGCAGAGATTCCCATAAGGAGTCCTGATAGTAATCTTTTAACAAAATTCCTTAACCTTACTCTCATAAGACAATTGTATCATAATTAGGTTAAATTTTTGTTCACAATATGTATTATTTTTTTCTGTCCTAAAATTATCCCACTTTCCCCAAAAACTGTACAACAATTAAATCTTTTAATAAAAAAGATTTGACATTATATCGATTTTATTTTATTTTAAACACACAATCATTGTATAATGATTGAGTATGTTAGAAGCGTTTAATAAAAGGAGATCTAAAAAATGGCAAATATCAAAAGGAACAAAGGAATAAAAGGACCTACTATTGCAATATGCGCTGTTGCTACAGTTGCTCTTGTAGGAGTAGGTTTTGCAGCATGGGTTATTTCAGGTAGCTCCTCTGCAAGTACAACAGGTAATATTCAAGTAGATGTTGTTAACGATACATCATACCCAATTGTTTTAAATGGTTGGCAAGATGGTAAAGACAGTATCGTCTTTGGTATCCCTGCAGGATCAGAGAATGTTGGCACAGATACTACTAGTAGTGATTTCCTCCACGCCACATGGCTAACCACCACAACTAGTAATAGTGATGGAGCAGGTGAATATGAAAACCTAGAAGTTACCCTAAACTTTAATGTCTATAACGTCAAAGCGGGAGATGATCTTAGTTCGATTCTTGATGTAGATTTCACCACCACCACCACCACATACACAGATTTAGAATCATATACAAAAGGTTATGTCAGCGGATTACCTAATAAAGCGGATGGAACACTAAAACTTAGCTACCAAGCAGGTGGTGCTGAGAGTAATTATACCGAAATTACAAGTTCTAATTCAGTCACTGAAAGTGATATTCAAACCGAAACCGAAGGTAACAACCCTGGTAATTATGTCGCATGTCAAGCGACCGCTACATTTAGTTGGGGTCCAGCCTTTGCCGGTATGAACCCATATTACTTCTCATACTATGTTGAAGGATATGAAAACGATGCAACTGCATCTAATAGCGTAATTGATTCAAGCTATTTTGAAAGCGCCAGTAGTGATAGTTATACCACTATCACATCACAACTTCTCTTCTCTCAAGCTCTTCAACAACTTGAAACCGACTTTGGAACCGGAATTGAATTTACATTAACAATAACAGCAAGCGCTAATACTCCAACATAATTGAAAGGTTGTATGGAGCATGGCCAAGATAACAAGAAAATCATATAGACGTAGAAGAATTGTTTTTGGTGTAGCAATCTTCGCTTCCGTTGGTCTAGTCTCCACTGGACTTGCGGTTTTTGCCTTGACCACTAATGCATCAGCCTCCACTCCTGGTAATGTGGATGTTGGTAACCTCTCAGATACACCATTAACAATTACTCTTGGTTTTAGTGAAGATAGTTCAAACTCTTTCTACTTTGAACCAGTCCCAGGGTTTACTTACATCTATCCATCTGGAAATTCAGATGTTGAAAGTCTATCTGTCACAATAGAAGGAACTGTAGGCTCTATCTCTAGACTAGATAAACTATCAGTACAACTTGAAAGTCATCAAGGAATAACAAATGCGGTAAATGGTGATTATGTCATTGCTCCAGATTGTTACCAAGAAGAAGTATATATTTATGAAAAAACCAATAACCTTGTTATTGGAGCAGATACAGGGGGAGACGGAATCTTTATTAACCCATATGACACTGATACATATATCTTTAGATATACAATATCCTTTCAGTGGGGTTCTCTCTTTAATGGATTAAATCCCGCTGAATACTATGAAGAAATTATTGGTAATGCCTATGATGAAGGTGGATATAGAGAAGGGGAAGCCGTTCTAGAAGAGGCTAAAGAAACCCTTGAAAGAATGCGTTCTGCCTTCGTTGATTATAAATATGATGAGGAGGATCTATTATCTTCAAGAACGCTTGCTGGATACTCCTCAATCTATTATAAAGAGTTAGCAGATGACGAAAAAGCCTCTATCCCTATTGCGGCCTACGAAATAACAGTGTTTGCCTATGCTAACTAATAAAGGAACCGCTAATTACTCTGTAATTAGCATTTTTGTGTATTATGACAAATCAAGAAATCATCGTCTTAGTGGTTACAGTTATTGCTTTACTAGCGTTTGTCCTAGTAATCACCATTTTATATTACCACTACATTAAGTCATCGATGAATGCGGTGCAAAATGGAAGTAAAGACATTGAACTTCTTGATCGTATTGTTTATGAAAACCAACCTAAGGTAGTAAGAAGACAGCGTGCGGGTCGTATAACAAAAAACGTTATCTACTACTTAGTGCTTGTCATCCTTATCCCAGTCTTTGTCTTTGGTATTTATTCAAGAGCGACATCAGGTGTCGCTTCTTTTGGTTCTTACACAGTTCTTGTGGTGGGATCTGGATCAATGAGTGAGAAAAACGAGGCGAATACATATCTTAGAACTTACTCACTTAATGATCAATTACAAACCTATGACATGATTGTGGTTAAAAAGGTTGAGCAAAGTCAGATATCTAGATATGATACAGTGGCATATCGTGATAACACCGGCACAATTATTATCCATAGGATAATAAGTGTAACAAGAGATAACGATACCGGAACAGTCCTATATGAGACAAGAGGAGATGCCAATAACGCCTCAGATGCCTATCTTATTACCTATAACGATATTATAGGACGCTACACAGGGCAAAGGGTCCCATACCTTGGGATGGTTATAACCTTCTTCCAGTCTTGGGCGGGGATTGCTACCATTCTAGCGGTTATCTACACCATGGTGATTATATCCTCTTTTAATCACCGGTATGACAAAGTTGTCTATGATAGAGAAGTCATTTTGAATGACTCCTTTGATATAGATTCCATGAACTTAGATACATATAAGGAAATGGAAATAAAACAAGGGGAAAAGATATATTATCAGGGTAATACCTATGAATATACCAGTGACCTGAAGTTTACAAAAAGAGAAATGACTGAAGACGAAAAGAAAGAATACGCAGATCTTTCTCTTAAGTCTCAACAAGAAGCTAACACTAAATCTAAGAAAAAGGAGAAAAATTAGTTATGGCGAAAAAAGAAAAGGTCAAACAAGAAAAAAAGAAAAGCCAGGTAGCGTTCTGGAGTCGAAAGAATCTCATCTTCCTTTCGATTGTTATCTTTTACGCGGTGATATTTGTCTTTACTGGTTTATGTTTAATGCCAAATATTGGTATTTTTGCGGACTCTAACCCAATCCTCGCATTTGCGGAGGTACTTGGTATGAGGGCCACCGCAATTGAAGGTTCGATGGGAATTGTCGGTATTATCCTTCTTGCCGTTTATATCATCATCTTCTTTGCTGCGGTTTTATATGAATCCCGTTTTGCCCGAATTAACGGAAGAAAACAAACAAACGCAAGATTAATTTTTGCTTATATTGGCACCGCAATACTATGTGCCCTATTATCCTATGGACTTACAATGCTCCTCGTTGGTATCTTAAACGAAGAAGCACTAGCAGAAGTTAACTTATTAATTGGAGAAACATTTGGTTTATCACTCCTTCTCTTTGCTGTTTTATTTATCGCTATAGGAGCGGTAGTGATGCTCTTTATCAATATGAGACAAGTAAACAAACCATTTAAGTTCTTTAATCAAAGTGATTATGACAGACTTGAAGATGAAGACGAAGACACCGATGTAACATCATCCTTTGATGAAGAAGGTGGCAGTACAACAGTGGGAGGTAAAATCATCTCTCAAATCAGCGCGGATGCCGCGGGTATGTCGCTTAATGGTGTCTCGGGTTCTGGGACTGGTGGTGAAGGAACAAGTGGAGAGTCAATTGGCGATAAAGAACACGTCTTCCCAAATATCACGAAACTCGATGCTGCCTATAACGGATACGCAGTGACGAAATTTGCTAGTGATGATATTACCCTAGAAGAACTCTGTGAACAGTTTAGAAACTATCTAGCCAAGAATGAAAAGTTATACTTTGACTACCCCACAATAAGAATGTTTATTTCCGGTTTTGCGGCCTCTCGACTCTCAATCCTTGAGGGTCTATCAGGAACTGGTAAATCATCCCTTCCTCGATACTTTGCTAAGTTTATAAACGCTCAATGTGTCTTCTTACCTGTCCAGACAACATGGAGAGATAAGACATCAATTCTCGGTTATTTTAACGATTTTACAAAAACCTATTCAGAAACCGACCTTTTACTTAATTTATATGACGCCAACTATAACCCAGATAGATTATATTTCGTAGTGCTCGATGAAATGAACATTGCAAAAGTCGAGTATTATTTTGCGGATTTCCTTTCCATCCTTGAATATCCTAAGGATCAATGGAAACTAAGAGTTATGAACCTTCCTTATAACTTTATCCCTCCAATTAACCTTGTTGATGGTTATATTCAAATTCCATCTAATACCTATTTTGTGGGTACAGTAAATAAGGATGATTCTGTTCAAACAATTACCGATAAGGTCTACGATAGAGCAATCACCATTAACTTTGATACTCGTAATGCTGAGTTCACCCCAAAAGGTAAATCAGAACCTATCAAACTCTCAGCATCTAAACTCGATGAACTATACGCCTCGGCATTAAAAGTGGGTGAGAATAGATTCAATAAACAAGATTTAGATAAACTCCAGACAGTAACTAACTTCATTAACGATGAGTTTGATGTTACCTTTGGTAACCGTATCTTAAATCAGATTGAAACTATTGTTCCGACTTATGTTGCCTGTGGCGGCACTAAAGAAGAAGCACTTGATATCCTTCTTTCTCGAAAAGTCTTATCTAAACTAGAAGGAAGATTTGGTGATTATGTCGCCGATGCCTTACATCAACTATTAGATTTAATTGGTAAAACCTATGGTAAAGGAGTGTTTAAATACTCTGAGAAAGCCATTAATCAGATGTTAAGAAGAGTGGTCTAATAATATGGGTAAAGAGGAACAAAACTACTTAACGAAAGCTACAGACATCCTAAACGAATATAGTAAAAAACATTTAACTTTTGATTCGTTTTATTCAGATTTAAATAGCTTACAACTTCCTAGGATTCAAGATCTATCTTTTGACAATGACCTTGTCTATTTTAGTGAAGTAGAAAGAGTTTTGTCCTCTATCTATGTAATATGTCAAAAACCATACATTAACACAAAGACAAACGATCTTATTGTCCGCGCGGATGTAGCCGCTCAACTCAATGAGACAGATCGCATTATGACTATTCAAGATACTTCAACTTGGAGAAAAAAAGGCAATGAATTATCTCCAGAATATGTCCATTATCACGAATATGTCGATCAACTTGCAATCTACGAGAATATCTTTATTGTCCATCTATTAAACCTTATTGGGGATGATCTTGTTAAATACCAAGCTTTCTATGTCTCTTCTTTAAGTAATTATGATTTTAGTAAAAATGATTTGTCTATAAACCAAGAAAAGCAAGAAAGTGCGGTCAAACTACTAAATCGACTTGTTAACCTTGTTTCTCGTTTAAAAGACACGAGATTCTATAAAGAAGTATCGAGGGTAAAAACAAAGATAGGTGGGCAAATTGTTCCCACGAACATCTTAATGCAATCCCCCCTATATCGAAGGTGTTATATCTTCTATAACGAGTTTATTTCTAGTGTGGATTATAAGAAATTAAATAGTGATTTAACGAGTTATTACTATGTATTACTCTTAAAAAACCTCAAGAGTAAAAAATATAAGTTCGATAGTGAAGATGTTGTTATCTATCATAAAGGAACAAATTCATTTGCTCTTCCTTTCCAGGTTAAATTCAGTGTAAAAGAAGAGGATTTAACCTTGTCTCTTGTTAAAAATAATCATATGCAATATCTCATAATGACTAACTTCTTTAAAAAAGAAAAGATTACTTATAGAAATGCTTTATGTATCACAAACGATACATACCATGTTGCTATACCCACCGCGAGAGAGAAAAGGGATTTTGACTCTTTTACATATCTAACACCATGGAGCCTCTTTATCTTAAACGAGGATGATGAACTAGATCTTATCTATAACCTCCATAGTGAGCAAGACCTCATAAATAGATTTATTCAGTCTCATACTTCTTCAGTTTATGGAAGTAAGGATATTTACACAAAATACTGCCCAATTTGTAAGAAAAACACAATTAAAGTTAATGATTTGGGCCTATATACATGCGATCATTGTCATTCTACCTATTACTTAGATAAAAACGATGATAAAAGTAGCAAAATCTCATTACTTGATATAAGGAGTTCTGTCTAATGCCAGATAATCAGTCTAACTCAGATTATTTGTCTCCACTTTTTGAAGGAACAGTGCCCTCTAACCAAGAAGAGCTTGAACCCTCAATTGTCGTTAAAGACTTGCATAAGTCCTATGGAGATAAGAAAGTCCTTCAGGGGATTAATTTTACTGTCTATCCTGGTGAACTCTTTGGTTTTATTGGTAAAAATGGTGTGGGTAAATCCACGACAATTGACTGCATCATTGGGGCGAAGCGTTTTGACTCTGGTGAGATATCGATTATGGGATATGATATCAAAAGAGAAGATGTCTACGCGAAAACAATGTTTGGATATGTCGCGTCTGAACCAACATGTTATGAGATGATGACAGGATATGAGTATCTCGAGTTTATCGCCTCTATTTATCACGTATCAGAAGGTAATTTTAAAGCAAACTACCACTACCTTTGTAAAAGACTAGATTTTGATGAAGCAGAACTATCTAACTATATATCAGAGTACTCTCATGGTATGAAACAAAAGTTATGTCTTGTTGCCTCTTTAATTCATAACCCTGAAGTATGGATCCTCGATGAACCCACCGTGGGACTAGATTACACCACCCAAGAAGAGTTAAAGAAGATGATGAGAGAATATGCAGACCATGGAAGAACAGTGTTTGTGACCTCCCATAATATCGATCTGCTTGCAAAAACTTGTGATAGGGTAGCGATTGTCAATAATGGTGTTGTTGCAACATTTGTGGATTTAAAGCGTAATCCTAACCAGGCTATACAACTACCACGAATATTTGTCGATGTCTATGAGTCAGGAGGTAATGAATAATGCTTAGCCTTCTAGCAAAAGACTTTAGACTTCTTTTTGCGGGTCGCGGCACTCGTAGAAATAGGATTATATCGTACACTATTACGATCCTTTTAGTGGCGATTTTCGTTGCCCTTGAGGTTTATTTATTTCAAAACATCCTTTCTAAATTGATGGTCTATTCAACCTCCACTTGTCTAACATTCTTTAATATATTCCTCTTTGTTATCGCTATCATAATGACTTTTATTACATTAGGTGTCGCTAAGCGTCTCTTCTTTAATAACTCCGATAACAGTATGCTTATGCCCTACCCTATAAGTGGTGGCGCTAAAGTTGTCTCTAAACTTATCATGTTATTTTTAACTTGCTATGCGTTTAACTTTGTTGTTAACTACCCACTTTTTATTGCCTATGGTTTAATCGTTACAAAAGGAGCGTGGTTTTATTATCTAGCATTGTTTTATCCAATCCTTATCTTCTTTGTAGAGGCTGGAGTGGCATTTATTCTTTTATATCCATATAAACTCCTTTTAGATTATTTACAGCGGCACGTCATTATCCAGTTTATTGGTATTGTCATTGTCGCCGTCCTTTTATGTATTGCCTATGGTTATTTCTTAAACTTCTTTATAAGCGCGATATCATCTAGTTCACTCTCATCTGTTTTTACAAGAGACACACTGACAAGTATGAGAAGTGTGGGTGATAGACTGTTCCCCACAAACATCCTGACAGATATCTTTGTTAATGGGTCTTTCTCGATGATATTACCATATCTTGGCATTGCCATTGGTATCTTTATTATTGGTCTTGCGGTAGTCATCTTCTTCTATAACGGATCTATAAGAAAAGACGACAAGAGAAAAAGTAGACAAAATGGATATACCTTTAGACAATCCTCTCCTACCTGGGCCTTAATTAGAAAAGAATTAATCCTTCTCTTTAGAAACTCAACCTTTGTTATGACCTTTACTGGCATTTTAGTGGTGGAACCACTTCTTGCCTATTTTGTTGTGCAAGGTGTTAATGTGATATTTACCTCCTCATCCCTTGCCTATATATCATTTATTATCCCTAACCTCGTTCCAGTTCTAGATACACTTCTTATGATGCTAACTGTAGTTATCATCGCTCAAGGCACAAATAACTTTATTATCAATGAGGATAAAAATGTCAGGGTGATGAAAACTATCCCTGTCAGTGCTTCTAGACAACTCATTATTAAAGTGTCTATTCCCTTTATTATGTCATTTTTCTTCTGCTTTATATCCTTTGTTGTTTTAATTGCCGCGGGTCTAATGAGTATAACTCTTGGAGCCTTTAGCTTTATACTATGCGCAGTGCTACTCGCTATAGTTTCATTAGTGTCTTTATATGAGCAGTTAAGAACAAGACGAAATAAAGCAACTTCACACCTATTAACTTATATATATTCTTATCTTATTCCAATTGTCTATTTTGTTGTGGCGGTAGCGTTCTGCTACATCCAACTTAATATATATCTTACTTATTTTATTTCTTTACTCTTTATTGTCGCTGTGTCTATCCCGTTCCTTATTAGACCAAGAAAGAGAATCAATAATTTGTATCAATCTCTGGAGGTATCTAACTAATGAGTAGACGTAATCTCATCATCTTATTAATTATGCCCTTTGTTATCGCTCTCCTTGGTATGAGTGTTATTACTATTGGTCTAAACTTTGTCGATAACGATATTTTAGGGATTATCTGGAACTATGCGGATACAGAAGGTTTTAAAGTGGGCACTCAAACTAGACTAGAAGCATATGGAGTTAACGATAAAAACTATCCTGTTACTAACACCACATTATACTGGTCTGTAGAAAACACAGATCCAGAAGAGGATGAGCACGCTAGAATCGTGAATACTAATTACTTGCAGGCTATGAGTGAGGGAACAGTAACAATAACTGCGACTAACGAAAAAGGAAACGTCTACCGTTCATTTACTGGTTTAATCTATAATGGATCCGCAATAATCATTAATCCTGAAATAAGTGGTTCAGGAACAAATGTTGATTCTACTAGATACTTTGGTCAGTATGATTTAAAAGAGGGAGAAAAAGTTAACGCCACGATTCCATTCACCATTACTACCTATGGTGATATTAGTGAAGATTCGGTCTATGTTGATAATCCACTTGATATTTTAGGATACGCAAATGTTGACTTTGATTCTAACTCAATATCTATCCTACAACCAGGTGATATTACAATAAGATTTTCTTCCCTTGATAGTCAAGATAGTTATGAATTCTCTTTTACTGTTGTAGAGGATGGAGTAAATGTTTATAACTACGATGATTTAATGCAATGTACAAATGAGTCGGAAGAGGGCGAAATAGTGGTGCTCTGCTCCTCTCTAGAATCGCTCGATAATACATATAATACAGACACATATGGCGATATCTCCACAAAAGTGGCAAATAATATCGAATTATTTGGTCATTATGATCTAGATACTGGTTCATATTCTTTTGAAGATGAAGTCTATAGAATGAAGACAACCTATGATGATACTTATATCCAGGAGTGGAATTCTTTTGCCTCTTCTTCAAATGCATATTCAGAGATTACAGACGAGGTAATCGTTGGTATCCACGTCCAAAAAGACTTCTATGGTAATGGTTACACAATTAACTTACATAATCTTACATTCCCATATAATGTAACCGATGCAAGTGGCTACTCTATTCCCACCCTTAGTAGTGATAACCTCTTTAGAGGACCACTCCCAACCTATATGCTCGGGGATCCTAATGGAAGCGCCCTTATTGGTACTTATGGACAAGATAATATCGGTATGTATGTCGATGGGGATGATATCACGATTAATGACTTAGTCTTAAAAAACTGTGACTTCGGTAATTCGCTCTCTTACCTCGAGTATACCGGAACAGTAATGGAGATATGTGGAGATAATGTCACAGTTAAAAATTCACGTCTATCCGCGGGTAAAAACGTACTAAGGATTATGTCATCAAATAACTGTTTAATCGATAACTGTATGATTAGCTACGCCCAAAACTTCTTAATCTATGCTGGATCTAATAACCAAGCAGATATCGATGGTAATACCTATGACTACTATCTAGATGAATATGGTAATAACGTATACACCACATTGAATAGATACCTCTCTAACGGAGGGGAAGGAGATACATTATTAAACGATTACCTTAATGGGTATTATACAAATGGGATGGAAAGAGCGATTAGAGACTTACAGGATAAGTTAAATCCTACAGGAGGATCCTTACCTTATGACGGGGATATAACAATCAATGATACCCTCTTCTATACTTCAGGAGTGGCCTCTATTGGTCTAGACTCTATGTTTAATGGACCATATCTATATAGCGCTATTCCAAGTGCGGTTAAGTCTATTTTTGACTCGTATCTAGGCAGTTCTTCCTCTTCATTAATCCCCCTTTATCCCACAGGGATAGCCGCTAACTCATATCCAGTAGAAATTACTATTACTGGTGAAACAATGTTCTATGACTGGAAAAACATTGAAACAATGGATGTCTCTGGTCTTATCTATGAAAATATGTCCTCTATCTTTGGTAGTCTAGGATTACTTGTTGGTAGTGACAATGCTATCACTGTGGACGATATATTCCCTATTAAGAGTATTCTTCTCTCTCAAGCGGAGCGAACTGGAAATATCTATGCTCTTCAAAATGACGATGGATCCTATTCTAGGTATATCAATATACCTATTGTTAACTTCGGTGGTGGATATAATGGAAGCACTGTTAACTTTATAAATTGTCCTTATTCTAGTAGAATTACTTCAAGTATTGAAGTAGACTTACTAGAAAGGTATATGGGATCTAGTTATTCTAATAGTTCATCCTCTATATCTAACTTAACATCAATGCTCTATAAATCCGTCACAGTGGTAACAGGATTTAACTCCTATTACTTCACCTGTTCAAGAGGTGATGGATACCTATATAACGAGGCTCCAAAAGTAGCCACATTAATCGAAAACGCGAAAGGAAGATAATGCCTATGAAAAGAAAACTATTTAAGAAATTAGTCTTAGGAGTGCTTATGCTTGGACTCCCTATTAGTTCTTTAACCTCTTGTGGCTTCCTTTCCACTTCCTCAAATACCACAGTAAATACAATTACTGATATTGAAACAGGACTAGATGCAAACGGAAACATCGTCTTAACAATTACCTTCTCCAACATGGATCCAGTTATAGTGACAATTCCTGCTGGCACCACCGGTAGTGATGGTGTGGGTATTGAATCAATCTACTACTCCCCATCTAGTGATGGAACCTCCACAATTGTAACTATTGTTTATACAGATCCAGATAGAGATCCTGATGTGATATCTATTCCAAATGGTTCTACATTAACCTCCACCAACACTGTTACAGATCAAGAAACTGGTCTCTCATATATTGTTTTTACCTTCCAGGTAGGAAGCGAAGAGTACACAGTAACATTTGAAATACCAAAAGGTGACCAAGGTGATAAAGGTGTTGGTATTGCGGATATTACCTATAACTACGATACAGACGATGAGGGAAACCCTGGTGTTACCATGGTTATTGAACTTGATAATGGGGAGAGCGCATATGTCTTTATCCCAACCGGTTCTCAAGGTGAAGAAGGTGTAGGTATTGAGTCTATTGTGGCCTCCACTGTTGGAGACGAGTATATCGTCACTATTACTTATACAAACGGTGAGTCTGAATCAGTTAGCTTTACTAAACCCGCAGACGGTAACAGCTGGTATACAGGTAATGGAATAGGTAATGTTCCAGACGGAACAAGAGATGGTGACTTCTATTTTGACACCCAGTCAATGACAATCTATCTAAAAAGAGATGGTAACTGGGTAGTTGTCTGTACCTTTACCACTGATCAAACTCAGCATACAGTCTCCTTTGATTTAAATGATAAAGATAGTGATGTAAATGCATCTATGCCTGAGGGCTGGACCTATCCATATCAAGCAACAATCTACCATAACTCATACTTTCAAACAGAAACAAATAAACCATCAGATTATGCATATACTTGGGGGATCCCTATCCCCACAAGAGAGGGATATACCTTTACTGGGTGGTGTACAAGTGCC
>JAJQAP010000060.1:18605-27749 GCA_021203745.1 Coprobacillus sp.
GATCCCTATCCCCACAAGAGAGGGATATACCTTTACTGGGTGGTGTACAAGTGCCACCCCAAGTGTGGTGTCAGGTTATTTAACCGAAACCACTCCTATACTTAGTGATTTATATTTATACGCAATTTGGCAACAAAATTAAATAAATTAAAGGAGTTTTAGATGAAAAGAAAGAGAAAATTACTTAAAACATTAATGCTTGGGCTACTATGTTTTTCTAGTGTGTCTTTAAGTAGTTGTGGTTTTCTTGCTTCAAGCGAGAGTGAACTAGCAAACTCTGGTATTGAGTCTTTTTATCTAACTCAAAATGAAGATGGGACGACAACATTAACTATCACCTACTTTGAAGATGATAGAGAGGACGATGTCTTTACTATACCCGCGGGTGGGTCAGAAGGAGTTGATGGAGTGTCTATCTCGATGATTACCATTACGCAAGATAGCGAGACAGAGTGTACATTAACCATCTATCTAACAAACTCTGAAGAACCCTTTATTACCTTTACTATCCCAACAGGTGCTTCAGTAAGTGATATTACCATGGGTAAATCAAATCCTAACTCCTCAACAGGTTATGTCACAGTGACTTTTACTGATGGAACCACACAAACGATAGATGTCTATTACTCCTCTAAGGGAGATACAGGTTATGGTATTATCGCTATGAGCTATCAATGGGATGAAGATGGTAACATTAGTAACGTCTTAATTTTATGGTCTGATAACTCACTAACACAAATTCCAATTAATTCTTATCAAGGAGTGGATGGCTACTCTATTACATCTATTACCTCTTATACAGACGAAGACAATAGAGAGTACCATATCTATATTACCTATGATTATGACGAGGGGGATTATCCAGAGGGATATGAAGGATATTATGATATTGTCTTTAAGATGCCAGATGAGGCTAAAACATGGTATAACGGCACTGGAGCCCCTAGCAATGATCTAGGTAAAGATGGAGACCACTACTTTGATATTAAAAACCTTGTAATTTACGATAAAGAAAATGGATCTTGGGTCGAAATCCTTGCAATTCTTGATTATTATAACGCCCAAGAAAAAACCGTACAGATTACCTTTGATTTAAATGATACAACAGAGAAACCCGCGGCAATGACAAGCGCTTATTCAAAAAATGAGTATGGTCAATACTTTGTAGAAGTCCCATATAATACTTACTTTACGAGTGTTGGCGCTATCCCACTTCCAACAAGAAGTGGTTATGATTCTAGTGGTAATGCCTACTCCTATACCTTTATGGGTTGGTGTTCTAATAAAGAGGGTTCCCCAGTAGGAGGATACCTTACCGAATTAAGTGCATGCAACAGCGATATGACATACTACGCAATATGGGAGGAAGATGATCTATGAACGTAAAAAAGATTCGTCGTAATAATCTTTCAAGATCATTCCTTATAGGTGTTATTTCTGTTGCCTCAGTTATCGGTATGACTTCTGTTGGTTTTGCCTCTTGGTCTTTTGCCGCCTCAATTGAGGGTGATACAGTTAAGGTTGAAGCGGATAATATTTATGTTACCACGACAGATCAAGCACTAAGTAATTTTGGTATCAGTGTCTCTAATACCAGTGCGAAGGTAGAACACTACCAATATACCGTCTACGAATATGATAATGTTAGAGATGAAAGCGGCGATGTCACCTACACTGAAGGAACAGAGGACAGTGATTCCGTTCCTGTAATGGATTGGCAACGGATTACTCACGATGTTTATGGTGATTTAAATATCCATTCTGATTTAGCAGTGAGCACAAATGCAGGTACGGCAAGTGGTCTTAACTCTGATAATATCAATACTATCGCTTATGATGATCCTACATATACCTATTTAAAAATTGAGATTGAGCTTCATGGTACCTTCTTACGAATTAGTGAGGTTGACGCTACACTTAGTTTAGATGCTTTACCTCAATATGTTTTAAGTCCAAATAGCTTACAGACTAGTAGTTTACCAATAAAATATTCTTACTATATCCCTGTAAAATCCACCTCAAAAATGTCACTTTATACGATGGCATTAACAGATACAATTACATCTAGTAGTAATGCTATACCATTTAATCTAGATTTTACTTTTGATTTATCTGAGACTTATGGGGATAACACAAACCAAGTAAATACAATTGCCATGACCTACTCTATCATTAGTGAAGCCGATTACCAAACAGAAATAAGCGGGGGGGGGCGCTAGAAGATGAAGATTCATAAGACTCACACAAAAGGCATCATTCTAAGTGTTTTAATCGGCGCTGCAGCTCTTATTGCTATAACCCCTGCATTAAGCTATTGGATTGTCTCTAATCAGAATGCTTTTAGCACTAACGAGAATATGTCAAATAGTGATTTTGATGTGAACTTTAATTCTAGTAGCAGTGAAGAAAATGCATACCACACTGTGGATGTTTATCGTGCTTTTGCGGAGCCAAGCGATGTTGCAACCAACACAAACAAGGTTACACTAGATAATGAAGCATCTTGGAATGCCTTTATGGAAATAGTTAATAAGTATACATTTGAAAGTATTGAACCCACCACCCAAAGTGTTAGTTCTGGATCTTATCCATATTACACTACAATTACCTATCCAGCGGGCACCTATACTTCCTCAGAGAAATATGAAGACCAAAGCCGAACACCCTATTGTGTTTTAACAATTGATGAAGGTGGAGTGGTTAATGATTATAGAAAATCAAATTTTTTTTCTTCATGGACTTATACCTATTCTGGATCCTACTCCACAACAACTGCTTCTCTAGCTGTGGGTGACCCCCAGATAGATTCAGAAGATACTAAAGGGGGTTATTATGGTCAATTTCAAGTTAGGGATGGAGATATTGTTACCTCTAAAATGTTCTCTACTTTCTTTAGTAGTATGCAAGAGGATTATTATTTCAGTAGTTTCATTTATACAGATTTAAGTGAGAAAACCCCATTCTATTTAAATGAAACCACTGTAACAGAAGACTTAAGTCTCTATGTTGTTTTCTATAAAGATGAACCTATTACTTTAGGTTTATCTAGTTTAACTGATGAAATTAATAATAATACTGGTACTTTAAAAGTCTCTAATGGCGGTACAACATCATATGACTTAAATAGTGATATTGGATATGATAGTGAAACACAAACAGTCAATGTTGGTTATTTTGATAGAGACACAGTTGTGGCCTCGGGCACCACAGTAAATCTATGTCTAACAGATGGAAGTATAGAAACCTCTAATAGCTATGACTCCAGTAATCAATCTCAAGTGATTAATGAAAATGATAGTAGTAAAAACTGCGACTATACAGTTAAGTTAACTGGTAATTTAGTGATTGAGGGAGAGTTAACTGTCGGAGCGGAGCTAGGAAGCGCTACTAACCAAGGTGTCCAAGGCAATATCAACAGCCACTACGTCAAACTAGATTTATGCGGTCATACTATTGAAATAAATAATGGTGGTTCTCTTGTGGGGTATGGAGTTATTACCGACTCTATCGGTAACGGAGAAATCCATGTCAATGGGGGTGGTACTATCACGAGCCCAATCGTCTCTTATGACTATAAAGGTGGTTCCTCTACAATTGGTTCCTTTGCCTTTGATGTCTTCCCATTCTCTAACTATAACATCCCCTATCTTCAAGTTCCTACTTACCTTGAATATGGGAATAATGGTTGGGGACAATTTGATGCTTTCTATGTCATGAACCCATTCTCTTCTGCAGTCCTCATGATTGATGGATCCTTTGGTGTTATAGGGGCTAAAGATTGTATGTTTACTTTATCTAATAGTGTATATGAGGAGTCTTTTGTTTTAATGACAAGCACACCAAACGACAACGTTTTAACTGACACATCTTCTGGTAATTCTTATGTAGTTCCACGAGCCCTTGAACGCCACTTCAACTTCTATTTCTATAACTGTGATGTTAAACTTGATAACTTTGTTCTTGGCTTCTCGTTTTCCTTTATTGGCTCCATCGCTATCGATATGAATTCTCAGCAGTTTGACTTCCCTATCTCCTCTTTCTTTAGTATCTACTTCTATAACTGCGATTTGACTATCGAAACCAGAGTGTGTTTCCAAAAAGGATCCTCCCTTTATATGGATGAAAATTCTAATTTAATCCTCTCTCATAGAACATTTAATAGAAGCTATATTAATTCTTTAGCGGAGCATGAAGAAGAAGTAAGTGTTGCCGCCTCTATCTTCTTTATGGATGTCCATGTAGACTCTTACTATAACAATGGTAGTGGTACTGAATCTATGCTTACCACTGATCGTCATAACACTAACTCTATAACCTCTATTGAGACCTACTTTAACGCTATTACACCCTTCTGGAAATACAATGTTAGTGACTACCGTATCGCAGGTTCCCTTCTTTTTAAAGAAGGTAATAGTGCAGATATTCCTTATTCTATTGCGGGATACTGTGATGTCGGTAGTGTAGGAACAATCAATGATACAGGAACTATTGGCAATACTTATAACTTCCACACCACCGATTCAAATTCCTATAACCCATTCAATAACTTACTCCTTGATATCAGTACAAATAGCCTTCAAGTTTACTTTAAAACCTATGACTTTGATGGAGTAAATGGTCAATTCTACACTGAGAGCAACGTGTCCTTTAGTGCGGATGGTTGCGATGATAATGTGGTCTTACAAAGAGGAAGAGCCTTACCTCTTATTTCTAATGGAGTGGCTTACTCCTTCTCTAATGTCTATAACGACGAAACTAGTGAATTATATTCCATAAATATGTGTGGTTCTTATAATAAAGAATTAGACTTAATTGATCCAGGTGATGGATATTTCTATTACTACAACTCTAGTGATGTATCTGGCTATGAAAAACCATACACTGGAACGACGAGTACCACAAATAGCAAAAGAAACCGAGAGTATAATCACGCCACAAGATTAAAGCAATGCTCCTATGATTCAACCAATCATTATATTACCGATACAGATAATAGTAGTGGCACCTATGTCTTATTCTCGGGCTGCTATTTACCTTATACTAGTAATGGTAGCACTGTTAATCTTCAGAGATTAATCTCTAAGTGTGACTCAAATAGAAATGATGTTACCCTAGATTTAGCGGTCACCTATAATACTACATATTCACGTTGGATTAGATCTTAGATAGAAAAGTATATAAATAGTAAATATATAATAAAGATATAAAACGTTATTAAATTATAAATTTAATATTGCAAAAATTTTTATTGTGTCTAAAATATATATTTTGGTGTGAGAAATGGCAAAAAATAAAAAAGAAAAACAAGAAGGTGAAAAGAAAAAGCAAGGCATATTTATGACCCTTGCCCATAGTGTAAGAGAATATAAAACCGTTACAATTCTCTCTCCTATTTTAATGATTTTTGAAGTTGCCTGTGAATGTCTTATTCCTATGTTTGTGGGAGATTTAGTTGATCAAATTCAATATGGACTCCCTACGATTAGTCAAATAGAAGCGGGAACAGGCGCCTTAAACCATATTATCATAAATATATGCTGTCTTGTAGGGCTCGCAGTTATATCACTCCTCTGTGGTCTCTTTGGAGGGAGAACCGCTGCGGCTGCTGCGGCAGGATACGCAAAAAACCTCCGTCATGATATATATGAAAAAATACAATCATTCTCTTTTGAAAATATCGATAGATTTGAAACATCCTCTCTCGTAACAAGATTAACCACTGATATTAACTATGTCCTGATGGCCTTCTCTGCGATTATTAGGATGTGCTTTAGAGCGCCCTTTATGATGATATTTGCCGCGGTTATGGCTTTCCTTGTAAACCCAATCCTAGCCTGGGTATTTATCGCCGCTATACCAATTTTAGGTATAGCTCTATACTTTATTATCGTTCACTCTTATAGACTATATAAACAAGTCTTTGCCCGTTACGATAACTTAAACGAATCAGTAGAAGAAAACCTCTCTGGTATCAGAGTGGTTAAAACCTATGTTAGTGAAGACTACGAAAAAGAAAAATTTGCTAAATCCAACAACGATTTATCATCACACTTTACAGAAGCCGATCGAATTGTGGCTTGGACCACCCCATCTATGACCTTCCTTATGGATGTAGTCTATATCATTATCGCTATTCTTGGATCATATGCAATCGTTCATACATCTCTTGGTTCTGTTGGTGCGATGGGTGAACTTACCGTTGGTGGTCTTTCAGAACTTATGACCTATGGTATGCAAATACTCTCCTCTCTTATGATGCTCTCCTCAATTATGGCAATGATTGCTATGAGTGGCGCCTCATGTAAAAGAGTCTATGAAGTACTAACTGAAGAGCCTACACTAACTAATCCAGAAAACCCAGTATATGAAATAACTGATGGCTCAATTGACTTTGATCACGTTGCCTTTAAATACGCAAAAGAAGCAGAAAAATACGCTCTTTGGGGAGTGGATTTGCATATACCTAGTGGTTCTACTGTTGGTATTATAGGTACTACAGGATCCTCAAAAACCACATTAGTAAACCTAATATCAAGACTCTACGATACGACAGAGGGCACTGTTAAAGTGGGTGGTAGAGATGTTAAAGAATACGATCTAGAAACACTAAGAAACGATGTTAGTGTCGTCTTACAACAAAATGTTCTCTTTAGTGGGACGATTAATGATAATATGCGTTGGGGTAAAGAAGATGCTACCCAAGAAGAGATTATCGATGCTTGTAAACTTGCTTGTGCGGATGAATTTATTACCTCATTCCCTGATGGTTATGATACATATATTGAGCAAGGTGGGACAAACGTCTCAGGTGGTCAAAGACAAAGACTTTGTATTGCTAGAGCCTTATTAAAGTCTCCTAAAGTTTTAATTCTTGATGACTCTACATCTGCCGTTGATACAAAAACAGACGCCAAGATTAGAGCATCCTTTAAAGAGTATATTCCATCTGTTACTAAGATTATCATTACTCAAAGAGTGGCTTCCGTTGAAGATGCTGATATGGTAATTGTGATGGATAACGGCACAATTAACGCAGTGGGATCTCCACAAGAATTATTAGAAACAAACCAGATTTACCAGGAAATTTATAATATGCAACACAATATTGGAGGTAATAAGTAATGCCAGCGCGCTCTAAAAACGGCGAAACAGTCTCGGTAAGAGAAGCGACACATGATGGCACATTAGGTCGTTTACTCCATTTTGTTGTGGATGGTAGAGCGGGTATTATCACCCTAATTGTCATTTGCATTGTTTTAACGGCAGTTGGTAATGTTGCTTCTGGCCTATATTTATCAGAGATGATTAATAATGTTATTACCCCTGCTACAACTGAATATGTATTTGATGGCACCAATCTTGTCCTAAGAGGACTTGACGGGGCGCTTCTTAATAAACTTATCGAGTATACCTGTATAGTAGGAGCAATATTTGTCGTTGCGGTAAGTGCCTCTATTTGCTACACTCAACTAGTTGCGATAAACGCTCAAAAGATTATGAAAGGTATTAGAGCGGACCTCTTTAATAAGATGGAGTCCCTCCCCATTAAGTTCTTTGATACTAATTCACATGGTGACATTATGTCCTATTATACAAATGATGTTGATGCGATGTATCAATTCTTAGGGCAATCTCTTGTTCAATTCATCTCTATTGGTTGTATGCTTCTTTTCTGCGTATGCCTTATGCTCTGGTTCTCCATCTGGTTATTCTTAATTGCCTGTGTTGGTATAGTTGTAGAAATCTTTGTTTCCATGTATTTAACAAGACTAAACAGAAAATACTATGCTGCCCAGCAAAAAGCGACTGCCCATATGGAAGGGTTTGTAGAAGAGATGATGACGGGACTAAAGGTTGTTAAAGTCTTTACTCACGAAGAGAGGGCGGTCCAAGACTTTGATAAAAAGAACGAAGAACTCTATTATCACGGTAAAAAAGCTGCGACAATTGGTAATATTATGATGCCTATTATGAATAACATTGGTAACTTAATGTATGTTATCATTGCTTCTATTGCTATTATCTTCTTAATCTTTGAGGTTCCTAATGTTTGCCTCCAAGACATCGCCATCGCTTGGAATGGTGGATCCCTTCAACCAATATCTCTTGGTGGTGTTGTAGGATTTCTAACTTATACAAGACAGCTTTATACTAACTATGGTAATCTCTCTAACCAGTTATCTCAGTCCGCTCGTGCCCTTGCGGGTGCTCGTCGTATCTTAAATGTCTTAGACTTACAACCTGAAACCGATAATGGACAGATAACACTAGTAAACGCGAACTTTGATGAAAACGGAAACATCTATGAATGTGAAGAAAAGACCGATATCTGGGCTTGGAAAGAACCACATGAGGATGGGACCTATACATATACACAACTAAAAGGTGATATTGTCCTAGATAATGTCGACTTTGGTTATAACGAAGATAAAATAGTCTTACATAATATCGATATCTATGCACATCCTGGACAAAAGATTGCATTTGTGGGGGCAACAGGCGCTGGTAAAACCACAATTACGAACCTCATAAATAGATTCTATGATATCCAAGATGGGAAGGTTAGATATGATGGTCACTCGATTAATGAAATTAAGAAATCAGACCTACGTAGATCTCTTGCTATGGTCTTACAAGATACAAATCTCTTCACTGGGACAGTCAGAGAAAATATTAGATATGGTAGACTAGACGCCACCGACGAAGAAGTTGAGGAAGCGGCAAAGATTGCTAATGCCTATGACTTTATTACAAGACTCCCTCAAGGTTTTGATACGATGCTTACCAAAGATGGTGGTAACCTCTCTCAAGGGCAAAGACAGCTCCTCTCTATTGCAAGAGCCGCTTGTGCAGACGCCCCTGTTATTATACTAGATGAGGCAACATCATCAATCGATACAAGAACTGAGCAAATTGTCCAGAAAGGTATTGATCAACTTATGGCGGGCAGAACTGTCTTTGTCATTGCCCATAGACTATCTACAGTGCAAAACGCAGATGCGATTATGGTGCTCGATCATGGTAGAATCATTGAACGAGGTAACCATCAACAACTAATTGAAAAGAAAGGTACCTACTATCAATTATATACTGGTGCCTTTGAGCTAGAATAAATCATATACCTCCCTTTATTAACTTTAAAAG
>JAJQAP010000060.1:27849-29663 GCA_021203745.1 Coprobacillus sp.
ACTGGTGCCTTTGAGCTAGAATAAATCATATACCTCCCTTTATTAACTTTAAAAGATGCCTAGATTTGGCATCTTTTCTTTTGCTACAGCAAAAATAGGAAGTTTCTAACAGCAAATTTAGGAACTTTTCAACAGCAAAACTAGGAAGTTTCTAACAGCAAATTTAGGAACTTTTTCTTTACAAGATAGTATTTAACTATTAATATATAGTTATGATTAATAGTAATGATACATATATTCCACGTATTGTGGATAGAGAGCTTGAGAAGATGCTTCGTATAAGTGGAGGAGTTTTAATAACCGGTCCAAAGGCATGCGGAAAAACCACCACCGCTAAAAGACAGGCAAATTCTTTAGTGTCTTTTCAAGATCCTAACATCAGACTTCTATCAGAGACTGACTCCTTATCTTTATTTAATGGAGAAGTCCCGATTTTATTTGATGAATGGCAAGATGGATTTGGGATATGGGACCAGTCAAGAAGATTTATTGATGATAAAGGTAGTAATGGCCTTGTTATCTTAACTGGATCAGTAAATAAAAAAGGAAATAAACTCCACAGCGGTTATGGTCGTATTGCAGAGCTTAAGATGTACACAATGAGTCTATTTGAAAGTGGGGAGTCAAATGGATCTATCTCCCTTAGTGAACTCTTTGATAATCCTAACTCATTTAGAAGCGCTAAATCTGATTTATCATTTGATGATTTTCTTTATGCACTTTGTCGTGGAGGGTGGCCTCAACTTGTTAAACAAGAAAGAAACGATGAGCTCTTAGAAGAAGTGGATAATATGTACAATAACCTTTGTTCTAGGAGTCTATCCGAAACCGATAATTCTAAATATCGCCCACAGTGGATTGATGCGATATTAAAATCGTACGCCAGAAATATATGCACACCCGCAAGTAAAGAAACTATCTATAACGATGCAAAATCCTACTTAAATAGAGATATTTCGATAAAAACCTTTGATAGATATTTGGACGCACTTAATAGTTTATTTATCCTAGATGATGTTGATAGTTGGAATCCAAATATTAGGTCAAAAACTACAATGGTGTCTAATAAAAAGAGAAACTTTATTGATCCATCTCTTGCTATAAGTGCTCTAGGTTTATCCCCAAAATCATTAAAAAACGATACGCATACTTTAGGCTATTTCTTTGAGTCTTTATGTCTTAGGGATTTAAGAGTGTATATATCTCCATTAAACGGAAGACTATCCTATTTCCGTACAAGAAACGGACTAGAAACTGATGCAGTGATTCATTTAAGAGATGGAAGATACGCTTTAATTGAATGTAAACTATCCCAAAAAGATATTGATCAGGCTTCGTCAAATATGAACGAAATTGAAAAATCGATTGTGGATAGAGATAATAAGACAACCGACTCTAACATTACCTATGGTAAACCCGTCTTTAAGGCGGTCCTAACGTTAGGAGAGTATGCATATCGTAGAGAAGATGGGGTGCTTGTTATCCCAATCGGTTGTTTAAAGGACTAGTAAAAGAGAGGATAATAAGATTATGAAATTAATCGTTGGCTTAGGTAATCCTGGTAAAAAATATGATAAGACCCGTCATAATATGGGTTATTTAGTGATCGATGAAATATCCGATAAACTAAATATAGATATAGATAAAGAAGCCTTTCATGGAGAGGTAGGGAGAGGATCATATCTAGATGAATCAGTCATTTTGTTTAAACCCACGACATTTATGAATTTAAGTGGCACTGCGGTAAAAGAGATTAGTGATTACTTTAAGATTGATATAAAAGATATACTCATTATCTATGATGATATGGCGCT
>JAJQAP010000020.1 GCA_021203745.1 Coprobacillus sp.
ATGTCTATGATAATGTGGCCTTTGGTTTAAAACTAAAAAAGGTCCCAGTTACCATTAAAAAGAAAAACGGCCAAGAGAAGATTAAGATGAAACATCTTCCTGAGGCAGAAATATATAAAAAAGTTAATCATGCTTTAAAGATTGTGGATCTTGAAGAACTTGAAAATCGTGATGTTACCACATTATCTGGTGGTCAACAACAGAGAGTGGCAATTGCTCGAGCAATCGTCAATGAACCCGAGATTCTTTTACTCGATGAACCTTTAGGCGCTCTTGATTTAAAACTAAGAAAAGAAATGCAACTTGAATTAAAGGATATGCATAAAAAATTAGGCATTACCTTTATCTATGTCACCCACGACCAAGAAGAAGCTCTAACTATGAGTGATACAATTGTGGTCATGAAAGCGGGTGAAATTCAGCAAATTGGATCCCCTACAGAAATATATAACGAGCCCGCCAACGCTTATGTTGCTAACTTCGTCGGTGAATCAAACATCTATAATGCGACATATGTTAGTAAGAATAAGGTTAGATGCCTTGGTCATTACTACTTTGAAGTTAATCAAGAAGGCGAGAAAAACGATAAAGTGGACATCACCTTTAGACCAGAAGATGTCACCACTCGAAAAGTTAGTGAAGACTATGATGGTGATAAACCCTTTGGACACATTCAGAGTAAAGTCTTTAAAGGCACACACTTTGAATATGTCGCTATGGTGGGACGATACGAAGTCGTCTTTCAAACGACAAAGCAGTATGAAGTGGATGATTATGTGACAATTGAGGTGGATTCTGAAGACCTCTGGGTTATGCAAAAGGATGTTACCACAAATACATTCTCTGAAGCTTGGATTAATAAATCTAATGAAGTCGTTATCTCTGACTTTGCTTTTGAATGTGATATTACCCAACTTCTTGAAGGATCACATGTCGATGATGATGATTATCTTGTCGGTCCTGATGGAAAGAAATATGACCTAAAAGATGCAGACGTTATTGCCGAAGTTGGTTTTGATGATGTCGAGGTGGTGGAGGATGAAACCGATGATATGCTTCTCGCCTTTGTGGCATCATCTACCTATATCGGAGATCACTACCAAATTTTATTACGTACTTTACAGGATGAAGATTTTATCTTCAACTCCCCATATTTATATACAGATAATGATTCCGTTGGTATTGTCCTAAAAAAAGAGAATATCAAATTGACCCTTAAAGGAGACATATCTAAATATGAAGTCGAAGAGTGAGCAGGTAGCAAAACTAGAGAGAAAAAAGAATAAGAAACCAAGTGCCATTCACTTTCGAAGAAGAGACTTATGTATCCCTTACGCCTTATTCATGATTCTCTTTATCATCGTCCCAATTGTGATCATTATCTGTTATGCCTTCTCTGATGGGAATGGCAACTTCTCATTCAATGCCTTAGTTAACTTCTTTACGAGTAAGAGTAAATGGAATACCCTCTTAGTGTCTCTCTTTATCGCCTTACAAACGACAATTATCTGTATATTAATTGGTTATCCACTTGCCTATTTTCTTGCCAACAAGAAATTTAATAAAAATGCTGTCTTAATTACCTTATTTATCGCTCCTATGTGGATTAATTTCGTCTTGCGTACCGGAGCGACAAGAGATTTACTTACCTGGATGGGGATAAATGGTGGTAACTACCCGTATCTAGCCACTCTAATTGGTATGGTATATAACTATTTACCATTTGTTATCTTACCATTATATACAACCTTCCTTCATCTTGACCAATCTCAACTTGAAGCTGCGGCAGATCTAGGCGCTAATCCGTGGCAGGTCTTTACAAGATCGATTATTCCTCAGTCTATCCCTGGGGTAATAAGTGCTTTCTTAATGACCTTTATGCCCTCTATGTCTTCTTACGTTATAAGTGATACATTATCCGAAGGTAAGATTACCTTATTTGGTAATTATATCTATCTAGATTTTACAAATAATGCATGGAACGATGGGTCCTTTATGGCTCTTATTATGTTAATTCTTGTTGGTCTTTCTATGCTTATTACAAGAGGAGGATCTAACCAAGAAGATGAGAGAGGAGGGTCTGGACTATGGTAAAGAAAATATTTGCTCAATGCTATATCTGGTTAATTCTTTTACTCCTTTATCTTCCAATACTTCTCATTATTGCCTGGTCTTTTACTAGCGCCACTAACGTCGGAGAGTGGACTGGCTTTACCTTTGAACTTTACCCTGCATTATTCCAAGATAAGGAGATTATGACCGCTTTAGGTAATACGGTCATTATTGCCTTACTTTCAGGAGTTATATCCACACTTCTTGGTACAACTGGTGCTATCGGTGTTTACTACATGAGACATAAAAGAGCAAGAAAAACCTTCGACATGATTAATCAAATTGGGATTGTGAATGCCGAAATCGTCATCGCCTTATCTCTTTGTGTAATGTTTGTCTTCCTTGGCACTTATATTTTTAGAACAAACATCTTTGGTTTTTGGACTTTACTTATTGGTCACTGCGTCCTTGGTGTGCCATTTGTCTATACTTCAGTGCAACCTAGACTAAAACAAATGGATCCCTCTTTATATGAGGCCGCAATTGACCTAGGAGCAAAGCCTAGACAAGCTCTAACAAGAGTGGTGGTTCCTGAACTTGTTCCTGGTATTTTATCTGGTTTCCTTCTTGCGGTAACCTTATCTTTAGATGATTTTATTGTTACAACCTTTACAAGAGGTTCTGGACTTTTAAGCGGTGCTAACTCGATAGAAACACTATCCACTCTTGTCCAAGCAAAAATTAAAAAAGGTCCTATTCCTACAGAAATGAGAGCCCTAACTACTTTAATCTTTGTTTTAGTTTTAGCTATTGTTATTGGGGTAACAATTTACCGAAGTGTGAAAGCAAAGAAAAAGGCAAAACAACTTGGTCTAAATCGAGGTGCATAAAATGAAAAAAGTCATTAAAAAGTGCGCAAAAATTGCTTTTATTACCTTGATTTTAGGTTCATCTTTTAGTTTAGCCTCATGTAATAGTGCTGCATCTGGAGAGCAAACACTTCGTCTTTTAAACTGGGAAGATTATATCTATGAACAAGATATATCTTCTGGTTATACCGCAGAAGATCTTGTGGATCAGTTTATCGATTATGTAAAAGATGATTACCCTAATGTTAGAGTGGTCTATGACACCACAGATACAAACGAAACGATGTATAACGAACTAATGACAGGTAAAAGTCAATATGACCTTATCTGTCCATCTGATTATATGATGCAAAGAATGCTCGCTGCAGACCTTCTTGAACCGATTTACCCTTCAGAAAATATCCCTAATTATAACCACTACGCAAGTCCAACGATTAGAGAAAGACTCGATGAAATTACCACAGTTAACACGGTAACTGGAGAAGAAGAGTCACTTGCAGACTATGCCGTTGGTTATATGTGGGGAACACTAGGTATTCTCTTTAATCCTGAATACTCTGGATTTAAGTCAGAAGAGGGTCAAGTATATGAGGATATGAAATCGTGGTCTGTACTATGGAATGAAGACTACAAGAAAACGATTTCTATTAAGGATAGTATGAGAGATACATACGCCGCTGCACTCATGTATACGTTTGATGAAGAGCTCACTTATTGGAGAAGTCAGTATACCTCAGGATTAATCGATTCTGATAAATATAATGAAGAATTGACAAAGATTTTTAATCGTTGTGACCAAGATTCGATTGATTTAATTAGTGATTCTCTTGATAGTCTAAAGAAAAATATCTTTGGTCTAGAAGTTGACTCAGGAAAAGAAGATATTGTAACCGGAAAGATTGGGATTAACCTAGCTTGGACAGGTGATGCCGTTTATTCCATGGATCAAGCGGATGACCCAGAACAAGTCTCAAACCCATTTGAGCTTTGCTATGCAATACCTGAAAATGGGGCAAACATCTGGTTTGATGGATGGGTAATGCCAAAAAATGAAAACAGAAGTGATGATCAATATGAACTAGCTCTATTATGGCTTGACTTTATCTCAGACCCTGATAATGCTGCACAAAACATGGACTACATTGGTTATACATCCTTTATCGGAGGTGATTCTGTCTTAGAACTCGTTAGAGATTGGTATGATTATCGAACAGATCTTATCTATTACAACGAAGATTTCGATGATGATGTCGATGATGAAAAATACGAATATTATGATTATGTCTATTATCTAGATGATGATAACGAAGAAGTGGAAGTTGATTATTTAGATTGCCATTTTGAAGAAGATTCAGATCCTGACTTTAATCCTGTTCTATATGCAGTTTTTGAAGATGGAACTGAGGCGGGAGAAATAGGTTATTATAATGATAGACTTATCCTTCCTGCTGATATTGAAGAAGTGGATTTATCTTATTTCTTTAAAGGAACACTAGAAGAGTATTCTAGTGAGGATATGATCTTCTACTCCGATGAATATCTCCCATATGGGACAGATGAAGAAGATAACATCAGTGTAGGAAGACAATTCTATACTCAGTACCCAGATGAGGAGACCATCATTCGAGGAGCGGTTATGCAAGACTATGGAGATAACAATGAACTGGTCTTAAAGATGTGGGAAGAGTTTAAATCTGACCCACTTCCAACTTGGGCAATTATTGTCTTTGTCGTGGAGATAGCGGCCATCGTTGGAGTTCTTATCTGGTATTTTGCCTCTCGTAAACATAGAGAAAATGTCCGTAAAAAAATAAAGAATGGGACAGCTTAATTTATACTCCCTTGTTAAAAAGGCAAGATTATTATAAAATAAATCTTGCCATTTATGCTTCCTTAGCCAAGTTGGTAAGGCAATTGACTGCAACTCAATGATCAGCGGTCCGAGTCCGCTAGGAAGCTCCAATGCGCCCTTAGTTCAACTGGATAGAATGTCAGACTACGAATCTGAAGGTTACGGGTTCGAGTCCTGTAGGGCGCGCCACAGAACATAAAAGAACCCCTTTGAGGAGTTCTTTTTTTGACAGTGTAAAAAACATGTTAAAATTTGTATATTCTTTTAGATAAGATTATTAAGAGAAACATTTCTCTTTATGTTTTATATTGACATTAATGTCAATTTTCGTTTTAATACTAAAAGACAATAATTATGTCTTCGGGGCGTAGCGTAGCTTGGTATCGCGTCTGCTTTGGGAGCAGAAGGTCGCAGGTTCAAATCCTGTCGCCCCGACCATTATGGGGCTATAGCTCAGTTGGAAGAGCATCTGATTTGCATTCAGGAGGTCGAGGGTTCGAGTCCCTTTAGCTCCACCAGAAAGTAAACTACTTATCAGTAATGATAAGTTTTTATTTAGATTTTTGCGCACGTAACTTAAATGCGACAAAATAAGAACCTGAAGGGCAAACATAACCTTAACCATATTTTTACCCGATATAGGGTATCTTTTTGATAAGTAAGTAGGGGAGTAGGTAAGGAGAAATGTTATGAAAACACTAATTGTTTATTTTTCAAGAGGTGGACACACGAGAGTGGCCGCAACAAAACTATCACTCAGAGAAAACGACGACCTATTTGAAATCAAAACCGATGTCAAATATGGTGGTTATCTAAAGGCCATTTTTGTGGCACGTAAGGAATTTAAGAATAACACCCTACCAAACATACTCGAAGATGTTCCAGATTTTGAATCATATGATCGCATTCTTCTTGGATTCCCTGTGTGGTATGGAAAATGCCCACAAGTCGTAATCTCATTTTTAAATAAACATGATTGTACTGGTAAAGATGTCTATCCATTCTTTACAAGTGGCACTAGTCCTATGACAAACGCTATTCCTCAACTTCAAGAAGCATGTAGAGGTGCAACCCTTCACGAAGGTATCCGTCTTGCAAAATATGACGAAGATGCTGTCACAAAATGGTTAAATAACTAAAATAGTAGTAGAATATATCGGGAGGTTTCATATGCCAGACATTGATGATTTAACTCCTGAGCATAGAGAAGCTCTTATGGCGCAGATGCAGCAAAGAGAAAATGCTGGATTAACACAAGAGCAAATCGAACAGAGAAACAAAGAACGTGAATTAAAAAAGAAAGCAAATCTCAAGGAAATTGAGGAAACTTTAACTATATGTAAAAATGGATACTACATTAAAAACAGTGCAAAAATTTTGCTAAATCCAAAAAATGCAGACTTATCTGACGCTAAAGTTTATCTACCTGACGAGATCCCGTCATTTACAAGTAATGAAAACGTTGCAGTTTCTTATACATGCCAAAATATGGACTGCTTATCGCTTGCTTTAAAATATCCTAGGGAAGATGTTTTAGTCTTAAACCTTGCTAGTTACACTAGACCTGGAGGAGGAACTAAAGATGGGGCAAATGGTCAAGAAGAAGATCTATGTCGAAGAACAACCCTTCTTGAATCACTAGAAAGCGAAAATGCGAAGAGTTTCTTTGATTTCAATAATTCTCTTAAATCAAGACTTGGTTCAAACGCCTTGATTTATAGCCCTAATGTTGCTGTCTTTAGAGATGAAAACGGTGCACTTTTAGACGTGGTCCAATATATTGCAGTGTTATCGTGTGCCGCTCCGATGATTAGGTTTGGCCTAGAAGGAAAAACCCAGCAAGAATATGAAGATCTTCTATATTGCAGACTTAAAGGCATATTGAACACTGCCGCTAGTCTAGGATACAAACATTTAATCCTTGGTGCCTTTGGTTGTGGTGCTTATGGAAATGATGCTAAAATAGTATCGGATATCTTTAAAAAAGCCCTAGACGAAATACATTATTTTACTAATGTTGATTTTGCGGT
>JAJQAP010000065.1 GCA_021203745.1 Coprobacillus sp.
ATGGTAACTGGGACCTTTTTTAGTTTTAAACCAAAGGCCACATTATCATAGACATTTAAATGTGGAAAGAGTGCATACCTTTGAAAAACGGTATTAATGGGCCGTTTATAAGGAGGAAGGTCAGTAATGTCTACTCCATTAAGATAGACTTTACCCTCGGTTGGTTTATCAAAACCAGCGATGAGACGGAGTGTTGTAGTTTTACCACACCCAGAAGGACCGAGTAAGGTCACAAATTCACCCTTCTTGATTTTTAAATCGAAATGGTAAAGGGCGGTCATTTTCCCGAATGCTTTGGTGCAGTTTTCGAGAGAAATAATAATGTTATCTTCTTCCATTTTTATCCCTCCATTTTGAGTTTAAAACTTTCTAAAAAAGTCGCGTTAAGAATAATCAAAAAAATATTAAAATTCAAACACTTTTTTTTCAAAAAAATTTTTGCAAAATTTGAAGTTAAGTTTTTTACCGATTCAATCGTTTTTTTATTTAATTTTTTTTCGTCAAAAAATCGCTCAATTTTTTGGGTATTTTTTCCGCGTTTTTTTTAGCAATTTTTTCAAGCATTTTTCTTTCAAATTCTTGACTAAATTTTTAAGAAAAATAATAATAGATTTTATGAAGAAAAAATCATTCCTTTTAATCCCCATTTTACTATTCTCTTTATGTGGGTGTAACGGCTCCACAAACTCAGAGAAAATTAATCTTAGTTATGGTTCATTAATCGATGAGGAAGCAACCTTAATTACAAGATCAACGTTAAGAAGTATGTGCGATAATGAAGAGTCTTTTATTTTAGTGAGTTATCCAGGAGATGATTCTAGATGTTCATGCTGGATAACATTCTCAAAGATTATAGATAGTTATGTTCAAGAACACGAAGAAATAATATATAAGATTAATTATGGTAATATTGGTGGAGAAGATAATGAATTTGGACTATCAATCTATAACGATAGGCCAACATTATGTTTCTTTGAGAAGGGAAAACTTCAATCAGAAAACATATACAACACAAAAAACGAACAAGCATTCTTTAAAAATAAAGAATCATTTGAAAACTTTATAGAGGAGAGTGTAAACACTCCAAAGATTGTGTATATAAATGAAGATCTTCTCGAGACGTGGGTTAATCAAGAACAGACTTTTACCATTATGTATGAGTGGTCAACGTGCCCTGATTGTCAGTACTGTTTACCAAACGTGATCATTCCGTATTTTAATGATAATCCAGATAGTCATTATCTATATTTAATCGATTTAGCGGTAGAAGGAATCCTTCTAAATAATGGAGTACAAGATAAAAATAATCAGTCCTATATCGACTTTATGAATAAGTATGGATTAAGCAAGGGTTCTAACGAGAAGTTTGGTTATACGGAAATTGGGGTGGTTCCGACATTACAACGTTACGAAAATGGTGCAGTTTGTGACGCTGCTGTATATTTTAACGATGAAATTGAGATTGCTGAAGATGGAAAGAGCGCCACAATTGTCGATAGTTTCTACTCTCAAGATAGAATAGAATATCTTACTGGGGCGACTTCAACAGATGTCAAATACTCCGTTTTGGTGGGTCAGACATATGGAGAAGATGATATCAATGATTTAGGTAATGGAGAGTATGAAGTTAAACACTCTTCTATGGCGACTTATCACGACCCACTTCTCATTAATTTCTTAAATTACTATTAATAAAAACACTGCAAATTGAAAAAGAAAAACCGCGTTATTTCGTGGTTTTTTCTTTATTTGCAAAGATTTTGTCTATTCTTCAATTTGATTAATTAAATCTTTTAGTGTAGCCGCGGATTTAGATAAACCCTCGATTTCATCCTCACTATAATCGAGCTTTAAAACCTCTTTTATACCGGAAGAATTAACAATACAAGGTAAGGAGAAATAGAAATCTGAACAACCAAATTTATCATCTTCAATGTAGGTAGACACTGTTAAAACGGAGTTTGTATTATTAAGAATTGTCTTTAATATCTTATTTACTGATAAACCCACTGCGTAATAAGTCGCTCCTTTTTTAGAGATAATCTCATATGCAGCGTTTTTTACTTTTTCAAAGAGATTATTTAAACCCTTCTCTCCCTTTTTCCATCCGCATTCAGTGCAGTACTCTCCAAGTGGTAAACCACCGATATTAGTGACGCTCCAGGCGGGGATTTCACTATCACCATGCTCTCCGAGTATATAGGTATGAACATTACGTGGATCCACTTTAGTTTCCTCAGCGATTACAGTCTTTAATCTAGAGGTATCTAGGACTGTTCCAGAACCTATTACTCTACTAGCGGGTATCCCTAACTTCTTATAGGTATAGTAGGTTAGTATATCCACTGGATTTGTGACCACTAAAACGACTAAATCATCATGGACGTAGGGTTTCATTGAATCAATTATTGAATCGAAGACTTTGAGATTTCTCTTTAAAAGATCAATCCTTGTTTCTCCCTCTTTTTGGGCTACACCTGCGGTAATAACGGCGACATGGGCGTTTTGTATATCAGAGTATTTTCCAACTTTAACAATTTTTGGACCAACAAAGGACATTCCGTGGACTAGGTCTAAGACATCTCCTTCCACTTTTGATGTATTAACATCAATGATAGAGATATCTGTGACATAGTCTTCTTGTAGTAATGTATAGGCAATTGTGGAACCAACCATTCCATCCCCAATAATAACGACGCTTCTATTTTTCATTTGCAAGAGTCTCTAACTTTCCATAGTATTCTTCAAAGTGTTCATCGAGGAGAAACTTCATTCTATCTTTATCTTCAGAGGTGGTAAAACTAATCTCTATCGAATTTGATAAAAGTTTATAAACATCATCTTTTGTTAACTGGTCTTCTTGCATAAGATGGATAAACTCATCTTCTACATAAGTAGAAGAAACTGTAATGTTATCACTGTTGATAGTAACGGGAATATCAAATTCAAGGAATTGTTTAACTGGACATTCAGAATATGAATGTAAAGAAGTTGTTTGTAAATTAGAGGTTGGACAGAATTCAAAACCAATCTTTCTATCTTTGACAAGTTCAACGTTTTCGGGAGAGAGAATAAGATGAACCCCATGACCAATTCTCTTAGCGTGTAATACTCTTATCGCATTTATCACTTCCTCACTACCTGTCGCCTCTCCTCCATGAATGGTGATATTTAAACCTTTGGAATACGCTAGGTCAAAGATTTCTTGATAGTGAGGGGCGGGATGTAGGGTTTCATCTCCCGCTAGATCGACAGCCACCACTCCTTCATGTCTAAATTTATCAGCAACTTCAATTGTCTCTAAGTTACTCTTTAAGGTTCCATTTCTCATGCAGCAGAGGATGATATTTGCTTTAAAGGCATTAGGGTTTGTTTCTTCTAAGGCAAGAGCAATACCATCTAAGGCAGCTTTTACTATCTCCTCTTGTGTGCATCCTTTTTGGGTGTGAAGTTGAGGGGCAAATCTGATTTCCGCGTAGATATATCCTCTTTCATATAGTCTTGTAGTTAAAGAATAGAAAGCGAAACGAACAGAATCCTTATTCTGAAGTAAGGATAAAGGGAAATCAAACTTAGTTAAATACTCCTCTAAAGAACTGCAGTGTGGATCCACTTGTAAAAGGGAGTCGAGATTCTTAGGGACTTTGACATGATTAAGTTCACAAAGAATGGGGATATCGTCTTTAGAGAGTGATCCATCTAAATGTAAGTGTAAATCAATCATAAATAACTCCTATTACTTAAATATTATGCAATCTGTTTTCCCAAGATAGTCTTCAATAACAAAGAAATCAGTGTCTAGGGCAGTGTAATTATCAAAGTGAGATAAGAACTTACCTATTTCATTATCATCATTATATCCAGAATTATCTTCCTTCTTGTAGTAGTGCATAGGAATAATAATTTTAGGATTAACTTTTAAATATAACTGGTAGATATCTTCCGCTCCTAAGGTAAAGTGACCATTAATTGGAGCAAGTAATACGTCGCATCCTTTAATTTTTTCAATATCACTATCCTCAAGTTGATGACCTAAATCACCAAGATGAACAACAGTTAGTGTGCCGGTTTTTACAATATGTATCTTATTTTTGCCTCTAAGTGCTCCTTGTTGGTCATCATGAAAGCAGTCGATTGTTTCTACAGTCAAATCTCTTTGTTTAGGGATAATTGTGACATAGCTTCTGGCGTTATGATCATCATGCTCATGACTAATTAAGACCTCATTGGCATTTATAGGTCTAGGGAATTTTAAATTAGGAACAGAAAAGTCTTTATATGGATCAAAGACAATTGAATATGTATTAGATGAGAGTTTAAAGGATGAATGTCCTAAATATCGTAGTGTTGTGCTCATAAATCTCTCCTTTTATAGTTATAGTTTAGCATAAAACAGGGAGAAAAAATTATAAACTTTTAGTTAATAATTTTATTCAATGAAAAGTTAGTGTATGATAATATAATAATTATGGCAGAGTATAGCGATTTTATATATGACGAAGACGCTCCAATGGTTTACATCAAACCAAAGAAGAAAAAACACCATGTAGGACTCATTATCCTCATCGTTTTTGTGGTCATTATTCTTTTAATTGTTGGAGCGATTGCTGGAGTGGTCGGAATGGCCTTCTATTACCTATATGATGATACTCAACTAGATATCGATTACGACAATGGTGGATCATTAAACGACTTATTTGAAGACCTAATCTTTGACGCCCTCGATATCGAAGAGGAAAACGGTGAACACCTTTTCCAGATATCGATTACTGAAACACAATTAACAGAGATTATTCATACAGAATTAAATCAAGCTTTTGATACATCTAGTTTCCCACTTCATAACTACTATGTCGATTTCCATGACGATGATATGACTCTTGTTATTGAAGTGGATATATCTTTCTTTAAGACGAGATTAATTCTAGACACCACTTTATATACTGAAGTTGATGAGGAAGACTGGACAAACTCCCAACTTTGCTTTGGTATTGAAAATATCCAAATAGGGAAAATTGGAGGGATAGAAACCGTTACCTTTGATGTTCTCGACGCTCTTGGTATCGATATCGGTTACTATATTGAATCGATGTCTGATTTTGGCATCTCCCTTGGATTTGACAGAGAAAATCTCATGCTTACATATAAATTCTCTGATCTTGTCAATGATATATTTAGCTTTGTGAGTTTAGGGGAGGCACAGGCATACCTCGATGTCTATCTAAACGTCATGCTTGAACAGAACCTCTTTAGAATCGATATTAAAGACGATAACTCCTTAACGTTTAACGTTAATGTCGATGGATTTATTGGCGATAATCCTAATGACTCATACACCGACATGAACTTAATGCGTAACTATATGGAGGTTTTAGCCTCTTCAGGTAGTATCTCTACTTCCTCTGAGGTAAACGCTGTCTACTCCTTATTCCTTAATGGATACGATAACTTAACTGATGATACAAAAGAAATTGTTGATGACATCGACTTTAGTCCACTTGGAATCAATCAAGATTTAGATAAACTCCCATGTGCGGGAGATAAATATACAAGCGATTTAAGTTCAATCCTCTCTGGAGTGTTAGACATCAACCAATTCTTTACTGAGGATGGACTTGTTTATGAAGGATCTCTTGTGGCCTTACCCCTCAGTGATTTAAATGCTTATGTTAATTCTTTAGGTATTACTGGTATAGGTTACTTTATGCTTAAAGATGAAGAAATAAGATATATCGGTTTAAATAACCTCGGACTAGCTTATGACGATGAGACAGAAATTATGTCCTTATTCTTAACCCTAGACTTTAATGGTTATATTATTCCTATCTCTATCGACTATAAAATTACCGCCTACGAATACGAGCAAGATGAAGAGGGAAACACAATTGGTGAAGCCGCCCTCGGACTAGATTATGCTGGAAACACCTTTGGTAGTTACACCATGGGTGACACCGCGCTAGATGAACTCATTCTCTCTATTGAAGAGGAAATCACTGATGGACAGTTCATTACAATGAATGATACTGAATTACAACTTAACCTTGGTATTGATACCCTCATTAATGAAGTTATTCAAGATTATATCTTTGGGGCAACAATATCAGGAGACACCACATTAAACGATTTAATGGATTTTCTTCGAGAATATGGAAATTACGATTTCTCATTCTCATTCACCTATTCTTATAAGGTTAATAGTGAGTCTATCGGTGTGGATTATAGCATCAATGCCTCAGATGATTTGAAATCCATCATAGATATGCTATTCACGGGTGATTATAGCGGTCTATATGAAGTGTTTGAACAAATATTTGAGGACCTTTATGGTCAAGGTGGTGATGATGGCGGCGATGATGGCGGCGATACCGACCCAGACGATGAAGAGCCTTAAACTACATAACCTAAATCTATATAAATAAAAAGACAGGCAGATGCCTATCTTTTTTATTATCTTATTATAATATATTAATTTATACCCTTCTCGATGTTATAGGCTTCTCTTACTGCACTAGCTAACTGATCAGGACAAGATGTGCCACGCACGCCACATTGAATACCTTTTAATTTATCTTCAATCTGAGACACTGTCATCCCATCCACGAGACGGGAAACCGCTTGCAAATTACCAGGACATCCACCCACAAAGGAAACATTGGTGATAACATCATCATCTATATCAAATGATATAGTAACAGAGCATGTTCCTTTAGTGTGATAAGTATATCTCATAATAATTACGCTTCTGGTTTTTCTTCAGTAGGGGCTTCTGGAGTAGATTCAGG
>JAJQAP010000043.1 GCA_021203745.1 Coprobacillus sp.
TAGCAGAAGGATCCGCGGAAGGATTATACGGAGATGGTTCTAAAAACATCAAGGTCAGTTGGGGAGAAACCTATGACATTACTATTACCTTTGGTGAAACCAACTCAATCCTAGTTACAGTCCATGAAGATAGTGAAAATGAAGGAGAAGCAACCCCAACATTATTCGGTTTTGAGTATAATGGATTAAACTATTATGCTGATGGTAAAACAACATCTCGTGGTGACTATGCTGGTTCTGTTACCGCAAACATCGATGAAGCTGTTCCTGTGACTTGCAGCGAAGCAGAAGGTGATAACGCTTACTACTTAACCTTTGAGCTTGAAGGAACAACATATTACATCTGCATCATTACATTAAACGAATATGAGAATCTTCAATATTTAACCACCCCAACTCCAATTTATTGGAATGAAACATATGGAGCATGGGTTAATGCCGCCAGCACACATTTTCTTGCTTACAATGCGACCTCAGGTTATGAATGTCTTTGGGCCTCTGACATCAGCACATATATTAGTTCGTCACCAATCGTAGGCCTTCTTGATTATCCAACAATTGAAGGAATTACATTAAGTGCAGCGACTCAATCCATCTACATTGGTAGATCCGTAACAATTAATGTCACCTACACTCCATCCACAATTGGAGCGTCTAATCTAGTATGGGAAAGTTCTAATGAAGAAGTTGCTACAGTTACAGATGGTGTGGTAATAGGTATTGCAGTAGGTGATGTTACAATCACTGCCACAACCTTAAATGATCTAACTGCTACAATAACACTAGAAGTTGTTGCTGCTCCAGAAGACGAAGAACTCTCTATTGAGATTACTCCTGAATCTCTTGCCGCTGAATATGGTACGGATGTCTCTCAACATACCGATATTTCTGGAAATACCTCTACTTATGGTGGAGGTGCTGTAACTGTTGCTTGGAATAAGACTAGTGGCTCTGGCGATTCAACAGGTTTTAGGCCATGGAATAGTGTAACCACCACCAACAATGTTACCACAATTAGAATCTATTCTGGAGAAAGTTTCACCGTTTCTAGTGGAACTGGATCAGTTTCTAGAGTAGTTATTGATGCCGCTTATGGTAGTAATAACACTAATAATAGTTGTGGTACCGGTACCTCCTCTTTCAGTGCCACCAATGCTACTGTTGGAGCTGCGGTGACAACTGACCTAGGTGATGAGATAGAAATCACTTTAAATAGTGGTGCAGCTTCAACAACCATTACTAGAAGTGGATCTGTTTGCTACTGCAGTGGTATTACACTATATTACTACGCATAATTAACATCATATACATCCACCGCTTCGGCGGTGGGTGTTTTCTTGTAAATATAATCACTATATTGACATACCCTTGATTTTAATTGTATTCTATAACGATTTAATCAATTAGATTAGATGGTGGCAAGGGTAGGAAAGGAGGTCAGTCTATTGTTTGACTTTGTAGCGACGGAGAAGGTCACTTCTTGTCAAAGCTTAGTCTTCAAACTTCTCGAAACTGTACATGCTGATTTAAGGAAGAATGAGAAAATAACATTTGATCAAAAACTTATCGGTAGTGCTAAACATCATCTAGTGATGAGTGAACATAATGGTAAAGATCCATTTGACTTTGATATCAATCTTATCGTTAATTCTAGTCAAAATGATTTAACTCCAAATTCCGCAAGAACAATATTTAAAAGAGCTATTGATAATTGCTTCACGGAAAATGGATTCTGCAAGTCAAAGAACAAGACGAGAGTTATCAGAATAGTTCATCTTGACAAAAATGGAAATATGGACTTCAGCGTCGACTTTGCTATCTATATTCATAAAAGTAATGCAAAATCTGAAAAATACTTAATGCCCATCAAGAATAATGGTAAGTTTGATTGGGATGATGTCACTCAAGGTTACAAAAACCAACTCATATATGAAGAGTATTGCAAGGACAATAATCTCTGGGATAATGTTAGAAAAATCTTCAAAGACAAGAGAAACAGTAATCCAGAGAACAAAGAAACGAGGGCTTTATACCAAGAAGCACTAAAAGAAGTTTGTGACAAGGCTAAGAAAAGTGCTCAAAAAAACAAATAAGTAAAACCTAGGAACCCAGTCTCTTGACTCGGTTCCTTTTCTTTATGTTTTATTTTTTGTGCATTAATTTTATACAAAAAATATCAAATAACTAATATTTTTATCTCTTTTATATAAATTACTGAATATTTACTATTTTTGTTATTCTTTACTATATACGTATTATAATTATGTGTCTTTTTTGACACTTTATAGATATTTTTATATCTAAGAGTAAATTTCTTATACAAAAAAGAGAAAAAATACTCTATAATGAAGATACGTAATTCAATAAAGGGGGTTTTATACTTATGAATGGAGTTGTAATTACCACATTAGTAATCGCTTGTATCTTTTTAGCGTTACTACTAGCTTGTGTCTGCTTTGTTCTTGTTGGATACTTCTATTATAAGAAACATCCAGATAAACTCGAAGCAAAGATAGCAAAATGTAAAGAGAAATGTCCTTGCCATCACGCTCACACAGTAGGTGGAGCAGCAGGTGCGGACGAAGAGACCATTAAAAAGGTAGTCGTCGAAGAGGGTCATCCTTATGTTCATGACCAAGCCGACTATGTCATCCGTGAACTCAAGAAAGTGGTCGGAAGTGGAAAAGGAGGAGTCTTACCCGCTGAAGAGGGTGGTGTGGCCTTTGTCAAAGCCACCGATAAAAAGACATATACCGAACAAATTGAAGCGCTTCCTGCTGCCGAGAAAAAGGGTTATGATCATCTTATCTCTCATATTAAAGAGAAACAGGGAGAAAAGGAGAGTCTTACTAACACTAGCTTAAAGATCAAACTAAAGAGTTATCCTCTTGTGAAGTTTACCTTTAAGAGAAAAGGACTTGTCGCCCTTATTAGTGTTCATAATGATGCCTTAAATCCATATCAGAGTGAAGATAGTGTCAAGATTAATAACGAGACTCAACTACTTCTAAAGACAAAAGAGGATTATGACCTAGCCTTTGAGCTTGTCGATCTAGCGGAAGCAGAAATTGCAAAAGATCTTGAACGTAAAGCCGCGGAACGTCGAGAGAAGCGAAGACTAGCGCGTCTAGCTAAAAAGGAAGCGGGAGAATAATCTAAGTTCAATATAAAAAGAGATAACTAGAAATAGTTATCTTTTTTTTAACCCTAGAAGTGATTAAAATATAAATGAGGTAAACACTATGAAAGAAAAAGACCAAGACTTATTAACGGATATAGAAAATGCTTTAAGGATGGATTTACAACGAGGCTTATATCGAAACTACACCGATCTCTTTATGGAGTTAACGAGTGATATATACGACGATTATAATATCGAGAATGCTTATGAACTCCTCGATAGTGAACTTGAAGATGGCGTGTATGAATTTCCCCTTATTATCTGGCATCCAGAGTCAAAGAGAATGAAAGATGCCTGCGCGATTGATATCACCCTTGGGGAGATTGACGGGGGACTAGACTTTTTCCATGAAGAGGTCACTCCAAATGAATCTGATATCGATGGATTAATGCTTTCAGTAATAGAGAGCGAAAGACTACTATCGATTGAAAGAAGCTCAAGAATTGCTTCTTCTATCTCAGTCTATGTAACAACTTCCTTAAAAGATATACGAAATGCAATTAAAACCCTTTTAGATAACGAAGATATCGATAAAGAGAAGTACGATGATTTAAAAGATGATATTAAATATGGCAGTGAAGAGAAAGAAGATCTCTACTATGTCCTATTCTATATGCAACATCGAAAAGATGAGTCTGAACTAGAAGAGGATGAAGATAAAGATAGTCTTTATTACACCACCTTTATCGATGTGATTCCTTTTTAAATAATATATAGATATAGATATAGAGGCATCTATTTGATGCCTTTTTTTCACTGACAAAAGAAAAAACTTGAATCTCTCTCTCTCTCTCTCTCTCTACAATAATAGTGTTAGGTAATGAAGATGAAGTATCTATATTATACTTATAACTCTTATGAAGCCTAATAAGTAAGGAAGGTGTATTTTATATACACCTTTTTATTTATCTTCATTAAACTAATAAATACTAAAAGGAGAAAAAAAGTATGAAAAAACATTTTTATGCCTTTGCCCTTCTCGCTCTTATTGGAGTTGGAGTCTCTTCTCTAGCAGGTTGCTCTAGTACTAGTGCGACACTTAATATCACAAACAAAGAAGAACTCCAACAGGAGTGGCGAATCGGTGATAGCTCAAGAACGATGGAATTTGAAATTACTGATGAGGGAGAAATTCAAAATCCAAGTCTTGCTATTGCTAATGGCGAACTAACAATTTCTAGTTCTAACACCAGTGTTATCGCAACAAGCGGTGCTGTTCTTGTTGCTTCAGGTGTTGGAGATGCCACAATTACGGCTTCCTATAAAGGGGCAAAAGACAGTGTAAATCTATCTATCTTAGAACGAGATAAGACTTGGACTGACTGGGAAGTTGGTAATAAGTACGCTCTTGGATACGATAAAGATGGTGTCACATACTACTATGATGGAGGAGTACAAAATTACTATTATGGTACAGTCTCTGAAAACCCAGATGATGCCGTTGCAGTGCTCGTCGAAGCCTCAGGCGATGGTTATACCTTAAAGCTCGATAATGGTTGTTATCTAGGTGGTTCATTCGATGGATATGTAGATTTTGAATGGACGTTAACTACCCCTTATGTTTGGGACTATGACAGTGAACTTGAAACATTTGTAACCACCAATGGTGGAACAACCTATGCTCTTGGAACCACATCATCTTATGATGAAATCACTCTTGTGGATGCCTACGCTACTACTAGCTATATTGCTCATCTCTACACATTAAGTGAGAATGCTGGTGTCACAGTTACTTATGCCCCTACCTATAAAGTTAGTGACTACACTAGTGGAGAATCCTATCTACTTGGTATTGATCAAGATGGATCAAAGTATTATATGGATGGCACGATGAATGGTTATTATGGAGCAACTGTACGTGATCCTGAACAAGCCATTGAATTTACCGTCACTGATGTTGAAGGTGGAGTAACACTAAGCGCCACAATTGATGGAACAACCCAATATGTGACAATGGCGGTTAATGATACCCATTATAACCTCGTTTTCAGTGAAACAAGTCAAGTTTTAACTTATGACTATTTCTATGATACATTTACAGTTACAAGCGGAGAGACAACACTCTTCCTTGGAACCTATGGATCATATACCACCATTGGTTGGTATAATTATGCCTATATTGATGATGATGGTGAATACCCAATTCATCTTTATAAATTAGGAGAAGAACCTCTTCCCGAACCCGCCCAGTGGAGTGTTTCTAATAAATACCTCCTCGCCTACGAAAAGGATGGAGCCCTTTACTACTATAACGGCGAAGTACAAAGTTCTTACTATGGCGATGTTTCTACAGATGTCACTGATGCTGTAGAGGTCCTTGTCGAAACATGCAGTAGTGGTTATTCTTTAAAACTCGATAACGGATATTATCTTGGCTATTCTCATACTTCAAATGAGAAAGGTGAGCACAATAACTTTGAATGGGATCATACAGAGCCCTATGAATGGGGATATGACGAGGAATTAAATACCTTTACCGCTACATACGAGGGGACAACCTATGTGATGGGAATAACATCCTCCTATGACGAGATTACGATGGTACAGCCAACCTCTTCTAACTATATTGTACGTTTGTATGACATTCCTACTTTAAGTGCTCCAAAAGCCTTAAAGATAACAGGTAAAACAGAAGTTTATAAAGACGCAACAATTACCTTAAGTGCTGTAGTAAACTCTGGAGCAGATAATTCTGTTAGTTGGTCTTCTAGTAATACAGCGTATGCCACTATTGACCAAAATGGGGTTGTAAAAGGTGTTAGTCAAGGTGAAACAACAATTACCGCAACATCAACCTTAAATACTAGTCTCAGTGCAACTTACGTTGTAACTGTTAAAGAATTTGAGGAAGGTGTAATTGGTATCTTTGATTTTTCTGATATAACCGCTAATGGCACTCAAATTAAGAATGCAACTGATCTTGACGCTTATTGGATTGGAGCGGATTCACTCTATACCGGATTAACCGATATTGATTCTACTAATACCCCAGTCTATCTTGGAGCAGGATCTGGCGGAGCCTTTGCTAGTAAAACGGGTCTATTAAAATTTGGTAAAAGTGGTAATGGTGGCACTATAACATTCAATTTTGCTAATGGCACTGAAATTAATAAGGTTGTCGTTAGCGCTCATGGCTACTATGAAGGTGGCAATAATAGTGGTACCCAATATGATCTTTTAACCATTAATGATAGCGACTATCAATTATCTTATTCAGGTGAGCCAGCGGATGTGACTGCAGAGTTCCAGTCAGTTGTTTCGAGTTTAACATTATCCACTAAAGATGCTCAATCTTGTAGAGGATATGTTTTCTCAATTACCATTTATGGTTCTTATAGTGCATAATCCTCTAGATTAAATCTATATATAAGACACCCACTTAGGTGGGTGTTTTATTATATTTTTACACTGACAAAGAAAAAAATGGGAAGAAATTATCATTACCCTGCTATTTATATATATAGGAAGATAGAAGCAAAGAAGAGATAATTCAAATATTTGACAAATAAGCTATTAATGCCTATAATACAAGTAGGCTTTAATAAAGAAAGGGTATTCCGCGGCCTATGAAAGTGCGGGCGATAAAGAAGGTATTCCGCGACCTCGATAAAGTGCGGGCGATAAAGAAGGTGTTCCGCGACCTCGAATAACGGCGGACTTTAAAGCCGATTAAGAGAGGCTAATCTCTCTTTTTCTTATAAGGGGGTTTGTATGAAAGCAACATTAGTTAATTTTGGACTTTATGTAGTTGATACAGATTATTTAAATTATCTTTATCAAATAGATAAAGAAGTCTTTTATGACACGAATTATGGTAAGAAACCATTTTTAGGTATTATCGTGGGATTAAACAAAAATAAATATTTTATTCCCCTAACTTCTAGTAAGAAAAAACATGCACGATGGAGATATGAAGATAATAGTCATATACTAGTTTATGAAAAGAAACTTATTTCTAATTTATCAAAACGTGATGTCTATAAAAAAATCCCAGGCGATAATAAGTATGTGAATAGCATTTTATCCGTTATCGTGGTTAATAAGATGATTCCTGTAAAAGATGGTTTATTTACATATGTAGATCAATCTACCATCCTAGATAAAAAGTATCGAAAACTTGTCTTAAAGGAAATTCAATTTTGTTCAATGAATAAAAAGAGAGTTTTAAACAAAGTGGAAAAAGTCTATTCCCAGCAGAAAAAGACAGGGATAGTCCGTAAGACCTATGTTAATTTTTCTCTATTAGAAAAAGCTTGTAAAAATTATAAGTAAGAGGCATCACAAAGTGATGCCTTTTTTACACTGACAAAAGATAAACTAGGAAGAAATTTGGAAAAGCCCGCTATTTATATATATAGGAGGATAAAATATGTCAGAAACTCAATATATACCTGTTGACAACATATTAGGTAGGCAATATAATGATGTTGCCATAAAAAGGGGTGATAAAATCATGTATGATACAAAGATTAATATTAATACCGAAAAGGAGATAAAGGATAAGGCCACGAAAATTTATAATGCCTTAGGCCTAGATTTAACCACAGCGATAAATATGTTTTTAAGAAAAACCATACAGTGTAATGGTATTCCTTTTGACCTTTATTTAGACGAGCCAAGTGAATCCACTCTAAAAGCCTTTAAAGAGGAAGAAGAAATGAAAAACAATCCTAAAGAATATAAAAGGTATAAGGATGTGGATGAACTTTGGGAGGATCTAAATAAATAATGTATGACGTTGTCTATTCACACCAGTTTAAAAAGGATGTCCAACTTTTAAAAGAACAAGGAAAAAATCTAGCAAAACTTTATGATGTTATAAACATTTTAGCGAGTGGAGAAACACTTCCTTCTTGTCTTGATGATCATAAACTCTTAGGAGAATATAGAAAATACCGAGAATGCCATATTGAACCTGATTGGGTTCTTGTCTATGAAAAAAGTGATAAAGAACTATACCTATATTTAATGGCAACAGGCACTCATGCCCATACACTAGGAATGTAATAATTTTTCAGTATTTATTCTTTTATTTTAATTTGTTAAAATAAAGTCATAAATTCAGTGACGGAAACTAAGTCTATTAAAGCCTTATAGAGAGTAATTGTGGCTGGAAATATTATAGGATAGATAGACGTGCCATTTCCTAGAAGCGACTAATCCTCGTCGGACGACCCCGTAAGAGTCATAAATTAAGGGCACTACAAGTAGTGAATAAGGATGGTACCGCGGTAAATATATCGTTCCTTAAATAGGGACTTTTTTATACTTTGGAGGGACTTATGAAATATCGAACTGGTAATGAAATAAGAAATATATGGTTAGACTTTTTTAAGTCAAAAGGTCATAGGGTGGAAGAGGGTGCCTCTTTAATTCCAAAAGATGATCCCACACTTTTATGGATTAACTCAGGCGTAGCGGCTTTAAAGAAGTATTTTGACGGCACTGAGATCCCCCCATCGAGAAGAATCTGTAATGTCCAAAAAGCAATCAGAACTAACGATATCGATAATGTCGGTTATACGTCTCGTCATCATACATTCTTTGAAATGCTAGGTAACTTCTCTATCGGTGATTACTTTAGAAAAGAAGTAATTGAATACGCGGTAGAGATACTTACAAAAGATGAGTACTTTGGTTTTGACAAGAATAAACTCTATATAACTTATCACCCAACAGATATCGAAACAAAGAAATGCTGGATAGATAACGGAATAGACGAGTCTCATCTAATTCCTTTAGAGCATAACTTTTGGGAGATAGGGGAAGGACCATGTGGACCTAACACTGAAGTATTTTATGATAGAGGGGAAACTTATGATAAAGAAGGTAAAGGAATAGAACTACTTCAAAAAGAGATTGAAAACGACAGGTATATCGAGCTTTGGGGAATTGTTTTCTCGCAATATAACGCCGTGTCAGGAGTAAAAAGAGAGGACTATAAAGAGCTCCCATCAAAAAATATCGATACAGGGGCAGGACTAGAGAGAATTACCTGTATTATTCAAGACACCCCAACAAACTTTGAAACAGATCTTTTCTATCCAATTATTAAAAAGGTAGAAACACTATCCGCTGTGAAATACGAGGATAATCTCATTGCCTATAGAGTTATCGCTGATCATATAAGAGCGATTACTTTTGCCCTATCTGATGGAGAGAGTTTCTCTTCAGATGGAAGAGGTTATGTATTAAGACGCCTATTAAGACGCGCACTACGTTATGGAAGAAAGATCGGTATCTATGAACCGTTCCTCTATAAACTTGTGGATACTGTTTATGATATATATAAAGACTTTTATCCATATCTAGCAAGTAAGTTAGAATACATTAAAAACATCATTAAAAGTGAAGAAGAGAAATTTCTAAAGACACTAGAAAATGGTGAATCTCTTTTAAATAAGATTATTGAAGATAACCATTATCTAAGTGGGGAGGATATGTTTAAACTTTACGATACATATGGTTTCCCAAAAGAGTTATCAATTGAAATATGTAATGAAAGTGGAATCAAATATGACGAGTCCTCTTTTGACACACTCATGAAAAAGCAAAAGGATATGGCGCGTGCAAGTCGCGGTGAACTTCAAAGTATGTCAAGCCAATCTAAAGACCTTTTAGAGTTTAATAAAGAATCAGAGTTTATCTATGAATCAATTGAAGATGTAGAGGCTACAGTTATTGGTCTCTTTAATCTAAAAGGAGAAAAGGTAGACGTAATAACAGATGAGGGCATGCTGATATTTGATAAGACTAACTTCTATGCAGAAATGGGTGGTCAAATCGCTGATATTGGTGAGATTAACTCGAAAGAGTGCGCTGCAAAAGTCGTGGATACTAGAAACGCTCCTCATAAAGAACATCTCCATATTGTTAAGGTCTTGTTTGGTTCTATTCATTTAGGCGATAAATTTGCTCTTTCTATCGATAAAGAAAGAAGAGAGAAGATAATGGCTAACCATAGCGCCACTCATTTACTTCAAGCAGCTTTAGAAGAGGTTCTAGGAGATCATATCGCTCAATCTGGATCATATGTCTCTGACCAAATGCTTCGATTTGACTTTACCCATCCAAGAAAGATGAGTGAAGAGGAAATTGCTCTAGTGGAAGATAAAGTAAATGCTTGGATAGCAGAAGGGATAGAAGAAAAGACACTAGTGCTTCCAATTGAAGAGGCGAGAAAGATTGGTGCAAGAGCACTCTTTAACGATAAATATGGTGATATTGTAAGAGTAGTGACCTTTGGAGAGGTCTCAAAAGAGTTTTGCGGTGGCACTCATGTAAAAAACACCAAAGAGATAGGTTATTTTGTAATTGAATCCGAAGAGTCAATTGCCGCGGGTGTAAGAAGGATTGTCGCAAAAACCTCAATTGGTGCTTATTATCTATCTAAAAATAGAAAGACCACTCTTTTACAAGTAGAAGAGAAACTTGGTGCTTCTTCTTATAATGAGATTACTCCTAGACTCACCTCATTAGTTAATGAAAGAGACGCATTAAAGAGAAGTGTCGCATCTCTAAACTCAAAAATTGCTGAGTCTTATGCCACCTCTCTACTAAAAGAAAGTAAGGGTGATTATCCTCAAATTATTGGCTATATCGATGGTGGACGAGATATCCTACTTTCTATATCAGACTATATTCGAAATAGATACCCTGATTACCTCATTTGTCTCGTTGGAAACGAGGGGAAAGGTAACTATCCAATTATCTCCTTTACAAGAGGTAAACCATTAACTCTAGGTATTAGTAGTGGAGATCTAGTTAAAACTCTTGCTACCTATCTATCTGGTAAAGGAGGGGGTAAGCCAGATTCCGCTTCAGGGGTAGCCACTGACTTAACGAATATCGATAAAGCCTTAAACGAGGTGAAAGGCACTCTTAAATGAGATACTTTGGACTCGATCTTGGTGATATAACACTAGGTGTTGCGTACGCGGATAATCTAGGTATTGTTCACCCTTTAAAAACTCTAACCTTTCATAAAAAGCGATATGAAGAAATAATGGATTCTCTTTATACTTTGTATTCAGAGTACCAGGTAGATGAACTCGTTGTGGGACTTCCTCTTAATATGGATAACACCAAGGGTGATAGAGTTAAATATGTCTCTAACTTTATCTCTATGCTTAATAAGAGATATCCAGAAATAGTTATCCACAGTGAGGATGAGCGCCTAACAACCTTTGAGGCATACCAAATGATAGATGAGGGAGACATGCATTTTAAAAGCGAAAAAGAAAAGAAAGAGTATTCTGATCAGCTTGCCGCATGTCAAATTCTATCTAGTTACTTAAGGAGAATAGAAAATGAAAAAGGAAATCATGAATGAAGATGAGATAACAATCTCAGACGATGAAGGTAACGAAGTTACCTTCAGAATCTACTTTACCTATGAAAATGAAGATAGAGGGGCAAAATATGTGATCTTCTTTGATGAAGAAGACGAGGAAAACCTCTATGCCTACCGTTACGACGATGATGGTAACCTCTATGAAATCGAAGACCAAGAGGAGTTTGATGAAGTCGAAGAAGTCATTAATACCTTCCAAGCTGATGAAGCGGATATTGACGATGATTAAATAAAAAAATCCACGATTAGTAGATTTTTAGTACTTTTTTATAAAATATATTAGTAGTTATACTGAGAATATCAGCATGCCAAGAATCGCCGCGATAACTAAGAGGATGATTGGATTCATCTTCTTTTTTCTTATCTTTCCGTAAGCAAAGTAAAACACTCCAAGAAGGATAAGCAACGTAAACGATTTAAGATCAAAGTAGAAGTCTCCATATATCGAGCCATTATTAAAGAAGATTAACTGGATAAACATGAAAAGGGCGGTACTTGCAATAAGAGCCACAACAACAGGTCTAACTCCATCGAGTCCCGCTTTGACGAAGCGGTTTTTCATAAACTTCTCGAGGATAAAGGCGATGATTAAGATGATGATAAAGCTAGGTAATATAACGCCAAGCGTCGCACATACGCTTCCCCAGACACCTCCAACTTGACTTCCAATAAAAGTGGATATATTAATCGCAAATGGTCCAGGGGTAGCCTCGCTTATCGCAATAAAATCCGTTAGTTCTACTTGGGTGGCCCAACCTCTTGATAGTACCTGGTCGGTAATAAGTGGAATCATCGCATAGCCTCCACCAAAGGTAAAGAGACCAATTAGAAAGAAGACATAGAAAAGCTCCCAGTATATCATTCTTTTTTCTCCTTTCTGTATTTAATGGCTTCCCAAACCACGCCAACGATAATACCAAGGAGGATAAGAATAATACTCATCCAACTGAAACTGACATCAAAAGCGGACAGTAAGACCATACTGATAAAGGAAATTCCAAATAAGACATATGATACCCAGTTACGAGGTACCGCTTTAGCAAGACTAATAATTGCAATAGCAAGGAGTAAGATAACCGCCACTCTTAAACCTTTAAATGCGTTATTGACAACTTCAAAAGACATAAAGGCTTCATAGAATAAAGATATGATACTAATAATAATAAAGGATGGTAGGGCGCACCCAAGGGTCGCGCATATCGCGCCCATCACCCCTCCTATCTTATAACCTACATAGGTTGATGTATTGATTGCAATTGGACCAGGAGTGGCTTCACTCACTGCAAGGATATTTGACATCTCTTTTAAGGTTAACCATTTCTTTTTCTCGACGACTTCCATCTGGACGATAGGAATCATCGCTGCCCCTCCTCCAAAGGTAAAAAGACCTATCTTAAAGAAGGTATAGAATAGAGGCCACCAAGTCTTAAATTTCTTTTCTTTCATTAATTTTTATATTATATAAAAATTGTTTACTTTTAAATATCTTTTTAAACTTGTTTATGTTATATTTATCAATAGTTTAAAGAGGTAAAGATAATGCCAGAAAAGAAAATACAATTAACACAAGAAGGTTATGATCAACTTCAAGATGAATTAAGATGGCTTCTTGATGAAGAACAACCAGCGATAAAAGAACAACTTGCCGAAGCACGTAGTCAAGGTGATTTAAGTGAAAACGCTGATTATGACGCCGCAAGAAATAGACTCAGTGATATCGAAGAGAGAATCAGAGTGATTGAGCATTCCCTCGATAACTGCGTTATCGTTAAAGGTAAAGCTAACCAAGTAACACTAGGTTCCATTGTGGAAGTCGAGTTTTTAAATGGTGGCGCCACAAGAACATTCTCTATTGTCGGAAGCATGGAATCAAATATGTCCGAGGGTAAAATCTCCAATGAATCTCCTTTTGGACAAGCGATTATCGGTAAAAAAGTCGGAGACGAAGTCGAGGTCAAAGTGGAAAAACCATACAGTGTCAGAATTTTATCGATAAAAACAGATTGATTTTATTTGGACAAAAAATAATCTAGGAATAAAAACAAAATACCCTCCTATTTATAAAGTAGGAGGTTTTTGTTAGATGCTAAAAACAATTATTATCGTCTTCGTTGTTGCCGCAGTGGCTATATGCGGATTCCTCGTCGTCGACTCTGTGACCGTTGGCTCTGGCGTTTCCTCTGCCGTTGTTGATGACCTTGAAGGGTCCTTATATATAACTATCGAAGGACAGATTAAAAATGCTGGTACCTATTCGTTTAGTAGTGAAGATGTGACGATGAAAGACCTTATCAAAGCCGCTGGCGGAGTGACGGATATTGCTGATAGTAGAGCATACTATGAGAGTGCAGAACTCGTTGGAGGAGGATGCTACTACATCCCCTCGATGTATGATGAATCTGATTATTGCAATATAAGCGCCATCAGCAAGGTTAATCTCAATACTGGAGACAGTACAGAGCTTTCTCAACTCAGTGGTGTGGGTTCTTCAACTGCTGAAAAGATTATCGACTACAGAGAAGAGAATGGTGACTTTATGACCATTGAATCAATCGTCAATGTCTCTGGAATTGGTGATTCTCTTTACAACAAAATTAGAGATAACGTAATTCTTCACGAGTGAGTGTTGTTCTAGTTTTCTTTTCACTCTGGATTGGAGTGGTCCTTAAATATAGTCCTATCGTTCTTTGTGTACTCCTTGTTATTCTCCTTGTATTTGCCTTCTTAAAGTACAAAAAGAAGATAGGACTTATATGTTTAGGGGTTGCCATACTCGGTTTTGGAATTTCCTTTATCGATGTTAGTGCCAATCCAAAAGATGATGTATACTCGGGTTTTGTTATCGAGTCTAAATCGACATACTTTATCTTTTACTCGTCACTTGAAAGAATGTATGTGTCTAGTTACGATAACACCTATGAGGTAGGAGACTATCTTGCTATTTGTGGGCAAAAAGAAGATCTTACCTTTAAAACCCTTGAATCGTCATTTGATTTTGGTGAGTACCTTGAAAAAAAGGGTGTTACCTCTTCTTTAAAAGTAACTTCTATCGAAGTTAAGTTTGCCGCTCCCCTAAGACTTAACGAGATAAAGAATAACTTTCTAGATAATTTTGATGAAGATACCGCGAACTTCATCAATGCCCTCTTTTTCTCCTCGACGAGTGATGGAGAACTATCCACAAATCTTACCACCTTACACCTATCGCGGTTTGCTTCCGCTTCAGGCTTATACATTTACGCTTTTATCAATGCCCTTGTTTACCTGTTTTCCTTTATCCTGCCAAAGAAGTGGGCAAAAGTCTGCTCATTTATCCTGCTACTGCCATACTTCGTCTTGCTGTATCCCCGTTTTACAATCGTCAGGATCTGTACGATGTATATCCTAAGGTGGATAAACGAGTACTGTTTAAAAAAGAGGTTTAGCTCTTTACAGCTTACCTCGATGGCGGGCTCTTTCTTCCTTCTCTTTAACCATTACCTCGCCCGTCAAGACTCCTTTATCCTTGGATTCTCTATCCCCTTTGTCTATTACTTTATTAATACGTCGTTACCAAAAATTAAAAACCGTTTTGCGAAAAGATGCGTCAATACCCTTACGTTTGGAGTGTTCTTTATCCCCTTTGAAGCTTACTTTTACTCTTCAATTAATCTATTAACTTATCCCCTTCAGTTATTACTCACTCCATTCTTTGTAGTTTTAGCCTTTATGACACTACTCTGTCTATTTAAGGTCCCACTGTATGGAGCGGTTAATTGGTACACAGGACTTTTAAATAAAGGGTGTTCTTGGCTAACTAAGATTAATATATCCTTTTACTGCCCCTCTTTCTCTCCTTGGATAATCTTTGCCTTTATCGCTCTATTCTTCTTACTGCTTTACTTTATCCAGATTAAGCATAAACCACTAATTAAGTTAAGTGCGACCCTCCTTATTGGTATTACCTTATTTGAAGTGGTACCAATTACTAACTATGTTTCCGATGAAGTTGTCTTTATCGATGTAGGACAAGGTGATTCCACCTTAATTAGGATTAAAAATAGGGCGGTCTTAATCGATACAGGTGGGCTGCGTAATACTGATATTGCAACAGACGTCCTGATACCCCTATTTAAAAAAGAGAGAATATATTCTCTTGATTGTGTCTTTATTACCCATGATGACTACGACCATGATGGGGCACTAGCTAGTCTTTGTGATAACTTCACTGTTAAAAATGTCATCAGTTATGGAACATATACAGAGCCTATTACTATAGGTGGAGTTACCTTTACAAACTATAACGATAACGCGCCAAATCACAAAGAGGAAAACGATAGATCTTTAGTGCTCGGTTGGCATTTAATGGACCTAGACTTCCTAGTGATGGGAGATGCCACTACAAATGTGGAGTATGAGATTATGGATAACTACGATTCTATCCCCTGTGATGTCTTAAAAGTGGGGCACCACGGTTCTTCAACTTCCTCAAGTGATGAGTTTATCCGCTACCTCGATCCTAATGATGCAATTATCTCATGTGGGCTCAATAACTCTTATGGACATCCAACTAATCAAACACTAGAAACCCTAAATAAATATGGGGTAAACATCTATAGGACGGATTTAGAAGGATCAATTAGATATTTTAAATATTCTTTGTGGTAGAAGCCTTCATACTTTACTATAATTAAAGTATGATTTGTCTAATCTATGGATCTCAAATAGCGACGATTAAAACGAGAGAGAAGCGTCTTGTTAATGAGTTTTTAGACACTCCTGATGAATTTAACTTTGTAAGACTCAGTGGACAAGAAGTGACTGTCCAAGATATCGTTGAGGAGTGCCGCTCCCTCCCACTTGGATACGATAAAAAAGTCGTTATCGTCGAAGACGCCTATTTTCTTACTAAGCCAAAACCAAAGGTTAGTATTGAATCGCTTCAAGACTATGACAAATTAAAAAAATACCTAGAGACTAATAATCCCGATACAGTGTTAATCCTTGCCGTTACCGCTTCTTCAATTGATAAATCAAATGAGTTTTATCAAGCGATTATTAAGCAAGAGGATTATAGGGAGTACGCTCTCGCGGAGCCCACAAAAGATGAATACGTTACCTATGTTACTCAACACTTTAATCAGAGATTAAACTCTAAGATTACAAGAGAGGCAGTGGATGAACTTATCGCTCGTGTGGGTAATGATCTCGTCAGTTTTCAAAATAACGCCAATAAACTCGTCGCTTATAAAAATGGAGAGACGATAACATATGAAGATGTATGTTTACTCGTTACCCCTCCATTAGAAGATAATGCCTTTCAAATCTTTAATAACCTCATAAGAGGGAAAAATAGAGAGGCACTTTCTATCTATCGAGATTTAAAAACACAAAATGTGGAAGTAATAACGCTTATTAGTATGCTCGCTAACCAGTTTAGACTCTTAAACGAAGTATCTTACCTTGCTAAAAAGAAATATAGTGATGAAGAGATTGCTAAAGAATTATCGCTCTCTTCAACAAGAGCAAAGATCCTCCATGGTAATATGCGCTACATCTCCTCAGACTGTATAAATAAAACCCTTGAAGAGTTATATAAACTCGATTACGACATAAAAAGCGGATCCGTGGACCGCTTCTATATGTTTGAACTTTATCTAGTAAACTTTAGACCTTATTAGACTTTTAAACTATTTACTAAATTCTGTAAGCTACTCTTTTGTCTTGAAACAGTGTTTTTCTTATAAACACCATCATTATAAGATTTATCGATTAAACGGAAAGCTTCTTTTAAAAGGATTTCAGCATTTTCTAAATCGCCATTTTGGACCGCCACTCTAACTTTTTTAGAAGCAGTTCTGACACTGGACTTAATTGAGGCATTTCTCTCTCTTGCTTTCTCGTTTGTTTTAATTCTTTCTTTACTCGACTTAATGTTTGCCATTTCTTTATCCTTTCAATTCAACTAATAAAATTATCAAATGTTAGTCCTAAAATCAATAAAAATATTTATGTTTGTTTATTTATTTAATAAAATTACAATAAATAAGGGTAAAGAAAATGAAACATTCTTCTAAGAAAATACTATATTTTGGAACCCCGAAGGTTAGTGCCGGCCTTCTTGAGGCACTCATTAAAGAAGGTTTTAATATTATTGGTCTAGTGACGAGCCTAGATAAAGAGGTAGGAAGAAACAAAGAAAAAGAAATTGTCCCCACAAAAGAAGTGGCGTTAAGATATAACATTCCTGTCTATCAAGTAGCAAAGTTAAAAGACGATTATTCTTTTATTGAAGACCTTAAGCCAGATATCATCTTAACTTTCTCTTTTGGACAGATTATTCCGCAAGTGGTACTCGATATACCTAAAGTTGGTTGTTTAAATGTCCATGGATCTCTCCTTCCTAAATATCGAGGTGCCTCTCCTATACAAGCCGCGCTTATTAACCGAGAAAAAGTTACCGGAGTGTCTCTAATGGAGATGACTAAAAAGATGGATGCAGGAAAAGTATACGCCACAAAAGAGATAGCGATAGAAGAAAACGAAAATAGCACAACGTTATTTAAAAAACTAGAAAACGCGGCCATAGAATTAACCATAGATAAACTCGATGATTACCTAGAAGGAAGACTTATAGGTCAAGAGCAAAACGAAGAAGAAGCGACATTCTGCTATACGATAAAACCAGAAGAAGAGAAACTAAATCTAGAACTCGATAAGGAGCATTTAATTGGTTGGATTTATGCTTTAAGCGATAATCCAGGTGGATATCTATATCTCGATAATAAAAAGCTCAAGATCTTTGAAGCAAAAGTGGTGTCTAGTGAAACTAACTATCAAGTAGGGACCATTATTCAAGCGAGTAAACAAGGTTTATATCTTCAAGTTAGTGATGGAGTTTTATCTTTACTCTCTTTACAACTTGAAGGAAAAAAGAGAGTGGACTATCTCTCCTTTATAAATGGACATCAAGACCTTGAAGGGAAAGTGCTTCACTGATGGAAACCACTTTAAAATTATCTGTCCATCAACTTGTGGATTTTCTTCTAAGAAGAGGAAGTATTGATAATAGAGTGTATAACGAAAGGACGATGGAGGAAGGAACAAGACTTCATTCTTTAAGAGAAAAAAGTGTTAAGTACTTCTTAACGGAATATAACTTAAAAAGCGAGTTTCATATTGGGGATATAACGATAATTCTAGAGGGTCGCGCGGATGGTATTTTAAAAGAAGGACCATTCTATATTATCGATGAGATAAAAAGTACAAATGCCAACCTTGAAGAATTTGAAGAGACTCAGCATGACTGGCATCTTGGACAAGCAAAATGCTACGCCTATATGTTTTCTAAAGAGAGAAATCTTAATCAAATAGGAATTCATATTACCTATCTAGAACAAGGTGAAGACAAATCACTCCATAAAGAATATACCTTCAGCTTTGAAGAGCTAGAAGATTATGTCTATGACCTATTAAACGAGTATCTTGATTTCTATAAAATCATTGAAAATCACTATGTCGATAAAGAAGCTTCTATCAATACACTAGATTTTCCTTTTAACGACTTAAGAAAAGGACAAGAAAATCTTATTAGAGCGGCATATGAGGTCGCCAAAACTGGTGGCACCCTCTTTTGCGAGGCTCCAACAGGGATAGGGAAAACCATGGCTACCCTTTACCCATACATCAAATATATGGGAGAGGATGTCTCTAACAAAGTGTTTTATCTCACCGCGAAAAACTCCGGAAAAGAAGCCGCAAAAAACGCTGTGGAAACACTCTCTTCAAAAGGTCTCGATGTTAAAACAAGTGTGCTAAGTGCTAAAGAAAAAATCTGTTTTACCAAGGGTGCGGAGTGTAACCCTGATGAATGTATATACGCAAAAAACTATTACTCAAAGATAAAAGAAGCAATAACATTTGCTCTCCATCACGGCAATATGTTTGACTTTGATACCATCTCTTATATCGCTGAGTACTTTGAAGTTTGTCCTTTTGAATTACAGTTAGACTTAACCGATTATACAGATGTTATTATCTGCGATTATAACTATGTCTTTGATCCTATCTCTCACCTTAAAGGAGTCTTTGATATGGGAGATACGAACTATCTCTTACTTGTGGATGAAGCCCATAATCTCGTGGAAAGAAGTAAGGATATGTACTCCGCGCTGGTCTCAGAACTCACTCTTATAGCGGCGATAGAAAAAGTAGAAAACCAAAAGAAAAATCCTTTTAAAAGGGCGATAAATAAGCTCAAAAAGATGTATGAATTTATCGAAGAAGTCTATTCAGGAGATGAAGAATATGTCGAAATCCCTTCTCCCAGTCAACTAGAGGTTGAACTAGATTATTTATATAACTTTGTCTCTTCTTACCAGAAGATCAGTAAAGACTATAAAGGGAAAATCGATAAAGAAATTAAAGACCTATATCTCGAGGTTTATCGTTTTACAAGAATCTATGAAATAACTGAAAAATCAAACGTTAAATATTATGTTCATTTTACCCCAAATGTGGAGTTAAAAATCTACACTCTTGATCCAGCCTTCTTTTTAAGTGATACGATGGCCTACTTTAAATCGAGAGTCTTATTCAGTGCAACACTATCTCCAAGCGACTACTACATGAAGGTTTTAGGAGGAGATAAATACGATAAGTATCTCTCTTTACCCTCTCCATTTCCAAAAGAGAACTTTAAAGTTATTGTGGCACCAAACGTTTCTACCCGTTATAGGTATCGAGAGAATGGTTATGATAATGTTGTTTCCTATATAAAAGCCTTTGTTTCAGGAAAAGTTGGTAACTACTTTGTCTTTTTCCCATCTTATGAGTATATGGAAAATATCGTTTCAAGGTTTGACTCTTCTGATATCAACCTCTTTATCCAGCAAAAGGATATGAGTGAAAAAGATAGAAGTGAATTCCTTTCTAACTTTATGATAAATCCAGAAAAGACCACCTTAGGCTTTGTAGTGATGGGTTCAATCTTTTCAGAAGGGATAGACCTAACCTTTGATCGTCTTATTGGTGTCTGTATTGTGGGAGTGGGTCTTCCTAGAATTAACTATGAATCAGACTTAATTAGAGACTATTACAACTCGTATGAGCTAGATGGATACTCCTATGCTTATAAAAACCCAGGTATCAATAAAGTGATGCAGGCAATGGGAAGAGTTATAAGAAGTGAATCCGATGTTGGGGTGGGTCTACTCATCGACGACCGATATTCTAAAGAGTATAAAAACTTTGTTTCAAGTGTTTGGCCAAATAATGTATCGGCCTATTCTAGCGGTCAAATTGAAAAGATAGTGAAAGACTTTTTTAAAGATAAATAGCTATTATAAATGCTTTTATTAAGAATTAATAAAATATGGTATAATACGATTTATGGATTACGATAAATCAAAAATAAGAAACTTCTCTATTGTCGCCCATATTGATCATGGTAAATCCACCCTGGCGGATCGCATTTTAGAGCAGACTGGCGCGGTTGCCCCTCGCGATATGAAAGAGCAGCTCCTCGATACGATGGACCTAGAAAGAGAAAGAGGAATTACGATTAAACTAAACGCGGTAACTCTTTCCTATAAAGCAGATGATGGAGAGACTTATATCTTTAACTTAATCGACACTCCTGGGCATGTTGACTTTTCCTATGAAGTATCAAGATCTCTTGCCGCTTGTGAAGGTGCGCTTCTTGTGGTGGATGCGACACAAGGAGTAGAAGCTCAAACCCTTGCTAATGTCTATCTCTGTGTCGATAATAACCTAGAAATAATTCCTGTCATCAATAAGATTGATCTTCCTAGTGCGGATGTTGATAGGGTGAAAAAAGATATCGAGACGAGAGTGGGGATAGACTGTACAAATGCATTAGAGGTAAGTGCAAAAACAGGACAAAACGTCCATCAACTACTCGAAGCAATCGTCCACGATATACCCGCCCCTGGGGGAGAGGAGTCTAAACCATTAAAGGCTCTTGTCTTTGATTCCTACTACGATGCCTATCGAGGAGCGGTCATCCTTATCCGTATAATGGATGGATCTGTCAGTGTGGGGGATGAAATATATTTAATGGGTTCTAAAAAAGTCTATAAAGTAACAGAGTTAGGGATTAGAACTCCAGATGAAGTAAAACAAGAAACACTATACGCAGGAGAAGTTGGATATTTATGCGCACAAATTAAAGATGTGAAAGATGTAAGACCTGGTGAAACAGTGACCTTACTTTCTAACCAAGCAACAGAGCCACTTCCTGGTTATAAACCTTTAACTCCAATGGTTTACTGTGGTTTGTATCCAGTCGACTCAAAAGACTATCAAGCCTTAAAAGACGCCCTAGAAAAGTTAGCGTTAAACGATGCTTCTTTAACCTATGCTCCTGAAACCTCTCAAGCCTTAGGTTTTGGTTTTCGATGTGGTTTTTTAGGATTACTTCATATGGATATAATCCAGGAAAGACTAGAAAGAGAATATAATCTAGACCTTATTTTAAGTGCTCCTTCTGTTATATACCATGTCTTACTGACTAACGGAGAGATGATGGAACTAGATAACCCATGTCTACTCCCTGATATGAGTCGAGTAAAAGAAATAGAAGAGCCTTATGTAAAAGCTTCAATTATGACTCCTAGCGAGTATATAGGACCAATTATGGAACTATGCCAAGATAGAAGAGGAATATATCTAGACCTAGAATACTTTGATGATACGAGGATGATTATTACCTATGAATTGCCTCTTGCGGAGATAATTTATAACTTCTTTGATAAGTTAAAAAGCTGCACAAAAGGATATGCCTCTCTAGACTATGAATACTCCTCTTATAAAAAAGGAGACCTTGTTAAACTTGATATTTTACTTAATGGTCAGGTAGTGGACGCTTTAAGTTCAATCGTCTATCGACCTGATTCTTATAACCGAGGACTAGGGATAATTAGAAAGATTAAAAAGGTTATTCCTCGTCATCAATTTGAAATCCCTGTTCAAGCCGCAATCGGGGGAAAGATCATTGCTAGAGTGGATATAAAAGCGGTTAGAAAAGACGTACTTGCTAAATGTTACGGAGGTGATATCACCCGTAAAAAGAAGCTTTTAGAGAAGCAAAAAGAAGGGAAAAAGAGAATGAAAAAAATCGGTTCAATCGAAGTCCCTCAAGAAGCATTTATGTCGATTTTATCTATCGATGACCAGGATGATGAAGACTAGAGTCACTATTACTTGTAATAGTGCTTCTCTTAGTTAGATAAAAATTAGTAGTTTTTTAGTAATTTTATTGAATTAGTGTTAATGAGTATTTATAATACTAATTAGAGGTAAAGATTATGGCAGAAACACCCAATAGACTATCTATACAATTTACTGACGAAACTTATGCGACAAAGAATGAAGTTAGTCAGCGTTTAAACATCGCTTATGTTGATTCGATATGGAATTCAATCCTCGCTTATCGAATGACTTTTAATTCTTATATATCAGATCTTAGACTTGTGGATAACTCCCCACTTGTTTTATGTCTTGCTCCTGGGGTAGAAAAGAAAGTCGAAGATGTCGAAGCGGAAGCTATTAGAGTGCTCAATAAGATTGCGCGTATTTCTTCTAACCCCACAAAGTTTAAAGAGTACCAGCAAGAAGCATATTTAACTTGCTTAAAGGAGCTCAATAATGTTTCTCACTTTGATATCGATGAAAACACCTTAAAATCAATCGTCAATGGATCATTAACGAGAAGTAACGATGAGAAGGTTAATCAACTCATTAACTATTACACCGCATTAAAATACCTAGAAAGTTATCCGGCAGGAAGTGTGGATGAAGACCTTCTTGGAGACCTATATTCTAGACTAACTGGTAACTATGATCTCGTCTCTTTCTATCGAGAAGAAGATGATGTTAATCACACCCTCATAAACAGAGTTTATGAAAGTGTCCCACATGGTTCAATCGATGCGATGATGGATGGACTATTTAACTTTTTAAGAGATGATAATGTCTCCGCTTTTGTAAAAGTCTCAATCATCTCTTTCTATATCCGTTATGTTAAACCATTTCCCACATTATCTAGTGAAATATCAATCCTTTTAATGAAAGCGCTTCTTGTAACTACCTATGGTAGTAGCGCCGCTCTCCTTAACCTAGAAGCATTCCTTTCTAGTTCAAACGATAGTTTAAGAAAGATGTTTAATGAAGTTCAAGCAACAAGAGATGTCACATATTATGTTAATGCCGCCTTACCTTTATTAAATTCAATTCTAACGAAGACTCTCGATAAGATTGATCTCTTTGAAGAAAGGGAGAATAAAGTTCAATCCGAAGAACTTAAAAAGGATTTCTATGGAGAAGCTGAATCCGTTCAACTTGAAGCGGAAACAATTAGAGAACAAACTCCAGTTGTAAATGAACCTATAATTGAGACTCCAATTATTGAAGAAGCGGAAGAAGAATCAATTACAATAACTGATACAGCACCAGAGCCTGAACCCGCTCCTATACCAGTTGAAGAGGTTAAAGTGGAACCCGCTCCTATACCTACTCCAAAAGTGGAACCCGCTCCAGCTCCTGCCCCTACACCAAAACCTGCTCCTAGTCCAGCACCGGCACCAGAGCCCGCAAGAGAGAGTGTTGCCTATGCTCCTCAAAGAGAGCAGATTGCTTCTTACTTACCTCCAGTATTAGATGAAAGAGAAGCACAACGTCTAGAAGAGCATCTTCTCGAACTAGATCCAACGATGCATCGAAAAGAAGCAGCATTCTATGCTCGTCACTGTACACTTGGAAAGAAATATACCATTGCTCAATGTAAGAAATATTTAGGTTGTGCCTATGAAACAGCGAGAAAAACAATGGAAAGACTCGTTGAACTTGGTTATTATAGAAGAGAGATGGTCAAGAATAAGAGTGTTTACGCTCCTGTTCAAAGGAATGAAGAATTATGAATGGTTTAGTTATTCTCGTTATTGTTGTTGCCGCTGTAGCGATTATCGCTATTATCGCTTATATCATTTATCGAGCCTTAAATCCAAGACTAAAAAAGGATGACGAAGAGAAAAAAGACGAGAAAGAAGCTGCCGCGGAAGAACTCAGTAGAGTTCTAGAACCAATCAATGATGTTGAAGTTGAAGAGTCGATGAGAAAATATGATGAAAAGCAACAAGCCGAAGAGCAAGCAGAAGTTCAAAAAGACCAAACTCCAAAAGAGGGCAAGTAGTTTATATATCCATATCCCATTTTGTTCTAATATTTGCTTTTATTGTGATTTTACTAAATTTTTATATAACGATGAGAAAGTCAATCTCTATCTAGATAATCTAGAAAAGGAGTTGGCTTCTTTTCATATTACAGAAAAACTTAAAACAATATATGTCGGGGGAGGCACTCCATCATGCTTAAAAAAGGCGCAACTTGAAAGACTACTTAAAATTTTGCAGCCTTTTTCTCTCGGAGTTAAAGAATACACCTTTGAAGCTAACCCTGAGTCACTCGATAAGGATAAGATCGAACTCCTTAGAAAATTCGGGGTTAATCGAATCTCTTTAGGGGTGCAATCAACGAATGATGAAATCTTAAAGTCGTTAAATAGAAAGCATAATTTTGACACTGTCAAAGAAGTTGTTAAAAATCTCAATGATTTTGGTTTAGTAAACTATTCTTTTGATCTTATCCTCGACTTACCAGGAGTGAGTGATGAGATGCTAAAAGAAGATATAAACAATCTTCTCGCTTTAAAACCTAAGCATATTTCTTGTTACTCTTTAGAAGTGCATGAAAATACAGTGTTTGGTAAGCGTGGTGTTAAAGAAGTGGACGAAGATACAAGTTATCATCACTACGAAATCGTTAATGAGATTCTAGAAAAGCATCATTTTATCCATTATGAAGTATCTAACTGGGGAAAACGCGGTTATTTTTCACGCCATAATTTAGTTTACTGGGATAATTGTCATTATTTTGCCGCGGGGATTTCCGCATCAAGTTATATTGGTAAGGTCAGAAGTAAAAACATTTCTTCGCTTTCTGAATATAATGCAGGGATTTTTAAATACGAAGAAGAAAAACTTGTCGCAAATGATGAGATGGTCTATGAAATTATGATGAAATTAAGAACATATAAAGGGCTTGATGATCTTAAATTTAGCAAAAAGTATGGTTTTTCTTTTATTGATTCAAGAATTGATAGGATTAATGAGTTTATGAAAAACGGATATTTAGAAATTAAAGATGATCACGTCCTTGTAACGACATTTTTAGGGTCAATGAGTCTAAATTATGTTATATTAAATCTAATAGAGGAATACCTAAAGTGAACGCTGTCAAACTCTATAAAAGAACACTAGCCTATATACTTGACTACCTTATCTGGGTGATTGTTTCCTTTTTAGTCTTACTCTTTTTATATACACGCGAGTATGTAGGTGTATCTATGTATATCGTTTATTCGATAGTGGGGGCAATCGTTTTGATGTTTTTCTATACGCTTATTTGTGAGTATGCCTCCCATGGTTATACCTTCTTTAGCTTTGCTTTCTCTTTTAGGATAGTAAGAGAAGATCAAAATCGACTCAAAGCGAGCGACACCACTTTAAGAGCGTTACTAGAATGCCTTGGTATTTTTCCTATTTTAGACTTCATTTATTTACTTGTTAAAAGGACAAATAGAGGGGCAATTGATAGGGTAACTAATACCTTTGCGGTATCCACTAAAGACTTTAGTCTTTAGAACTAGGTAAAATAAATATTTTTTATTTTTTAGCACTTTTTTATTGACAGTGCTAATTTTTTATTGAATAATATTTGTAGCACTTAGGGATTGAGAGTGCTAAAAGGAGGCTAAGATGTTATCTAGAAAAGACCAAATCTTAAAGTACATCGTCGAGTATTTCATTAAGAATGCGGAACCTGTTGGCTCTAAAACTCTTATTGAGGTATATAACCTTCCTTATTCAAGTGCGACAATCCGAAATGAAATGATGGCCTTAGAGAAAGATGGATATATTGAAAAAACCCATCAATCATCTGGAAGAGTGCCATCTTCAAAAGGTTATAGGTATTACTGTGACCACTTAAGAAATGATGAAGTTGATAAAGATTTAAAAAACGCCTTACAAACAATTCTTTCTAATAAACGAAAATCAATTGAAGAGACACTTGAAAAAAGCTGTGAAATACTCTCCCATATGACATCTCTCGTTTCTATTGTTTTAGGACCAGAAGAAGGAGAAGAGAAACTAGCTTCAATCCAGTTAATTCCTATTAATGATAATACAGTAACATCTGTATTTGTCACTGATAGAGGATACGTTGAAAATAAAACATTCATCGTCCAAGAGGGTATTAAAGCGGATGACCTTGTCTCCTGCGTCAAGATTATTAATGATCGACTTGTGGGCACTCCAGTAAATGAACTTGTGGATAAAATGGAATCCATTAAACCATTAATCAGTGAATATATCGTCAATCACGACATGATCTATCAAGCACTTCTAGAAACCTTTGTCCAGTTTGCGAGTGACCGTATGTCGCTATACGGCAGAGAAGAACTATTCAATAACCCTGAGTTTAAAGAAGATGCTGATAAACTTACTAGGATGTTAAAACTTCTTGATAATAGCAGTGCACTTAAAGAGGTCAAAGACGATAAGGATGAAGTTAATGTCCATATTGGAGATATAGAAGGTAATCCAGATGTCTCGATGATCAGCGCAAAAGTAAAAATTGGAGAGGGTGAAAACACCATTGCCCTTATTGGACCAACGAGAATGGACTATGATAAAGCGCTTAGTGCGTTGGAATATATCGCTAGTCAATTAAATGATTATTTTGAAGAAGGGGGAAATAATGATGGCAACACCTGATGATGATAAAGAAGAAAGATTAAGCGACCAAGAGGTCGATAAAGAGTTTAAAGAAATGGGTGAAAAACTCAAAAAAGGCTTCAAAAGACTGATGGTTGACCTCAAAAACGAAGTAAAAGAATCAGAAGAAGAATTTAATGAAAAGTTTCATCTTGATGAAGATGAAAAAGAGGAAAGTATAGATAAAGGAGGGGAAGATGATGGCGGATAAACTTGATATCGATAACGAAAAAGAGTCAGAAGAGGAAAAGGAAGAAGCACCTCTTGATAAAAGCACTCTTAAACATTCTTATCGAAAAGAGCTTGAGAAAAAAGACGAAGAAATTAATTCCCTTAAACTAGAAA
>JAJQAP010000035.1 GCA_021203745.1 Coprobacillus sp.
GTCTTAGACTATGTATTTATCTATCCATGTGGAATGGGGATTGCAGGAGCCGCTTGGGCTACAGTGACAAGCCAAATTTTTTCGTTTGTTTTGGTAATAATATTCCAGTTTACAATAAATAAAGACGCGAAAATCACTAGTTTTAAGCACATATCTCCTAAAGGAGATATTTTAGGGGCAATTTATAAGGTTGGGTGGTCCGCAATAGTGATGCAAGGGCTTTTATCCATTATGATGTTTGGATTAAACCTCATTCTTGGCACTGCAAATCCAGATGTTGTGGATGTGAATACATTAATCGGTAGTTTTGGAATTTATTATAAGGTTATGCAGGTAGCTCTATATATCTGCTTTGGATTTCAAAACACAATCATTACCTTGCTGTCGTTTAACTATGGGCTTAAAGATAAAGAGAGGGTAAAGAAGATAATTTGGGAAGGATTACTCATCTCTATTATTTTGATGGCCTTTATTACAATCATCTTTGAATCGTGTGCTTATCCTATTGCCTGGCTCTTTGGTTTTGCCGAAGGTAACAGCGAGTTTATCGATATCGTTACAAGAGCAATTAGGATAGGTTCTATCGGTTATATCTTTATGGGGGTATCTGTCACAATCCAGGGAATCTTCCAAGGACTAAGAATGTCAGTTAGACCACTTATTATATCTCTCTTAAGATTTGCGGTTTTGATTATGCCTATCACCTTTGCATTCTTATACACACCCGATCCATTATCAAGTTGGTGGTGGGCATTCCCCATTACTGAATTAGGTTCTGTTATAGTCTCGTTAATCTTACTTTATGATGTTTACAAAAAATATATTAAGAGTATGCCAGATAGACAACTAATCGATACAAAACATCTTATTATCACCATTAGTAGACAGCACGGCACAAACGGAAGAGAGATTGCCACAAAACTAGCGGATAGGCTTGGGGTGTCATTCTATGATAAAGAATTGCTTTTACAAGCAGCGGAGGAAACAGGCTTAGACGAAACTTACCTAAAAGAAAAATTTGGAGATCATTCTAACTTTACAAGAGCGATGATTTCAAAAGAACCTAACCAAGAGGCTATCATAAAAGAGGGTGAAATAATAAGAAGAATTGCAAACACAGAGTCATGTGTGATTCTTGGTAGAGCAGCGGATTATTTCCTTGAAGATTATCAGATTATTAGTATCTATCTTTGGGCGGACGACGACACGCGCATTAATAACATTATGACTATCTATAATGACTCAAGGGATGAAGCAATTAAGAATATGAACTGGTCAGACAGAGGAAGGAGTTGGTATTACCAATTTGTTTCAGGAAGAGGCTGGGGTAATCCCGAAAATTATGATCTCAGTCTAGACTGTTCAGTGGGGGTAGACGCGACAGTAGAAACGCTATATGCGTATATAAAACAACGTTATGAATCTTATCAAAAAGAGGCGCAATTAAAATCAATTCCTGAATAAAACTCTGCAAAATAAAAGAAAGACCACAAATTGTGGCCTTTTTTATTGTTCCTTATATTTTTGAAGTGCGTCTTGCAAGGTTTTTTCAACCCTTTTCCTAAACGATTCAGGACTAATCGCTCTAACACAATCACAGTATTGCAAACACCAATACATTAAAGATTGTTCATTACATCTCACTTTTGCGAAGATTTTATCGTCTTTGTTAAAGATTTGTGCCTTATTTCCAAACCAATCATAAACGCAGTGGATTGATGGTTCATCTTTAATTTCTAGGGTGGCGTCAATTACTTCATCGTTAAAGACATAAACGTGCTCATTAAGAAAATCGATAATATTAAAATCTTTTAAAGTATCGAAGTCAGATCTGTCTTCAAGCTCGTAATCGTTGAGTACCGATACGTTTTTCATATAGTCAAGACGATAGATACTTAAATCATCTTTGTTCTTTGTGTGGCAGAGTAAATAGTAACTGCCTAGGTTATTAACTAAATAGTATGGGGACACTCTATATTTATAGCCTGGATATTTCTCCACTTGATTGCCTTCTCTATCATAAGTGTAATAGCTAAATGATATTTGCTTGTGTTGCTGCCTAGCTTCACTAATTGCATCAATTGTGTGGAAAATTTCTTTATTAGGTACTCTGGATAATTCCGATGAAGATCTAATAAAATCGTAAGATTTTCGATCATAAATCGAGAGTGTATTCGACAATCTATTGGCTAAATCTTCCGCTTGATGAGCGGGAATGAATCGGGAAGAAAAAATACCATCTATTAGATAGGTAATTTCGCTCTTTTCAAATTCACGAGAAATAAGGTAATATCCACCCCTTAGGCCCCTTCCTATTTCTATATCGAGTTCCTGAAGAAGTTCAATTGTGGATCCAATAGATTTTCTCTCTAATTCTATTCCATATCTTTCATCGATACGATCAATGATATTCTGCTGTGTTAAAGGATGATTTTCATCACTATAATCCTGTAAAATTCTAAGCACCATAATTGGAGATGCTTTCTTTTCTTGCAATATAGCCATAACAGTAACTCCCAAAACTCCTTTATGATACTAAAAACGTACCTATTACATATATTATAAAAAAAAAAGTTGTCCGAAAAAAAGGACAAATGTGATTTTTTTTGAACTCTTATTTTTTTATTATAATTTTTTTAAGATCTGATCGGTGTTTATAATGTCTGCTCCATACATGCTAGACATGAATTTAATTGCTTGGTCGTGGTTTTCTTGTGTAAAAGCGGTAGTGCCATCATTTAAAACTATAATCTTATAGCCAAGATAATAGGCATCCGCCACTGTATGTTGAACACATATATGAGTATGGACACCAACAAAGATTAATGAGTTAACACCAAGTTCATTTAGAAGGATGTCTAAATCGGTTCTAAAGAAAGCAGAGTACCTTCTTTTATAAATGACATAATCTTTATCAGGATTATAATCTAAATCTTTAATAATTTTAGCGCCTTCACTATCTTTAACTGCGTGTTCTCCCCAAAGTTCAAATTCTTTATCGATGCCTTTAAGGTGAGAGTCACACGCAAAAATAACTGGAACATTTTTCTCTCTTGCTTTTAGGACAAGCTTTTTAACGTTAGGCACAATCGCAGTGCTTCTATCGAATTTTAAAGCGCCATAGAAAAAGTCCTCTAACATATCAATAACAATTACTGCGTATTTTTCTTCTTTCATTTTTGCTATCTCCCTAGAATGGTACAAAATCCCATTCATTTTTAATATCGTCGAAACTAACAACACCTTCTGTTCTACCTATATTATAATCACTAAAGCGTTTTTTAACCCAGTGTCTTGTTCCTGAATTAAGAATCATATATTCTGCGATAGCACCTATCAGGATAAAACAAAGAGCACCAGACGCTGCAATGATAGGATAAACAAATGATTCATTGTTTGAGAATCTAATTAAAGCGGATATTTCAAAAGAGAAGGCAGTTACAATAGCTCCTGCAAAATAGATCATATTTGCCGTGCTTAGTATTGGAGTGTTTCGCTTCCGATAGGCAATTAACTTTTCAATTGATGCCCCTATTCGATATACCGCATAGATTCCAATGAGGATAAGCATGTAGTTAGCGTATCTAGTATTAATATCACCATTAAAGACAAGAAGAACAACCGCCACTAAGAGGAAGTTCATAATAAAGAGGAGTCCACCTGATATACGATATTCTCTCCAACCCTGATTTTCATCAAGACCATGGTTATAAAGATTAAAGACAAGCATTAGTCTTAAGCCAGTTAATAGAAGATAGAATGCACCAAAAGCAATAAACCAGAACGAGTTATAATAAATACCACATATGATTTCCCATAGGGAGTAAATGATGTTTATAACAAGAGAACAACAAAGGTTGACCCTAGCTCTAAACCAATAGTCTTCCCTAAATCTTCTAATGTAGTGATTCTTTTCTTTTACTTGTTCTGGCATGTAAAAATTATCCCAAATTCAATGTAAATTTTAGGTAAAAAATATTCACAAGTAAATATTTTTATATGGCAAAAAAGTATCTAAAAAATTATTTACTAAAAAATTTAGGATGGAATCCCATTCCTATAAATGAGGACATCATTTCATGAAAGCCATCATAATCAAATGGGGTTTTCTTAGACATAATCTCAAAGTTCTCATTGTTGAAATAATAAAAGAGATTTATCTCTTTATATCCATTTCTAAGATAGAAATTTTTACGTCTTATTCTCATATCATTATTTTGACATTCTGAATCAATCATCTCAAAGTCAACGATCTGAATGGCATCAGGATATAAGTTTTCTAAGAGTTTAAGAATTTGAGTGCCATAACCTTTGTTTCTAAGCTCTTTTTGAACCGCGAGAAAAAAGAGATAAGCAAAGTTCATTTTATGTCGTATGACAACATAACCAACAAATAAATTCTCATCAAAAAAGGCCCAAAAGTCGACTTCTTGCATTTCTGTTGCCTTTAAAAAAGCTTTTGGAGGAACATACTCAGATGGAGGAAATGCTTCTTTAGCTAAATTCTCAATTTTATCAAAATCTGCAAAATCTTTATCTACTTTTACGGCGTTCATTTTTTCTCCTTTTTGAAGAGAGCAACGATAGTTTCTGTGTGATATGTTCGAGGGAACATATCCACTGGTTGTACTTCTTTTATCTCATAATCATCCACAAGATATGTTAAATCCCTCGCAAGCGTTGCAGGGTTACACGAAATGTATGCGATTTTAGAAGGTCCATTCTTAACGAGAGCATTTAGAAACTCTGGGGTGGATCCTTTTCGTGGCGCATCCATTATCACGACATCAAATTTATCATCAGTATTCACTAGGTAATCTGTACAATCTTCGTTAATAAGATTGATGTTTTCTATTCCATTATCTTTGGCGTTCTTAACTGCGTTTTTATGTGCGCTTTTTTCTAGTTCTACACAAGTAACATCTTTCACATATTGAGAGGCAATCATCCCAATTGTTCCTACCCCTGAGTAAGCATCTAAAAGCCTGTCGTTTTTTGTTAAACCCACTAAATCAAAAGCTTTTTGATATAAAATCTCTACTTGTTTAGGATTTACTTGGAAGAATGATTTTGAGGAAATATTGAAGTTTATACCTAAAATTGAATCTCTAATAAACCCCCTTCCATAAAGAGTCTTTTCTTCTTCCCCAAGAATAACATTTGTGTCTCTCTTATTAATGTTTTGAACCACTGTGGTGATGTTTGGACATCTCTCAATGAGAGCCTTAACGAAGTTGTTTCTCGAAGCGAAAGAATCACAATTAGTCACTAATACCACCATGATGTCCTCGTAATGATAACTAGTCCTAATTAAAACGTGCCTAATGACACCTGATCGATTATCTTCGTTATAAGGTTCAATCTTCATAGAAAGCATTAGGGATTTTATTGTCTTTAAGATATCTCTTGCTCTTATATCCTCTATATAGCACTCGTCATTTGGAATAATCTTGTGTGTCTTTGCCTTATAGAAACCATAGATGATATCTTTCCCATTCCTTTGGAATGGCACTTGAATTTTATTTCGGTAATGATATGCGTCTTCCATTCCAATTACATCATTAACTGGTACATCGATATGACCAATTCTTTTTAGTGCGTCTTCAACCTTTTTCTTTTTGTATTTTAATTCATATTCATAGATAGCGTTCTGAAAAGTACAACCACCACATGAAGAGGAAATCTTACAAAGAGGTTCTATCCTATCTTTACTCTTTTCTATGAGTCTAACTATCTTTCCATAGGCTACCCCTTTAGTGCGGTAGATAATCTCAACTTCCGCTTTTTCACCAAGTAAAAGTCCATCTACAAAAATGGTCTCATTAATGAATTTAATGACACCTTTACCTTCGCTTGTTAAATCGCTACATACACCAGTTATTGTTTTATTTGCCATAGTTTTTTTATAAAAATTAGAGATTATTTGCGGCTTTTATCGCTTCTACTTCAACGTTTTCGTCAAGACGAGGGAAAAGCGGCTCAGATTTACCGAGTTTTTGTCCACCGATAATTCCAAAAGTATAAATATTTTTGTAATCTCTTAGTTTTTGCGCAATATTTAATTGGTCAAAAGCTTTTTCAGATGACTCCACAAGGACAGGGCGATAGAGTTGCGAAGCTACATATAAGACATTAATTAGATGAGACATAACAGAGGCTAACTCATCTATCTTACCTTCTTTAAATAGTGCCCAAGGTTGAGTTTCATCGATATATTTGTTCGCTCTATTTACAAGATCATTAACACAGATAAAAGCATCGGTGATTTTTAAATCATCCATCAATTCTTCATACTTTGAAATCGTTTCTTTTGTGGTTTCTCTTAGGTCTTTATCAAATGGGGTAAGGTCGCCTTTATACTGTGGGACCACTCCATCAAAATACTTATTAACCATTCCAATTGTTCTATTTAGAAGATTTCCATAGGAATTAACTAAATCCATATTGATACGTTCTACAAACT
>JAJQAP010000051.1:0-1976 GCA_021203745.1 Coprobacillus sp.
TTTAAATGTTGCAGTGGCTTCTGGTATTATCATGTATAACTTTATCTCTAAGTAGTGTGATCCCATTTATAAAAAAGAGCACCTTGTGGTGTTCTTTTATTTTGTATTTAATAATTGTGTTTCGATGTTTCGCGCTCCATGAACAACACGAGCAATATGTACTATTTTTCTTTCTTCTTCAATTTCGTATAAAACCATATATCTTCCTATTGGCATTCCATGTAACTTCCAATTTCTTTGTTTTTCGTCCTTTATCTCATAGAGTGGGTGTCTATATGGAAATTCACTTAGTGTATTTATTATTTCTCTTATATTTTTGTTTTGGTCTATTGCCGTTTGTTTATCTATATTTTCTTCTGTGTAATCATATATATTTTCTATATCTTCTCCTGCTTCAATAGTAATGTTGATTCTATAACTCATAGATTGTGCTCCTTGTCGAACCGTTTGAAGAATTCTTCTGCATCGATTTCTCTCCCTTCTTCAATATCCCTATAACCTTTTTCAATCTCCGCGATTAGCTCATCATGAGTTAGTTTTGAGACATCTAGAGGTTCTTTTCTTTCTTTCCTTGTACTTACTTCAAAAGGAATTCCTCGTTTTTCCACGAGTTGCTTATATAACATAGTTATAAGTGTAGAGGCAGAAACACCTATATCTTTAAGGATATCGTCTCCTTCTTCTTTTAAGGTTGGATCTAACCTTACACATAATGTTGCGGTTTTTGCCATATTTATAATCCCCTTTCTTTAAGATAACTTTATTATAATGCTATGTAATACTAAAAGCAATACAATGTTTATATATTTGCAGTACTTTCTCTCTATGATATTAAAAAGCAGCACCTTGTGGTAATCTTTTTAATTTGTTTCTTGTAAAAGTGCTTCTATATCTCTCGCCCCATGAATGATACGAGAAATGGTGACAACGTGATTTGTCTTTTCGACATCATACAAAACCATATATCTACCTAGCGGAAATCCATGTAAGTTTCTAGTTAACAAGTCTGGATCATTAACCTCATATTTTGGGTGCCTATATGGAAATTCGTTTAAGCCCTCTATTTTATCTATTATTTCTATCATCTGCCTTCTTGCAGATTGTGTATCTATATTTTCTTCTATGTAATTATATATATCTTCAATATCTTCGTTAGCTTCTTGAGAAAATCTAATTGTATATGTCATAGATTATACTCCTTTTTGAGCCGCTCGAAGACCTCTTCAGCACTAATCGTCCTACCTCCATCGATATCCTTATAGCCTTTTTTGATTTCCTCAATTAACTCTTCTCTAGTTAATTTAGAGGCATCTAAAGGCTCTTTACGTTCTTTTTTTGCATTTAGTTCAAAAGAGACTCCTCGTTTTTCGACAAGTTGCCTAAATGACATCGTTATAAAAGTAGAGATAGACATACCTAAATCTTTAAGGATAGCATCCCCTTCTTCTTTTAAGGTAGGATCCATTTTTATACATATTGTCGCGGTTTTTGCCATATTTATAATCCCCTTTCTTAAGATAACTTAATTATAATATTAGGTAATGTAAAAAACAATATATTTACTTTATATTTGCTTTACTTTTTAAAGACACAATATAAAATGGTCTTTGTATTTCTTTCTTTTTTTATTGAGTTTACTTTTTTTATAAATACACTTATAAACATAAATAGAATACCAGAAAGGAGAAGTATTTTATTATGAAAAGAGGGAAAAATATATTACTTACATCACTTCTTGCCTTCTCACTAGTATTAGGATTAGGGGGATGTAATGTAGAAGAAGAAACTTTATTACCTACAGATAGTGAATCAGAAGATCTAGACTCCTCTCATAGTGACCTAGAAGAGGATGAAGAAGACACCAGTGAAAGTGAATCTTCAGGATTTCCAGGAGATGGTGATTTCCCTGGCGATTTCCCAGGAGGGGACGATGAAGGTCCAGGTGGATCTGGTTTCCCAGGTGGTGATGATTCAGG
>JAJQAP010000051.1:2076-6457 GCA_021203745.1 Coprobacillus sp.
GGAGGGGGAACAGGTGGATCCGCTGAACAAGATTATGAAGCGGAAGAAGATACAAGTGAAAATCTTAATATAGAGGTAGCAATTCTAGATAATGTCAGTTCACTCTACTCTGAACTAAGTAGAAGCGCCCTTACTATTTGGGAAGGGGTTAAACTAGAAGCCGCGGATGAAGATGAAGACGAGGAAGCGGAGTTAATAGAGGCTTATCTTACTCTAGATGAGGGATTACCTTACGGAATGTATTCTACCTATGATTATCTAGACTATACATATTACTACTATACCCTTGGAGCGAGATACGAGAAGGTGGTAAGAGGTTCTAGTTTACGTAGTAGTAGTGTGACTAGTCCTTACACTAGTTCACTTACCACAATCTTAAGTGGTTATACCTCAGTACTGTCTTCCGCATCCCAGTTCAGTGGTAAATCAGGTTATACACTTGATAGTAATGATGGTTATATCCTAACCTATACTAAGAGTAGTGGGGCTACCTATAAGTATAAAACAGATACCGACTATAACTTAATATCGCTCTCATATGAGAGCGGGTCAACCTCTTATACATACACAGAGGCAACCCATGAAGAGATAAACACCATCATGAGTGATGTTGACTTTAATGCTTGGCCAATCTCAGGGATACAGTTACAATTTATCTTTACTTGTAACGGAGAAACCGACACTGTTCCAGATGGGGTAAGTCTTTACTACCTAGAAAATGAGGAGTACACTCTTATAGAGAAGAGCGCGGATCGATATGTGATTAATCCCACCATTGGAGCGGGCACTCATACATACTCTATTGTGATGGTTAGGTCGGGTGATACATTAGAAAATGCCATAGTGGTCGCGGATAGTCTCACCTATACAGTGTCTAGTGAAAACGAAGGACAGATAGTAAGACTAACTGTCGAGTATGAAACTTCAATGAGTGACCTATTAAATAGCTAAACAATGAAAAAAAGTAAAGTATTAACAAGTTTTATCAGTGTATCACTCCTTCTAGGAGTGGCCTCTTGCTCTGGGTCTAGTGATCTAGTTATCGATATAGTGGACCCTGTTAGTTTAATTGATGCCGCCGGGCAAACTAACTATACACTTAGACTTACCATAGATGAGTATAAATCCTCAAAGACTGTCTCTCGTACGGATTATAATAACGAAGATTATGATCTAGAACAGTTAAAAGAAACACTCTCTTGGGATAATGCCTATGTCTATACAGTGTCTTATACGGAAAACGCATTGTTATATGACTTTTATATTGAGTATCAAAGAAGTGTATCAAGTCACGATACCTTTATCTATATTAACGATTATGATAGGCGGTATGGCGAGGTAATGAGAAGCTATTACTCTAGTGATGGGGTAAGCTTTAAATCTAATGGACTTTATTACGGATCTTATCAAGATTACTTTTTTACCCTTAATTACTTTATAGGGCTAGGTTATAACAAAGAGGAGTACTTTACTAAAATTGGGGAGGGTAGTAGTGAAGACGAGTCTTACTACATCTATAGTGTAGATAACGAGAACGCTTTAAGATCTTTAGCCTACTGCACTGGTCTAGACTTTGCCTACCCTGATGTCTCTTATGAATATGACCTACTTTCATTTTTATATCTATATTACTTAGACCAGTCTAAAGAGTTAGAGATATCATTTGAAGAGTACTTTTTTGAAACCCTAGTAAGTACAGGATCATATTACAATCTCTTTAATGATAGACTCACCACAAGATTCTATGATATAGGACTAACTGATATAAGCGATATAGTAAAGCAATGCATAGGATAAAAGAAACAGCAATAAATAAAAATAGACTGCATGGTAAGGTAATTCTAGACAACTGTGTCTTGTTTTTTTTTGACTAAAATAGACATATTAAGTCTAAAGGAGAACAAAAAAATGAGAACTTATACAGTGCACACAAAAGAGGAATTTGAAAAAGAACGAAACAATCTTATTGTTGCGGGTTATAAGACTAAACAAGAGGTTGGTGGTGAAAGCGCTCAATTAATTAAGAAAAAGAAAGTTTCTGCGGGATTCTGCGTTTTATGGTTTATTTTAGGAATATTCCCCCTCTTTATTTATCTTATCTATTGTGCCGCTAGAAAACCACAGGATGATGTTCTAATTAAACTAGAATAGTTAAATATAATTATTGTGTTCTTTTATTTAAAAAGGCATCCCACTCTAGGTTGCCTTTTTTCTTTTGGTGCCTAAAAAGCCTAATTTTGTCACTGTCTAAACTTTTAACTTGAATCTCTCTCTCTCTCTCTCTATACTAATAAGCGTTAGAAATGATAAAAAGTAAATTTTATTTTTCTCAATTCTTCTTTAAATAGTACGAAGTGTACGACCGAGAGGTCGTACACTTTTACTATCAAGAAGATAATCGTTTCTAATAATTCTATATAAAAGGAGAAAAAAAGAATGAAAAAAACAAAACTTTTCACCAGTATTGCCGCACTTGCACTAGTATTAGGCTTAGGGGCATGTGATGTTACTAGTGAAGAAGAAACCACTCCTAGTGAGAGTGAATCAACCACTCAGAGTAGTGAAACTACTGGGGACACCACCCCAAGCGAGAGTACACCCGAAGGTGGTAACGATGGTGGAGAAGCCGAACCAAGATCTGTCCTTGGTGCTCTTGATGCCACTAACTATTGCTACAAGTACTTCAATGGTAAGTCAGGTTACAATGGTTATACAACATACCTTGATGTAACTGCAGATTGGGATGAAGCTGTTGATGTTACTCTAACAGAAGGAACTGAAGGTGTTGCCATCAGTTTTGAGAGTGATGAAGGTACTAGATATTTATCATATTATTACGATGGATCTAACCATAATGTTCTATTTGCCGAAGAACCATATTACTGGTATGTTGGAACCGAAAATGGCGCTTTTTATACCTCTCAGGGTGGAAGATATCTTGGTTTAGCCGCTGATGGTGGTAGCATCAGAACATATTCTGCCACTGGCTATTCCATAGCGACAATTTATGAGTATGAACCTGAAGCTCCAGAAGCTCCAGAAGCTCCAGAAGTTCCTAATCTTGAACTTGCTACATCTTTAACAAGTGGTAGCGAGTATTATCTTGCCTATAAAGCAGATGGTGACACATACTATTACTTCGATGGTAGTAAATTTGGCAACTATGATTCCTATCTAGGTGCTACAACATCTATTGAAAGTGCAGTTAAAGTTACTGTTACTGGTGATGATACAAATGGTTGGACAATTACTTTTAATGGTAATACATTAGAAGCATGGAGCAATTATAATAATTCTAAATACTATGGTGAGATTACTTACTATAGTGGCACATCAACCTACAATGGTGTTACAACCTTTGCCTGGAATTCCACATATAACACTGTGACCGTGGTTTTAACACATGCAAGTGGAACAACCACCACATATTATCTTGAGTACAATCTTTACAATAGCACTCATGAAATCCAATTAAATGATATTAGTTATATTGGATCCACCGGTAAAGCTTTCCAGTTCTTTACCTTAGCGGCATAATTAGATTAATACTTATCTAGATAAATACACTCACCGCTCTGCGGTGGGTGTTTTTATATAGTTTGACCTCTTTTTTAGGGTGATCTATCCGAATAAAGAGAGTGTTATATTATATCTTTATCCACTTACTTTATTATTTACTTTTTAGTGTCTATAATAGTTAATTATATATATCCATATGTATAGATATATATAAGAATAGATATTATGAAATATAAAACCTCTTTAATCTTACTTATACCTTTACTTATAGTTAGTCTATCTAGCTGTAATTCCGCTGCTAAGAATCTAAGTGATGATAGTGATTTTATCCCTGATGATTATATCGATTATGGGAGTGAGGGATTAACCTTTAGTCTAAATAGTGATAAGACCTCTTACTATGTAGCCTCCTATAATATGAGTCTTACCCAAACACATGTATCTATCCCAGAAACTTATAATGGACTTACAGTCACTGCCATTGGTGATGGAACTAATTCCGTCTTTAAAGGGTCCACTGAGGAGACTAACTACTTACAAGTGGTGCAGATCCCAACAAGTGTAACAACTATTAATGACTACTCTTTTAGTGGGTGCTACTCCTTAAAAGAGATTAGTATCCCTTCAAGTGTTACGACAATTGGGAATTACGCTTTTAATGAGTGCACTGCCTTAAGTAAGGTTACTTTACGAAGTGGACTAATAAGTATTGGGAATTACGCTTTTAATAAATGTGTTAATCTAAGTTCAGTTAACTTCCCTTCTAGTTTAACGAGTATTGGAGATTATGCTTTTAACCAGTGTAGTGCATTAACTGAGGTTAAACTAAATGAAGGATTAACTAGTCTTGGTGAGTATTCTT
>JAJQAP010000056.1 GCA_021203745.1 Coprobacillus sp.
TGTTCCACTTCTAATTGCTATCCTCTTTCTTACCTGGTTATATGTTTTAATTGCCAGTGTGATTTGCACCATAGGTTTACATGCCGAGAGGGGATTGGGCTATCCTGGATGGAACACAGAACATATTTATAATTTCCGTTTTATCTATGTTCAAGAAATTGACAATGTATACGATGAATATGGCACTTTCTTATCGTATTGGAGTGTGACAAGAATATATCCATGTGTAAACATAATTTATAATATAGGACTGTTCTTTACAATCTTGGTTTTATATATTAGAGAAAGAAAGAATATCAAGTTAAAGGAAGAAAAAGAAAACAAATGAATTTTATTTCGTGTTGTTTGATTATTTCATGTTTAACACAAACGGCTGTTTATAACACAGCAAATGATGTAGAAGAGTATTGTGAATTTTTCTCAACACAAAAGATAATCGAAAAAAGAGAGTTAAAAAAACTTCAATAATACTTATTACACATTGTATGAGCTTGATGGTGGTTATGCCTTATATTGTTTAGATGGAGAGGACGAAGTGTTTATGGAGGGGTCTTTTGAAACCAACTCCCCTTACTATGAAATAAATGATTCGGAAATTTACTATTTAGGTCCTGGATGCTATTTTTATGAAGAAAACAATTCACTTCATGACATTTTTATATTGTGTTTTAATTCCTTGACCAATCTTTTCTACTTTGCCTTCTTTTACTAGTTTAGTAAAAGTTACATCTAATAACTTATAAGAGATATCAGGAAAATAGTTATGGATATCATTTTTTTGAAACAGGAACAATACTATTATTTATATAGTAAATAATTCTTTCAGTTTTTGAGAGTTTTTGATAACGAGAATCCACGACAAGTCGTCTATCTAAATCTCTATAAGTGCAAGATAGGGTATATAAGAAATTAGTAATAAATATGCCTTTTACTAAGATTAATTCTTATGTATATTAGAATTATGCCTAAGTATAGAGACATTGATAGAAACGAAAATATCATCACTTATGTAAAAAGTAATGATAAGACGTTTGTTGAAGAACCACTTAATGAAAGGGATGCTTTAGTGTTTGCTATTTTAACCTATTGTAGGTATGAAAATATCGATACGTTAACTAAAAAACAGACAAACTCGATCACTATTAGTGAGTTAAATTCATACATAAAAGATATTAATGTGGGTTCTCCAATGATTGAAGGATGTAAAATCCTTTTACCAATCATTTCTAAATCAAAAAGATTTAAGGATATAAAGATAAGTCAAATTGAATCTCATTTTGACGAAGAAGAATCTATCCAATACTTCTCCTGCATCTATATTGATTCAGAGAGTAAGACGTTAGTGGTTGGTTATAGAGGGACAGATAACGCTATCGCGGGGTGGATGGAAGATTTAGATTTAGCCACAAAAAAGATTATCCCATCAGATACTTATGCGAGTGAATATCTAAAAAGAATTATAAAGAAATATCCTAGGTATAGTGTATATCTAACAGGTCATTCTAAGGGTGGTAACCTTGTGGAGTATTCTTTATATTCCCTTACTAAAAGAGAAAGAAAACATATAGTCATGACCTATGACTTTGACGGCCCTAACTTTGATATAGAAATAGATAGAGAAGCACTACTTCCTAAGATTAGAAAGTATGTTCCAAAAGATTGTGTTGTGGGTAAACTCCTTGAAAATGGCATCCCCTATCAAGTTGTGGATTCCCGTTCTATTAGTGTACTGCAACATGATCCCTTCTACTGGAAACTAAAGAATGGAGAGTTTATCTTACTTGATAAAGTATCTAAAACTAGTGAAACCACTTTAAAACTATTTAATAATTTTGTGAATAAATTAACTGATGCAGAAAAACTAGATATTGTAAACACAATAAAGAAATACACAATTGGGTTAGATCAAAAGACACTTACACAAGTAAAGAAAGAACCATTAAAGACCGCGGGGGAGATTATTCAAAAGAGTAAATATATTAAGAGCGAAACGGATAGGGGAACTTATCTAAAGATTCTTGTTGAAGTCTTTAGAAATAGCTAATGCACACTAAGAAAAGTAAAAAAAGTAAAAAAAACTTTGATTTTTCTTTTTTTTTGTATAAAAAATAAGAAAAGTAAGGAGGATGTAAAATGATTGAGAGTATTTTGTCAGTTTTATTAACTATTGTGGCAACAACGAGCATTACAAATAATATCACAAATCAAAGTGAAGAAACATATTGTGATTTTTCTTCAAAAAAAGCCATTATAAGTGAAAGATATCTATCAGATTTAGACGATAATAAATATAAACTTTATGAACTTGAAGATGGTTATGCCATTTATTTGGTGGATAATGAGGATGAAACGTTTTTAGAGGGTTCTTACGAGATAAACTCTCCATTTTTTGGATATGAAAATAACGAAGCATATTATTTAGGGCCGGGTAATTACTATGTTAAAGAGAGCAATAAATTAACAAACATATTGAGTACTCCGCTTGCCAAGTATAAGGAGAGAAGAAATAACACAATTGAAACCTATGTGATTACACATGAAGATTGGGGTTATTCAGATGAAGATGAATTAGATGGTTATACTTTAATTGAAAATTACCAATACTTTAAAAATTTGGAATACTTCCCAACAAACTACTTAGGAACATGCGGTCTTGTGGCTCTTTGTATTCTTCTTGGATATTATGACACATTCTATAATGATAATTTTGTAAATAACGAGATGGCATATCAAGCTAGAACATACGAAAAAATAACTGATACGCAAACCGAAGAAATATTACTTAATACCGAGGAAGACATACCATTTATGAAAACGGTTATGATTGATTATTCATCAACGTGCGCTAATAATGGTGAATACCCAATAAACAAATGGACATCTTATCCTGGTACCACACAAGCACTTCACGATTATTTATTTGACAAATGCTTTGAATATAATGAAGGCTTTAAAGATATTTTTGGTGGGTATCCTATGCTTCCATATGATGTTGCAAAAACATTTGAATCTTATGTTGAAAAGCAATGTGCATCATTACAAGATGATATAAATATAAAATATGGAAGTTATCTAACTTTAGCTGCAACAAAAACAATAATAAGAAATCAAATAAGAAAAAATAATCCTTTAGCAGTTACACTAATTTCATATTCAACTGAAGAGGAAAGCGAAACTTTATGGCTTCCACATACCGCGGTGGCATATGGATTTGATTTAGAAAACAAAAACTTTGTTGTTAATATGGGATTATCAGAATATCTGGGTGGAGCAACAATATTAGATTTCTCATTTATTTATGGGTATTGTTATTTAAATTATAGTGGTGAACATGTGCATTCCAAAAATGCCATTTGTACATCAGGGTCCTCAAGGGCACTAACAAAAAACATTACATATGATGTTTGTGGCTGTGGTTATATGAGTCTAAATGATAATTTGTCATCAAAAATATTTAGTGAAAGTGGAGGGCAATAAATATGTCAACAAGTAACGAATCAACAACAAATAATTACAATAAAACGAGTATTTCGATGAAGGCATCTTTGATTGTGGTTTTAATTTCATTTGCCCTCTCTATTATCGATATGGGTTTAATCTCAGATTATGACTACGAGATGAGTGCATTTGCGAAATCTATTGTGGTTTTTCTTCTTGAAGGAGTATGTTCACTAGCTTTTCTCATAGGAATCATAGTAAGTTCTATCTATGTAGCAAAGAAAAAAATAGGTCCATCTATTTTAGTGGTGGATATTATTCTTTTACTCATTTGGGTTTTTACAGCATATTGTTCTTTTTGGTCTATTGGATGCATTGTGGGACCATGGAAGGGTGAAAATCCGGATGCACAGTATTTTGTTGATGTAAGTCAGTATCATTTCAATTTTATTTACTATGAACACTACCAAGCCTCTTTGGATAGTAGAACTCTTATAACATATGTAGATTGGGATTATTATTTCCCATATATTCTTTTTATTGGTAATTTGATAGTAAGTGCAGTGATTATTCCCATGTATGTAAAAGTATATGCAAAACATAAAAGCGAAAATAAAATAAAATAAAAAGCATAAAAATATAAGTAAAAAAGCGATTTAATCGTTGATTTATGCTTTTTTTATGACAAAAATAAAGGTAATTGGGGCGGATATTATGATTGAAAATATATTGTGTGTGTTGCTAACCATTGTGACAACCACGTATAGTGCAAATAACATTGCAAATCAAAATAATGAAAAAAATTGTGATTTCTCATCTAAAAAGGCAGTTATAAGTGAAAGATATCTATCAAATTTAGATGAGAATAAATATAAACTATATGAACTCGAAAATGGTTATGCCATTTATTTTGTGAATGGAGAAGAGGAAACTTTTTTGGAAGGATCTTACGAAGTAAACTCACCTTTTTTTGGTTATGAAGATAAAGAAACGTATTATTTAGGACCAGGAAAATATTTCATCCAAGAAAATGACGAATTATCTAATATACTAGAGGAGCCAATTAAAACTTTTAATGAAAGAAGAGAAAATGTGATGAGAACATATGGTGCTGTGCACGAAGATTGGGGTTCTTCTAGTGAAGAAGAGGATGATGAATTAGAGGATTACACATTGATTGAAAACTACCAATATTTTAAAGGTCTAGAAACTATTCCAACAAATTATCTAGGTACTTGCGGTCTCGTGGCCATTTGTATTCTTTTAGGTTATTATGATACTTTTTACAATGATAATTTTGTTGATAATAGTATGGCGTACTATGCAAGAACATATGAATATGTAAATAGGAATCATAAAGAAGAGATATTGCTTGGTGTCGAAGAAAACATACCTTTTTTACAAACAGTTGAACTCGATTATGATTCAACATATGTTGATAATGAGGATTACCCATTAAGCAAGTGGAATTCATATCCTGGAACGACGCAAGCACTTCATGACTATATATTTGATAATTATCTTAAGTATAATTCTATTGGAAAATATTTCGCCTGGGGATATCCAATGTTTCCATATGATGTTTACAGAACCCTTGTAAAATATATTGAAAATGAATGTTCAGAATTACAAAATGATATAACTCTAAAATATGGAAGTTATGCAACTCTAGCTGCAACAAAAACAATAATAAAAAATCAGATACAAGATAATAATCCATTAGCCGTCACTTTACTGTCATATTCAGTTGAAGGAGAAGAAGACAATGATGGCGTTCCTCATACTGCTGTTGCATATGGATATAATTCCACAAATAACTATTATGTTGTCCAAATGGGATTGTCTAAATACTTAGGTGGGGCAACAATATTAAGTGAATCATCTATTTATGGATATTGCTATTTAAATTATAGTGGTGAGCATATTCATTCAAAAAATGCTACCTGTGTAGAATCATCAAAATTTGCTTTTAAAAAAAACAACATATAATATATGTGGATGTGGATACACGAGAATAAATGCAAATACAAGATTACAGCCACTAAAGAATTAATAGGGAGATTAATATGTCAAAAGGAAAAGATTTAGTCTTAAATAATCATGATAAAAAATTCATTACAAATAAAGCATCTTTTATTGTAGTAGTTATATCTTTCGCTTTATCCATCATTGACATGGGTCTAATTTCGAGTTGTGATTACTCCACCAGTGCTATAATAGAAGCTGTTGTGGCGTTTCTGCTTGAGGGAGTATGTTCACTAGTTTTTCTAGTTGGAATTGTTACCTGCTCCATATATGTTGCTAAGAAAAAAATAGGAATCACTATGTTAATAACTGATATCATACTTTTTTTGGTATGGATTTTAACTACTGTTGTCATTTTAATTTCGATTATATATATAATTGGTGGTCCTGGTTCTGATGATCCAGAAAATCAGTATTATAAGAATATTGATAATTACCATTTTAATGTTGTTTATTTTGAACATTACTCTGCAACATTCGATATAAGAACATCCGCAACAACTATATCTTATGACTATTATTTTCCATATATCAATTTTGTTGGCAATTTAATAGTAAGTGCAGTGATTATACCTTTGTATGTAAAAGAATATGCAAAACATAAAAGCGAACATCAAATTGAGTAGAAACTCTTAAACACATAAATAAAAACCCTAGGTTTCCCTAGGGTTTTTATTATTAACTTGTCTATTATTTTAAGATTTCGTTAACTGTGCCCGCACCAACGGTTCTACCACCTTCACG
>JAJQAP010000021.1 GCA_021203745.1 Coprobacillus sp.
ATCTAATAAATACCATTATGTGAGACTTATTACCCATAGTGTAATCAAAAAAAAAAAAAAAACGCAAGATGTAAGTAAGTAAATATAAGATAAATAAGGCAGTTTCAGAAGCATTTTGATAACTTTGCTATAGTAATAAAGAGGTTCATAAGGAAATAAGTTCTACCCACCCACCTCCCCACGCAGGAAGATTGCCATATCTTACCTTTTCGATTTTCAATTGAAACTTTTCGGTCTATGAGGATACTAGTGGAGCACAGGTAAGCGCTAGCGGGACTACTAAAGAAGATTATAGAAGTAACACTATTAGTGTAAGCACTAGTACTAGTTTAAGTGGGGTATTAGTGGATCCTACAGAGAGTAGTAAGAAGGGGATAACAGTTAACTTCTACTTTGTAGGTGAAGAAGGAAATGGTAACTATAAGATACCTGACTACGCAGATGGATTCCTTGGAGGGTACTACACAGATGGTGTCTATAACAATGATGCCGAAGTTCATGGAACTTGGACTTCTCCAGATGAGTCCACAACAAAACTAACGGAAAATACAAGTGGAGACACGACCTATTACTCTATAACATTAGATTCACTCTATAATGGGGATGTTACCTTCCAGATTTATCTTGAATACACTGATGAAGAAACAGGTACATTTAGCGACTGGGTTCACCAGATGTGGGATATCGACTATACTGTCTCTAAATACCTCGCTAATGGAGGAACAATAGATGTTACTGTTTATCAGGATCCAAATGATTTTATTAGTGAAGACACGGGCGATGGGGGTGGAGAGACCTATGAAACCATGGATATTACAATTGTTACTATAAATACGGGTAACTCTTCCAATGTTAGTCCATATTGTACAGATTGTAGTAGCTGGACAGCACACGCTATGTCTTCAATATCAGGTACAGATTATGCCTCATATGGCTCCTCTGGGCATTACTACACATTTGAGAATCATGGAAAGAGCACTGATCTCACTTTTGCAATTTCCACTACTAGTTATTATTGGCTATACTCAATTGTTCCAAATTCAAATGTTAGTGGAACCCAAAATAATTATATGTTCTGGAGTTCTGCTTATGGAGATTTGACAAAGACTAATGAACCAAATAAGATGGGTCTCTCTCTATCGTATCTAGAAACTGATATTTCAACTATTCAAGAACTTATAGTCATTCTTAGCTTCAATTATGCTGATTTCAGTACAAGTCAGCATTCTACAACCTCTATGACTGTTTCATTCGAAACAAAATAGTTATATTGAATTAAGGCTCTATTCTGAGAATACACAAAAAAGGACTAGATTATAATCTAGTCCTTTATTTTAGTTATTTAAAGACATTTCAATCTCTATCTACTTCGTATAAGGAGTCAAAATAGTCCTGATCAAGATTATAATCATTAACTTTATCGTCGTATTTACAGCCTATTTCGTGCTTTATAAGGAGAGTAATGAGCTCATTTTTATCAATAGTAATAACATTCTCTTTTTCCGCTCGTAAAAGAGCAGGTTCAGTAAATGTATTAGAGGTGACATAAATCATAACCGCTCGACTCGGTTTATCACATCCAATAAATTCGTTCATTTCTTTTAGGGTCACTTTATAGTCTTCATAATATTCTTTACACTGAACCACAACTGGGATAGATTTCTCCCCTAAAACGCTAACTTTAGCGATGATATCGATTCCTCCGTCATTATTTTTAGTTGTGGGCTTACTGCTCTTAAAACCGCATTGATTAAGGATATCATTAACGAGGAGCTCAAAGTTATAACAGTTCATATGCTGAACTCGAAGAAGAAGTAGTTTTTTAAACTCATCACTCGCTTCATATTCCTCTTCATTAACCTCTTTCCCTTTTATAGAAAAGATATAGTATGCTTCGTCTTCATATATTCCTCTTTTACTATACTCACTAGTTATTGACCACTTATCCCCAAAACTAGTAATCGCGCCATAATTTTAAGATACGTCCTTGCAATTTTAGTCCTATATTCAAATTCACTTAATGGATTTGAAGGGTTATTTTTCCTCTCTATTTGCTCTTTACTTAAATCTAGGAGTCTTGCTACTTCCTTTTGTAAATCATGGATTTCCCCTTCCCCATCTAGGTTTTTTAAAGCCACAAAGGTTGCTCTTATTAGAAGAGGGTAATCTGTAAGCGGATCAATATCACTTTCATAATAAAGACGTTCTGCCATTACTTATACCTTCAATCTTAAAATTATCATTTCATTATGCACTAATCAATTTTAGTTCATATATTAATGTTATAAATACCATTTTATTTGCATATATGTTTAATTTAAAACTAAAATTATTAAATATATGTTGCAAAAGAACTAGGTACTTGGTACCTAGCCCTTTTTATTATAAGTCACTGAACTTATTTTAATTGGCCATTCTCTCCAACGACATCACTGACAGCACCGCTATACCAAGTGCCACCACTGATTTCAGTATAGAATGAGCTTGATGCAGTTCCTTGATTAGTCTCTGTCCACTCTTCAAATTTACTTAAATCTGCATAGATGACAAATGTCGCAGTTTCTCCGCAGTCAGAAGGTATTGTTATATTAAAATAATAGCTTTGGTTACTACATCCACCTTGGAATTCTATTGTGTAAGATTTTCCGGATAAAAGTTCAAGAGTGGATGACTGATAATAGCCACACCTCTTACTATTATTAACATAAGCATCTATATATGTGGAGTTATCATAGTTATACCACCCCTCTTTATCACCATTATTGACAAAGATGTTATTAATATTATGGAATGTCGCACCATTTACCCAGCCACTTCCTACATCAACTACACAAATATAAGTAGTAACAGTGATTGACTCTTCATCTCCACCAGATTTTCCTTCTTCCTCTTCAGGGGCAAGCCAGCCGCTTAAATCATCATGATATGAAACTACATCAAGTGTGTATGTACAACCATTCTCATCGTATCTAGAGATATCAAATGATAAGTTATCTATCTCATGTTTCCAGTCAAAACTTGAAGTTGCCTCAAATTCAAGGTAGTAGAGAACAGTACCAACATTAAGACTAACGTCAGTCAAAGTGATGGATAAGTAGTCATATTCTCCATCATTTTTGACAGTCATTAGACCTTCACCTGTATATGAGTTTGGAGTGACTTTTTTGCCTTCATAATTCCAGTCATTGTAACCACCATCATCGGTGTCTACCCATGTATAATCATCACATAATCCGATATAGACAGAATAATCAGTAGTAGATAATTCTTGCGGGTCGTCCTCTAATGTTGAAGCATGTAAATATATATTTACTGTTATCCCCTTCTTACTACTCTCTGTAGGATCCACTAATACCCCACTTAAACTAGTACTAGTGCTTACACTAATAGTGTTACTTCTATAATCTTCTTTAGTAGTCCCGCTAGCGCTTACCTGTGCTCCACTATTATCCTCATAGACAATCTTAGGAGCATCAGCTGGAGCGTCACTATAGGTATTTCTATCATAATCTAATACTAAAGCGTATTTGATATAAGAACCTAAGACCTGATTAGATAGAGTATAAGTACCAGTATTACCACTCATAGTAACTTCATGAGTAAGGGTAGAGGTATTCCAGCTACCACTATTTTGACTATCTACTCCATCAATAAGGATATAGAGTTTAGCGTAGCTAGGTAAATTATCATTAAAGGTAAATGAGAGAGTGACATCAGTGGTCGTAATCGAAGCTAAATTAGGAGTTACTGTAATGGTAATAGATTGAGTAACACCACTACCATCTGCCGCAGTGGCAATAATAGTAACTGTCTTAGAGGCTTCATTATCTTCTAAAGTAGGAGCAGTAAAGGTAATAGATGTATCTGTTCCGGCACTGTCTAGTTCGACATCACTAGAAGACCAATTAATAGCTTTATTAGTGGCATCATCATTTACTGAAGCGATAATAGTTACCTCAGTTCCTTCAGTGCAGGTATTACCTTCAACACTTGACGTTAAAGTAAGAGACTCGACAAGTGAAGTCACAGTCACTGTGCAAGTTCCTTCAACAGTGGTGCCGTAAACTGTAGCGGTAACTTTAATAACGGCAGTTCCAGTCTTACTACCAGCGGTAATAGTAGCGCTAGCGCCTTCGAAACTAACAGTTGTTCCAGTGCTATCAGTGTCTTCTATAGACCAAGTATAGGTAACTCCTTCGACACCGCTAGGTGTAAGAACAGCACTTATGGTAGAGGTATCACCTTTATTAAGACTAATAGAGTCAGGAGTAATAGTTACGCCTGTAATAGCAGGTGCAATAGTAATAGTAGCCTCTAATGTAGTTTCACATAATGTAGTATCAGATGGAGTAATAGTTACTGTCGCTGTCCCAGCGGAACGTCCAGATACTTTAGTGCCGACAATAGCGATATATCCAGAAGAAGTTTCTTCGCTAAGGACAATATCCTTATTAGTGGCATTCTCTGGAGTGACGACTACGTGTTCAGCTAGATCAATTTCTCCACCAGCGGTAATAGTAAACTCGCCATTTGTGTGCTCACTATCAAATGCAATCGATGTTGGGTGAATTTTACTAGTATCTTGAGTAATTGTAACTGTGAACTCTTCACTATAAACTTCTCCCACTTTCGCTTTAAGAGTGACAGTGCCAGTATAGTAACTAGTGGTTAAAGTGGTACCGCTTAAAGTCGCGCCTGTCTCACCAGCGTTAACTAATTCTAGCGCCCACGACTGGCCAGTCATTTCTTCACCATACTGGTTATAAACAGTAACGGATAAGCTAGATAAGTCGAGACTACTTTCTGTCGTTACACTTAGGGATGAAGTATCTGAAACAGTAACACTTGCGACATATTCATCTTCTCTTACGATAGTTACTGTTAATGTTGCAGTTTCTTTATTGCCGCTTGCATTATCACCGCTAGAGGTAATAGTAACAGGTACCTCTTGATTTTGATTAATTGAGGTACTTGTCGCCGTTAAGGTAACTACCCCAGTAGATGAATCAGGTGCACTTGCGGTTAAATATTCACTATAGGAAGAATCAACCTCTAGAGTCCATCCCTTTTCAGTAGCTGTTTCAGGTAGGATGCTAACTTTGACATCGGCTTCTGTATCAGTAGCGCCTACTGTTAAAGTCTCACCAAGTTTAAGAGTTTTACTATTTTCAGAAAGACTAATTCCAGTCACAGGAACAGTTCCCGCAACTGTATTAGTAACTGTCACATTAATTGTTTGAGCAGTGGCTCCACCTTCGGCATCTTTAGGAGTAACTATAACCTCTGCGGTTTGTCCTCCAGATCCTTCTTTAGAGGTGACAGTATAGACACCATTTTGAGAAGGTCCGTTAACCTGTAAATATTGGGTGTCAGAGGTTACGCTCCAACCGACTTCATCAGCCTCTTCAGGAGTGGTTGATACTGTAATTGTGGAGTTAGTACCACTTGGACCAATGGTAAAGACACCACCGATATCAATTTCTTGACTATTAGCTGATAGAGTAATGGAAGTAATATGAATAGGCATATGCTCCACTGTAACTTTAGCATAGCCAAATACTCCGCTTCCATCCTTAGCGGTAGCCACTAAATAGCAGCTTCCTTCCGCTAGACCTTTAATATAGTTACCTTCTACTATTTCAGCATATGTAGTAGTCGCTGTATAAGGACTCTCTGCGGTATAGAAAGCAAGATTGTATTCTTGATTTGTTGCATTATTAGGTTCAACCGTTACCGTAAATGGTTCAGTTGTGGTCTCACCATTAGTGACTGTATATGTATTCTTATCAAAGGATATAGAGGTAACATAGACGGTTTCTTCGCCTCCGCCTTCTCCAGTGTCTCCAGAACCACCTCCTGGTTCATCACCACCGCCTGGTTCATCACCGCCACCTGGTTCATCATCTCCACCTGGATTTTCATCTCCACCAGAAGGAGATTCAATAACGGTAACCTCAACTCCTGTGGAGGTTACTTCTTGTTCAATCCAGTATGCGGTAAGAACTGTGGTGCCCGCGCCTATTGGATTTATAGTTAAGCCCTCTATCTCTAGGATTCCAGGAACGCTTGACTCTAAGACCACGTCATCCGCAGTAGCGTCCACACTTGAACTACTAATATCATGTGAAACTCTATTATGCGTGG
>JAJQAP010000070.1 GCA_021203745.1 Coprobacillus sp.
GCCATGTATGCATAGTTACAACAAACATAACTAATAGTTAAATATAAAGCACACCTTTAGGGGTGTGTTTTATTATAAATCTTGCCTATTATAAATAGCCTTTAACTATCTATCTTTCTTTTGCGGGGATAAAGGATGAAGATCCATTATCCGCTTCAACGAGTTTACCCGCTTTTCCAGCTTCAAATGAGATGATATAGCAGTAATGTAAATAGAGGATCTTCTGATATAAAAGGTAGTATTTATCCTCTTCTAAATTAGAAACCTTTAAACCCATATTTTCACAATCTTTTAAGGAGAAGTGGTAGTTATGACTCTTTTTAGGATTCATCAATGTGTTAATTATTTTATTTATCGTTTTATCTTTTTTACTACCACTAGAGATATCTTTAAACATATAGGATGATAGCCACTCTTTCAAGTCACCTTTTACAATACTAATGGAGTTTTTTACATAATCGTAAAACCCAACTGGATATCCTTCTAGTCTCATCTTATAGTACTCTTCTTTTTTGGAATCTTTTGTAATATCCTTTTTTGCTCTTTCAAACTCTTTTAAAATACTTGAAGCGGGGATTCCCGAGAAAAACTGCGGTTCGGTTGGACCCAAAAATGAAGCGGATGACATTAATATAGAGTCCGCGCATAGGGCAAGAAGAGTGCCCGCACTTAAAGCGGCTTGAGGGACAATAACCCTAATATCATTAAACTTTAAGCGCAAGAATTTGACGATTGATTCACTAGCTTCAACGCTCCCTCCCGGTGTATGTAATATTAAGTCTAATCCTTTTGAGGTGTCGATATCTTCTGTCGCGTTAATAAAACCCACTAGATCATCTTCATCAATTTCACTACTCACACCTTTAGACTCTTCTAAAAAGGAAGAGTAATAACTTATGACGTTTCTTCCTGTAATCGAGGCTATCTCTTTTAGATAGTTTACTCTTAACTCTTTACCTTCTAGATGTAAATTACCTTGACCATCTTCTTTTATTTTCTCTTTAACCTCTTGATATGTTTTCATATGCCCTCTCCTAATATATCACTGATATATTACCACACCTAAAATGGGGTTGTGTTTTCTTTTTGGTCTCGATATAATAAAACTAGCAAAAAGAAAATAGATAATTCTTACAACTAGATTTAAGTGTAGAGTTTTTCTCTATTTTCTGTCCCTATATAGTATATCTAGGTTTATTACTTTAAAGGTTAGTTTAACTATATATACCTATATAGAAAGGAGAAATACTTATGAATAAAAAGAAAAAGTTATTTGCCCTTTTTCCGACGATGGCCTTAGTTCTATCTTCTTGTACCTTTACCATTATCCCGGATGACGCTCCAGAAACAAGTGAAGGGGAAACAAGTGATTATACAAGCGACACCTCAGAAGGTGGCTTGACAAGTGAATCTACCAGTGAAAGTGGAGGAGCTGGTAACACCAGCGGTTTTACTGACGAGGATAGTGGAAGCTCCTACCTTCCAGGCGCAAGCGCTATCTCATATGAGGTTAAGATTGTTAGTGAAGAGACCACTCTTACCCAATACGCGACTAAACTCGTTGAAGTGGAACTCTATGAATATGAATACATAGAGGGTGAAGCTAGTCCTACCCTTATTAGTACCACTAAATCGTCAGAGGTTAGTGATGGTGTTTCTTTAACAAGTTCTAGTGAAGCGGTATTAAGTATAGATGGATTAACAGTAAGTGCGCTAAATTCAGGGACCGCTTATCTAAGCGCGCACTGGAATGTTAACGATTATATCTATGATAGTGATCCAGTCCTATTCACGGTCAATGAATATATTCCTACATATACGTATGAGGCTAAGATTACAAGTGATCTAACTCAAATTGAAGTTGGTAGTGAACACCTTGTTGATGTCTACCTTTATACTTATGCTGATGGAGTAATTGTTGATTCAAACGGTGTTAAAGCAGATGCCTCTGATATTAGCCTAACAAGCGGTGACCCCTCTATTATTGAAACCACTAGTGGTTCATTAACGATTAAGGCGCTAGAAACAGGCACGACAACATTAACTGCAAACTGGCTTGGTCACGCTAACGCAACCGATACCATAACTATTGAAGTTATATCTTCTTATGAACCTGAACCTGAACCTGAACCAGAACCAGAAGATGTTTATACCTATGAAGTAAAGATTGAAAATAAAGATGATTATACAAGTGTTCTTGCAGGATATGAGCATGAAAATGATGAGATACCCGCTTTAAAGATAGGTCTATATACCTATAAAAATGGAACTCAAGATGGAAACCCCATCTATCCAAGCTCCACAAGCGAAGTGGATGGTTTAGAAGTCTTATCTTCTAATTCCTCTCTTGTTAGTGTTAATAGTGACCTAACTCTTAATATTAATGTGGATAGTGAACTCGCTGATCCAGTGGTAATTAGTGCCACTTGGAATGGCCACTATGTAGATGAGAGTGAGTCAACCATCGCCTCTGATAGTGTCAGTGTCTATATTAGTTATACTCGTTACCCTGTCTATATTGAGACTATTGCCTTTACGCAGTCTGAGTATGTCCTATATTATGGGGGAAATGAGGGCGGAGACACCGCAAGTGTCAGTGTGACCTACTCTCCAGAAGTCGTTGATGATGATTCCTACTCTATTACTGTCGAGAATGAGTCTATTGCAACCTTTGACCCTGCTACATCCACATTAACGGCCGTAGGAGTAGGTTCTACCTATATGACTGTTAGCGCTACTTATGGTGGGGCAACAGGAACGGCCTCAATCAATGTTGTCGAAGGTAAAACCGATCTATTAAGTATCAGTTTAAGCTCCTCTACCTATAATCTATCCTATAGCGATGGATATGGATCATTTACCCTTGGAGTGGACCAAACCTCTGATATCAATGTGACCCTTAATCCAGAAAATCCTGATTATAAACAGTTAAGTGTGTCAAATAGTGATTCTTATCTTGATATCAATGAAACAACCACTAATAACTTTGTTGTTTCTGTCTCAGACAAAGCAAAAGAAATCTTAAAAGATAGTGCAATTACCACAGACTTAACTATTAGTTCTAGCTACTACCCTGAAGTAGCGGCTCAAACTCTAACTGTCATTATTGATCAGATGCCCGCAGAGATTGCTCATCCTGTTTTAGGTATCCTTTTAACTGGTACGTCTGTAAATAAAACAGACACAGGTTATCAGAGCTCTGTCCTCTATAACGGATCATTAACTCTCGGAACTAGTGAGAAAGATATTAATGTTACCATCTTACCAGAAGATGCTTATAGCACCAATTGGAGTGCTAGTGTTGATAGTAGTGACGCCTCTAGCTCACTTATCTCGTTAAGTGGAGATGCGACAAATGGTTATACCATTACTCCTATTAATGGAGAGGCCTTAACAGAAGACATGGAGGCTCAAATCATCATCAGTTCAGAAGGTAGTGGAAGTGATGGTTATCCATTAACCGTTTCTCTTACGATTACAATTATCCATGAACAGTCTTATCCAGTTTCTTTAACCATTACTGAATACGAGTCTTCAATTAGTCTAATCTCTAACTCTACAAGAGATATAAGTGTTAGTTATACAGTTCTAGATCAAAGAGCTAACCCATTAACTGGTTATGGAATAAGCGCTGAAGTGGATAATAGTGCTTCTAGTACAGAGGTAAGTATTACTCCGACAAGTAGTACTGGTGACTTTACTATTAATGCGGGTTCTATAGAAGGGGAAGTCACAATATCCTTCTATCTAACCGATTATTCTTCTATTAGAGCAAGTCAGACAATCACTGTGACAGTGACTAGTCAATACCATGATATAAGTTCTGTCTCCTATAGTGGAGGAGACCAAACCATTAATGTCGATTTAGGGGGAGACGTAGTCTATGGTTCCTTTACAGTAACTGACGATATGGTTAATTTCTCTAATGAGACAAATGATGTTAATCCTGACGATGTAAATCAAGGATTTAGTCTATATACAGATAGTACGTATGTATCAATCAACGGTCATATAGTAACCGCTAGTGCATATAATAGAGGTGAAGATTTAACTGCCACTATCTATATCTATAGTGTCGCAAATCCTAATGCTACACCTGCAAGCTTTACTATCTCAATTCATGATAATACCGACTATAACCCAACAGGTATAGTGGTTAGTCAAACTGGAAGTGATGGTATTAATCTAGTGGAAGGCTCTTATACATACTTTGAGTCTTACTACAGTGCCACTCTTATTCCTAGCTACGCTGATGGGGCCTATATCATTGCATCAACTGATAGTAAACTATCAGTAGAAAAAGACGAAGTCGGTTATAAGATTAGTGCAAACGAGAATGCTGTAGGTATGGCTGAAGAGTCTACAACTGCCTCTATTATCGTCTACCCAACAATTACTGGTGATGATACATATATTACTCAAGCGGAGACATTAGATGTAACAATAACTCCAGTTCTCCCTTCAACAATCTCTACATACACGGTTAACTTTACCTTTAATGACGACTTACCTAGCTACGCTAAATTAAGTATAGAGGCTACACTAAATAGCGAAACAATAAATGCTAATCTTGTTGGTAGTGAATCTAACTATTCACTAACATTAAGCGATGTTACACCTAATTCTACACTAGCCTATTCTATTACGATTGATTATGATCGAGAGACTTATAGCGATGCACCAACAAGCGCTATTACAACAGTTACCAGTGGTAGTGTAACACTATCACTAAATGGTAATGCCTCAACAAAAGAAGCGTACACAGAAGATTCTCTAACTGTTACAACAGGTGCCTCACTATGTAATATTCTCTTTGATCCCACACCCACAACAAAGAGTAATATTACAGTTAACTTTACATTCACTGATAGTGATGGGTCAGGTAACTATAGAGTGCCTACCTACGCTAAGGCATTTATCGGTGGTTATATTACCAATGGTAGATATTCTGATGATAGTTCCGTTAGTGGTACATGGACATCACCAGATGAAGCTAGTACAGAGTTAACTGAATATGGTTCAGAAGGTTCATATTATTACTCCTATACATTTAGTCAAATCTATAATGGAGATGTTACTTTCCAAATTTACTTTGAGTATGCAGATGAGGTAACTGGATCTGGTTTACACAATTGGAATTATCAATGGAATTATGATTACACAGTTGATAGATATAGTGTTAGTGATGGAGACACCCTTAATGTAACCATTAATTATGGTAATCCTGGTGATTACATTGAAGAACCTGCAACATTTGATCCTACCGGAAAGATTCAATTCTATGTTGTATATGTAGATAATTCTGGAGCCAGTTGGAGCGATAATTATATCTTGAATGTTATTTCTTGGGGTGATCCTGTCTTTAGCGGTTCTACAATTGGAAGCGTTTATCATACAACTACATCTGGGTCAGGTAGTAATACAAGCAGATTAGCAATCTATTCGGAACTTGCCTATGCCGATCCTGGAACCTCCGATTTGTGGATAAGTCTTCAAGATTCATATGGTAGTCAAATGGGAATGAATAGCGCCATCGGTTTTGATTCTTATTCTTCAGATGTTTATGTTTATGTTACTACTGGTTGTTGGATGTCTTCTTGGTTTGGATGCGGTGCAACCTGGAGTGGTAGCGCAACAACCATGTATACATTATCTAGTGGTCAGACAATTGAGCAATTTATAAATTCACTCGGTGTCTCATAAATGATTATCCATTTAAATGATAGTAAAAGGTAAGGACTCACCTCCTTACCTTTTTGTTATGCTTATCACTAATTAGTTATATAATAGTAGTTATGGATATTATTAAGAAGCATACATCAATAGTAAAGGTTATCGTACTTATATTATTAACCTTATGTCTCTTTTTTCTCTTTGGCTCTCAACTCTACTACCAAGATAGTGTCTATACCTATCAAGAAGTCTTCTTTCTAGGTAATGAATTAATAAGTAGTTCTCCAGTAGGTTTTATTGGTTATCTTCTTTTTAGTTTACCTCTTATTATGGAGGTAGTGGGACTTTTACTCTCATTATCTAAAGATAATGATATGTATAAAGGTGATATACTCGCAATAGATATAGCC
>JAJQAP010000011.1 GCA_021203745.1 Coprobacillus sp.
GCATTAACTGAGGTTAAACTAAATGAAGGATTAACTAGTCTTGGTGAGTATTCTTTCTATGAATGCGTATGTCTAAAATCGATAACTTTACCCACTAGTTTACAAAGTGTTCCTTCTTATGCCTTTAGTTATTGTATAACATGTAAAAGTATTATCTTTAATGAAGGATTAATAAGTATTGGTGATTATGCTTTTAGTAACTGTCTAGCCTTAACATCAATAGACTTACCATCCTCCCTTATTAGTGTAGGAGAGTACGCTTTTAACTCTTGCCACAGCGCTAAATACCTTGTTTTAGGAAAAGATATACAAAGTATTGGGCAACATGCCTTTTTAGAATCTTATTCCCTTACCGATATATATTATGGAGGGAGTCAGTCTAACAATACCTATTTAGATGAGGGCGATGGAAGAGAAAAAGAAAAGGATCCTAACTTCCCTGTAGATGACCGGGATATAATTCAATATGCAGAAATTCACTATGAGAGTAGTTCTCCTAGTGAGTCCCCTTCAATTACCTATTCTAGTGAAGGACTCGAGTATAAACTTAACTCTGATGGGACCTCTTATTATGTCAGTGGGTTTGATGCCGCTTTAAAACAAAGAGGAATAGAAATACCCGCTACATATAATGATTTACCTGTCACTGCGATCGGTAACCCTAACGCGATAACTTACTCTAATGCTGCCTTTAGAGGTTCAACCTCCTCTTGTAACTATTTAGAGTCAGTTATTATCCCAGAGAGTGTCACCACCATTAACGATTATGCCTTTTATCAATGCTACTCTTTAAAAGAGGTAAAGATAAGTGGATCATCATTACAAAGTATTGGACAAATGGCTTTTGCTAACTGCTATAGTCTCAAATCTATTAATCTTAATGACGGACTCGAAAGTATTGCAACAGATGCTTTCCAATACTGTATATCACTAGATAATATTAGCTTCCCCGCTAGTTTAACCACCCTTTCTTTAAGAGCGTTTCAGTACTGCTTTAGTCTAACTAGTATTACATTACCCTCTTCTATTACTGATCTTGGTTTAAGAGTGTTTGATTCTTGCTACTCATTAAAGAGTGTTACCCTAAATAATAATGATATTACTAATTACTTATTTTATAAGTGTTATTCCCTTAGTGAGTTAATTATAGTGGGTGCTCCTACCTCTATTGGGATAAACTCTTTTTATAACACCGCTCTTGAATCTATCTCTATCCCTAGTAGTGTAACCTCTATTGGTGGTGAAGCCTTTAGATACTGCTACCGCCTTACAAGTGTATCTTTACTAAATACATCAGTTGATGTCAGTGATAGTGCCTTTAATGATTGCTACGCTTTGACTTCTACAACATATAGAAGTTAGTTGATCTAGTATAATATAGAAAATATATAACACCTAAAGATTGGTGTTATTTTCTTTATTTATTGGATTTATAAAATGTAATTTTATCAGTGTCAAAACTTTTAACTTGAATCTCTCTCTCTCTCTCTCTATACTTATAAGCGTTAGAAGATATGAGATATACATCCTATTCTTATTATATCTAAATAAGTAGTAAGTATGTACGACAGTTTGTCGTACATTTTTATTTACTAGTTAGATATAAATATATATATAAGACTTCGTTTGTATTCACTTATATATAGAGAATAAATATATATAGAGTATCTCTAATACGTACTATTTATTTTTTAAAGGAGAAAAAACAATGAGAAAAACAAAACTTTTAACAAGTCTTGCCGCGCTAGCTCTAGTACTAGGCTTAGGTGCATGCGAAACCACTAGTGAAGAAGAAACCACTAGTGATGAGAGCGGAGAAGTTACTACAACCGACACCGAGGAGACTCCTGGAGGTGAAACAACTGGTGATTCTAACCCAGAAGGCGGAAACCCATCAGAAGGTGGCAACGATGGCGATTCTGACACAGTTAGTTTCAGTGGTAAATTTGACTTCACTACTAATGGAGTGGATGAAGATTTAGCATCCACAGCAATGAGCTCTGCTACTGATCTTGATGGATTCTGGACAGGTGATGATCTCTATGTCTGTTGTAGGAAATATGGCTCAATTTGGTTAGGAAACAATCAAAATGGAGCATTCCAATCTAATGGTCTAATTAAAGTCGGTGCCAGTGGTGATCAAGGTATTTTAAACTTTAAGTTTGCTGTTGGTGTCAACATTGAAAAAGTTGTTGTAAGTGCCCATAGTTGGACAACGAATGAAGCAAATAATTTAACCATTAATGGTGAGACATTAGCTATGCCTCAAACTGGTTCTTTTGAAGAACTAACATATGAATTTGAGGATGAATATCAAAATATCTTATCTTTTAATTGCAAAAGTCGTGGTTTTGTTCAATACATCGAAGTTTATGGAACTTACACCAATCCAGTTGAACCAATTACTGAGCTTGTTTTAAGTGCAGAAGAAACAAATCTCAATGCTGGATCAAATGTTGAGGTAACAGTTAGCACTGTTCCTACCACCGGCTTTGATATTGATACCTTAGTTTGGACTAGTAATGATGAGAGTGTTGTTACTGTTAGTCAAAATCTAACTGGCGCTACAGTGCATGCCGCTGGTGCTGGCAGTGCAACAGTCACTGCAACCGCTGAAAATGATGCAAAAGGTGAAATCACTTTTGAAGTACAAGATGTTCTAGAAGAAAGTGAAAGCATTGTCATTGATGGTTTGGGATATTCTGGTACTAATTTAGATACAAACACCATAACAGGACATCAAGTTTCCATAACCGCAGCAAAGAACACTGGTGCGACGGCCCCAGCTTGGCATGCTACCATGATTAGAGTATATGCGCAAAATACACTTACCTTTACCCCTCTTTATGAAGATAAAGGTGCTACTATTACAAGCATTGTAATGACTTATGATGATCCCTATTATGGCAATGAAACTGCAACACTAACAGATTCCACTGGTGCAACTGCAGGTTCGATTGTAAAAGACACCACAGCAAAAACACTAACTCTTAACATCACTGCAACAGGTGCTGTTATTTATAACAATTACCAAAGTAGCAACTCTGGTGGCACTCAATTAAGAGTTACCCAATTTGTAATTAACTATACTTTAGCAGCATAAATAATATTTAATTTACACTCACCACCATTAGGGCGGTGGGTGTTTTATATTTAATCAGCATCTAAGTTATTGGTTTACTATTACCTCTATTAACTTTTTATTGTTGATATATATATATATATATATATATATATAATGTTAATTGTATATTAAAGGGGGATTACCTATATGCTAAAAAAGAATATTCGTAAATCTTTTAGTTTAGTTTTACTAACTTTTATTTTGACTATATCTGGATGCACTGGATCTAGTGATACATCTACCTCTAGTGAATCTAAAGGGAGTGAAACAACCACTAGTGAAGATACACAAACGAGTGAATCTAGTGAAAATGATAGCTCCACTAGTGAAGATACAGGAACGAGTGAATCCACTGGTGGCACCGACTCCTCTCCTAGTGAAGAGGATCCTACTATCCACGTAGAGTCTATCTCTATAAGTCCAAGTTCATTATCTCTAACTGTTGGAGATTCAACTTCAGTAAGTGTAAGTATTAATCCTAGTAACGCTACAGATAAAACCTATACATTAACTTCTTCTAACGATAGTGTAGCAAGTGTTGATAGTAATGGAGTGGTAACCGCTATTAGTGTGGGCACTACAACAATCACCGCTACATCTAACGATGGGGGTAAAAGTGCAACCTGCTCAGTCTCTGTAACTGCGGCTAGTGAAGATACAAAGGAGATTGAAGGTGTCTACTTTAATAGTGCATCCTTTGAATACGATTCCTTTGAACACTCAATCGAAGTGGAGGGAACAGTGCTTGATGAATATAATATTAGTTATAGCTGCACTAATGATAGCTCAATCCAAAATAAAGCTTCTGAAATAGGGACTTATAATATTAATGCCTCAATTAGTGCAGAGGGTTATCACACTAAAACCTTAAGTGCAACATTAACGATATATGCTAACGACGATGTAAGATACATTAAATATTTTAATAACAAAGTCTACTTTGAAAACGCCCTAGATAACGATTATCTCTATACGTATGATGGATCTAGTGTTACAAAAGTATCTAATGACCAAGCAAGGTATTTTGCGACTGACTCTACAAATATCTATTACACCGCAAAATCACTTTTCTCTGGATCAATAAAGAAAGTGGATTCTAGTGATGAAGTTTCTACTGCCGCAGAGGTTAAAGGAGATTATCTTGCCGTAAACGGAAACTATGCCTACTACGTGGTTAATGGTCTTTTAGCGTCTAACTCTGGTATCTATAAAATTAGTCTTACCGATGAGAATGCAGAGCCCACCCTACTCTCTCAAGGTAAAGCCTATTATCTAACCTATTATAATAACACCCTTTATTTTGCGGATGGTTCTAACTCCAATAAACTATCCTCTATCTCTACATCTGGATCTAACCAGAATAGGACTGTCGTAGGGGAGGGACCTAAGATTAATAACCTCATCGTCGATAACGGTGTCTTATACTATACAGTTAATAACTGGCTAGGTAATTACATAGAAAAATACACAATCTCCACAAACTCAAAAGTTAAACTCACAAGTGATGCCGGAGAAAACCTTGTGGTTATTGGTAATACACTATACTATGAGAATGTCGATAAACTAAACACATTAATCTATGGAGATGGGATCTATAGTGTATCCACAAATCAAACAAGTGATAATAATAATACCGGTACCCACATAATTGAAAATGGCACTATTTGTTCTCTTGCCTCTTATGGCAGTACAGGTCTTATCTATTATGATCTAACTAGTGATTATGATCTATGTATATATGATTTAAATTCTAAACAAGTCACCACTCATATATTAGAGGGATTTACAGCAACAGATGAATCTAACATCGTTAATACTGGAGGAGAGACAAAAGAATATAATGGCAAGATTTATTATTTAAATATGTACGATAATAAAACTCTATACGCTTATTCACCTGCCTCTAACACAAAGGTAAAAATTATCTCAAATAAGGTCAATAACTTCTCTATTATTGGAGATTGGCTCTACTTTAATGAAGTAACATGGCTCGTCAACAATAACCTCTATCGAGTAAATCTTAAAGAAGGAGGAGAGCCAGAACTAGTCAATTCATATGACTGTGAGGATATATGTAGTGATGGAGAGCATCTATACTATGTCCAAAAGAATGCCGCAATGGTAAGAACCGCGATCAGAATGAGTGATATGAATGGAGATAATGATGTCCAGATCTATTCAAGTGGAGTGGATGATCTTAAAGTTTATAACGGCAAATTATATTTCATCGATTCATATAATATTCTCTCCATTGATCCATCTGATACCTCCTATTCCACAACGACAATATACGATCAAACTCCAAGAGTTAGCACCATGGATATTGAAGATGGTGTAATCTATTTTAGGCAGTTATATGGAGTTCTTTGGGGTAATAAGAGACTTTGCAAGATCAATGTTGATGGTTCAAACTTTGTAGAGATGATAACTGATGATACCGATCCAGAAGAAATCATTGTGAGAGATGGAACAATCTATTACTATAATCAAGTAGAATCCGCTTCAATTCTTTCAGATGATACCATTTCGGGTCTATATAAAGCGGGACTAAGTGCCACATCTGGAACTCAGATATTAAGAGCATTTGGCTCTAGTATTGATTACTATACAACCGCTCTTGAATACTATAATGGTTATATTTATTTCTTAAATAGTGATGGACTCCTTGGAGCGGTCAATACTAATGGTAATGCCCATTTCTATCGTATCTCCGTTAATGGTGGCACCCCAGAGCTAATCTCTTAACTAAAAACCAATATACGTAATATAAAAAGAAGAGCATTTTGCCCTTCTTTTTATTTTCCTTGAATCTCAGTTGGGAACCCATCTGCTTTAACAATTTCTTCAAGAAAGATTGTTATAACTTCTTCAATCG
>JAJQAP010000053.1 GCA_021203745.1 Coprobacillus sp.
GAAATCCCGATTTAGAGTCAATTGACGCTCTCGATATTGAAACATTTAACCAAAACATGAGTGATTTAATTTCAGGAGATACAGTGACATTACCTCACTTTAATTTCCTCACCGGAAAGAGAGAAGATGGACAAGTTCTAAAGATTGAAGCAAATCAACCAATTATAATTGAAGGAATTCATGCCTTAAACGAAAGAATGTCCTCTTCGATTCCAAATCACCAAAAGTTTAAGATTTTTATTGCCCCACAAGCCCAAGTTAATTACGATAACGAAAACCCATTATCCTCAACCGATATTCGACTACTAAGAAGACTTGTGAGAGATAAACAGTTTAGAGGATCTTCCGCGGAAGAGACAATTGCTAGTTGGGAGAGTGTCCGTCAAGGTGAGTTTAAGTGGATCTATGATACACAAGAGGGTGCGGATTATGTCTTTAACTCCTTTCTCTCATACGAGCTATGTGCGATGAAAAGATTTGCCTTACCACTTCTTGAACATATGGATCATGAAAGTGAATATTGGCCAATGGCAGAAAGACTTATCCGTATGCTTAAATTCTTTAATGAAATGCCAACCCGTTGGATTCCATGTAACTCATTACTCAGAGAGTTTATTGGTGGATCCTGCTATGAAGGATTTGATTAATAACTTATTAATTAAAAAGAAAAAGCAGCAAAATCGCTGCTTTTTTTTACTATTCTTTTTTATTTGCGCGTTTTTTTGATTTTTGATATCGATCAATGAGGAAACATTGTTGACGATAAATAGTTTGTAGTTTTGGGAAATATGAATCTTTCATCGCTTGGTAAGAATCGAGTAATTCTTTATCCGCGATTTTAGTAAAAATAGCGGAGAATACTTGTTCTAGTCTAAAGAATGATTCATATAAACATATAAGGGTTAAATAGTAGAAATATCGATCATCGGAGTAAATTAATATTGGGGTAGAATGAATAATCTCAGAAGATAGTTCGTATGTTTTTGCGTACTGCCCTAAACCTGCGAGTTTTTCCACACCATCTCTAAAGTTAAGTTTATAGGTATTTGGTTCGCTATTTTTTACTTCATCTATTTGGTATATCCATCCATACTCGATAAACTTTTTCATGTCCTTACTCTTTAAGTCGTTATCTTTCATTATGGCTTTAATCTCTTCAAAGATTTTATCGGTAGTCTCTTTATCAAATGAGCCTTGATACGCTAAAGCATATTGTAAGTGTCTATTATAAGCATCGATTAATGGATCTCCATATTTATCTAAAAGGATAAGGATACATTCACATTCATGGAGTGTTCTCCATTCACTAAAAGCTTCGCTTTCATGACCATCAGATAGAAGCGATAAAGATGTAGATATATATTTAAAGGACTTAATTAATAAATCGAGCACTAGACTTTCTCTAGGATTATGTTTAGTAAGACGAGAAAGGATATTTAAAAAGAAGTTTGTACAGAGAGTAATCGTCGAAATAGGAGGAAGAAACTTGTTTCCAAACTTAGCTTCTTGATAGGGGAAATAGGAAAGAGAAAGGTATTTATCAGAGATATCCACTGCTAATTGATTAAGATACTCTTCATCGCTTTTTAATTTCTCAAAATCTTCAGGTTTTAAAAACTGAATATTGTAGGTGCATTCACCAACGACATAGTAGACATGCTCATATGGATTGTTGCGTTCATAATGAGATAATTGATTAATTTCATCAGCGTTATCTTCAATTATTTGGCAAGAACGACAATAAACATCGTATAAAAAGTCCTCGTTAAAGGCAGGATTTAACTTAATCTGCTTTAAGAAGTTATCAAAGTCCGCTCTCTCTAATTTAATTATCTTCATAGTCAACTTCCTCTAATATTGTATCAAATATCGAGAGTAAATACATATGTATCGGTAAATTGGAGACTTTTTCAATATATTTTCGATATGTATTTAGTTGACGATGATAAGATTCGTCAGCGATATTCTTAAGTTTGAAGTCGATGATATCGATATGATCATCTTTTATAATCAAACAATCGATAATTCCATGAACGTTATTTTCCTCGTCATAAAATTCATACTCATGCAAAATGTTGTCGTTTTTGACGCCTTGGAAGATAGGCATATCGAGGATCTTGTCAATATCATGTTTAATCTTTTTATCTTTGATAAATGAAGTATCTTTAGTTTCATAGTCGATATGCTCCATCAAGTAGTGAACGTTTGTGCCGTATTGTAAGAGTTCAGGATTATTGAGATGGAGTTCTTTAGAAGCCTTATGTTTAGGATTTTCTTTATAGTCATAATTAAACTCTTCAAGGTTAAACTCATCTTGATGATAGGTTTTTTCGTGGACCACTACTGGCTCATTTGTGGGTTCCACTATTTCAAAGTCAACGATTCCATAATCCCTTAAATATCTAAATAAGTGTGTATATTTTTTAGCGTCTGGAATAAATGTGCAGTTATTGGCGGATGGAGACTCATGTGACATGATAAGTATTGTTTCATCCATGCATCTAGTCATTGCCACATATAAGAGTCTAATCTTCTCATTAAAAACTTCTTCTCTTTCTTTCTGGAGGGCGAGTTTCTTAATGAATGAATTTTCCATTCCTAAATCCATCTTAGGGAAAATTAAACCATGGGTTTGAGAGGCCCAGATTTGAGGAATTTCTGAAATGGCTTTGCCGTGTATATTTCCGTCAAGGAATGGAAGATAAACGATATGATATTCAAGTCCCTTTGCTTTATGGATTGTTGAAAGACTAACGGCGTTATCGACATCTTGAATAGAAGGAACATCTAGAGAAATCTGTAAGTTATCGAGGGAGTCAAAATAATCGACATACTCTTTAAGGGTGAAACCGAGCTTTTCCATATCGATGGAGTTAGCGACAAATTGATCCCAGAGAAGGGTGTTTTTCTCGTATGATCCAAGTTTAAAGATACAGCTAGTTAAATCAAACTTATCGTAGATTTCTGACATTATCTCAGAGAGGGATAAATCATCAGATTCCTTTGCAATTTCGTCGACTATTTTATAAAGTTTGTCGTTTTTAATATTATTAATTAAAATTTCAGGATTTTTTTCTTTTAATTTATCGTATAAAGTCTGGTCACTTTCTTTAAAGATTGGAGACCTAGATATCGACATATAAGCATGCCTAAAATCATCGTCAATCTTGTTAGTTTTTGTAAAATAGATGAGTTTTACAATATTTTTGATGATACGAGCGAAGACAATATCAAGGGAAGATTCATCCGCTTTTAATACGAGAGGGATGTTTCTCTGATTAAAGACTTTTTGCACTGTTGCAAAATGAGTAGCGGTATCACATAAAATCGCAAAATCCGAATATCGACATGGTCTCGTTTCATCGAGTTTCTTATCATAGATCTTAAAACCAGTATTTACTTTATGGATGATATCATCAGCGATTAAGTTTGCTTCATGCTCCTTAATTTTTTTCGTTGGGTCATAGTCATATTCTTTAAAGATAAAACCATATTCCGATTCGTCTTCATGCTTTTTAAAGACTTCTTGACCTTCACCCTCTTCAAAATGATGGCCTTGTTGATAGTCAATTCTAGTGGTGGGGTTATCCTCTGGATCCATTAAATAGGAGAATATATGGTTTACCCCCTCCACTACTTGAGGACGAGAACGGAAGTTATTATTTAGATCTACTTCAATCCCTTCTTCTCCCTTTTTATACTTATTGAATTTTTTATTAAAGATTTCACAATCCGCATTTCTAAAACGGTATATAGATTGCTTTATATCTCCCACCATATAGACATTGTCTCTCCCGAGTTTAGAGATAATATATTCTTGGATATCATTGGTGTCTTGATATTCATCGACAAAGATATAATCAAACATAGAGGCGACTTCATTAACGATATCTTGGTTTTCTCTAAAGAGTTTATTAGCTAGGAATGAGATATCAGAGAAATCATAAACTCCGTTCTTTCTCTTAAATTCATCGAGACGTCTATCAACCTCTCTAGCCATTTCAAAAAGGACCTCTGCCTCTTTTTTATGAGACATATATTCCTGAATGATTTCATTGCGTGATCCGCTTTGGAAATATGGTTTAATTTCACCATTATACTTTCCCTTTAAGTAGTTATGGATCTTAAGATCATCACGCGAGATATTCTTATTTTTAGAGGGATATCTATCTGAATTTAAAACTAAGTCTCGAAGTTCGTCAAAATCAGTGACATCGAAGAATTTTGTATAGAAATTAAGGTATCCTTCTTCTAATTTCTCGTCATCGATATTAGCGATCTTAATACTTGCTTCATTAAAGAAATCGACACTCTTTTTTGTGGCCTCATTGATTAATGAATTAATGTAGAATTCATTATAAGTATTAGATACATAAGTATTAAAGAACTGTTCTTTATCGAGCTGTTTGTTAGCGAGTTTATAGATAGACTCTATACCATCTGCAATAATTTTGTCTGTTTTATAAGAGTACTTTGTATAAAGATTAAAGAAATCTGGATTAGAAAGGTTTTCTTCGATAACTTCTTTTATTGTCTCGCTTACTTTAATATGCATGATGCCCTTATCAATGATAGATATATCAGAAGAAATACCAAGAGCATAACTATATTTTTTGACTAGCCATAAGGCAAAAGCATCGAATGTTTCAATGTGAGATTCATCTACGAGTAAGGCTCCTTCTTCTCCCTTGGTTTTGGTTACCTCTCTCCTTATACGTTGCTTCATTTCGTTAGCAGCGGCTTCCGTAAATGTTAAAACAAGGAACCTTGTTATTGGAGTGCCCTCTTGTACTTGTCTAGAGATACGTTCCGTTAAGACTGTGGTTTTACCAGAACCCGCACCGGCACTAACAAGAATATTTGTCCCTTTTTGGGTAATAGCTTTTTGTTGGGAAGGAGAAAAGTTTACAGATTTAGGCATTATCTTCTTCCTCCTCGTCTTCCTCTAGTTCTAGTCCATCGTAAAAACAGATATCTCTATATGGGCAGTTTTTACAAGAGTCTTTAGCCCCGTTTCTATGAGGATCAATTGGATAACTGTTGTCTTCAATTTCGCTAGATATATATTGATAAACCTCTTTTGCCTGCCCTATATAAGAGTCAAAGTCTTCTTGGCTCGCAAAAGGATTAGACGTCTGACGATTAGAACGCTTAATAATTGAGTTTGTGGGGTCAAAAGAGGAAATGATCTCATCATTATCGATGATTTTACCTCTAAGTAACATGTATTCTTTATCATTAACACCTTTAACATCGAGTTTTTGAGGAAGGAAGGTGTTATAAAATAGACCGGATAACTTATAACCTTCAAAGGACTCGAGAGAATCGCTTATCATAAGATAAGTAGCAAGTTGTAAGGACTTACCAGTTTTTATCTCTTGTTCTCTAAAGACTGTTTCCTTACTCTTATAATCGATAAAAAACATGTATTTGTTATCGGTAATGACCACTTTATCAATAATACCTTTAACTTTAATCTTAGAATCCTCAACAGGAATATCTTTTATATACTTTTCTGTATAGTAGGTAGGATTAATAAAATGAGAGTCTTGATAAGCAAGAAAATCGACTTCTTGTTTGATAAGATCTTTTATTTTATGGTCCACAAGAATCATTTCACCAGTAGAGAAATTAATATCGTGCTTACACTCTTCATATACTTTATCAAAGTCTAGATTCTGGTCGAACTTACCATCTTTATAAGAGTTTTGAAACACGCGATGAGCAAAGGTTCCTAGATTAAGATAAAAGGATTGACGAGTGTCTGAAATACCCACAACTTTTTGCATAAAATACTTAAACTGGCAGGAAATAAATGCGTTTGCAGAGGAATAAGACATTGTGTAATCAGGATTTATAACGTTAACACCAGTAAAGGAATAATCAAATGAAGAGTAAATCTCGTTAAATTCAGGGACATTAGCGTTTAACGTCACATAATCATCACTACTTTCTAGGTAGAGGTTCTTTTTATCTAAGGCCTTACATAGTTTGATATAGGAATAATATTTTGAGAAATAAGTTAATACCTTATTCTCGTGATCAACAGAAATTAAATAGTTAGGGTCATTAACAAGAATAGAGGGGTATTTCTTTTGGTTATTGACATACTCAGAAAAAGACAAATGAATATGAGACTCACACTTTAAGAAGTTAGTCATATCCTTAGTGGACACCCTATTTTTAATTAAAGCGGTAGGGTAGTTAATTTCGTCTTTTTGTTCCGCATCAATGTAGGATGATTCCTTAAAGAACTGAGGAAAATCATCTTGAGAAAATCCGAGGAAAAATATGTGGTCAGTAGCACTAAATGTAGGTGAATCGATGATGTCAATTCCTTTCTCATAAGTCGCGGAAGAAATCTTCACATCATTAAAGGCTTTTCGAAAAACCGCAATTTGTTTATCAAAAGGCAAAAAATCATAAGTATTTAAATCAATTGTATTCACTAAAAGATCGAGATATTCAGAATATGCATATTCTTCACTAGTTTTTTTGACACTGTCCAAAATATCGTGAGAAAGCTCATAATTATTGAGAAAAGAAATGCAAATTGGATTTGAAATGAGACTTTTTTGAATTAGATTATTAATTTTTAAGTTAAAAAATGGTGCGTATTTATTGAGGATTAGCCGATATGCATCGTCTCTAATTACTAAATGGATATTTGTGTCTTCATTGGTTAAAATTTCGCAGATTTTATTCAAAGTATACAAAACTTCATCATCCGCCAAATGGAAATAATGAAGAGTCGTTGGTCTCAATTTATAGTCTTCTGTTTTGTATTCCGCTTTAATATTAAATAGGTTAAAAACATAATCGAGATAAAAGTCATCCCTATCGTAATAATAGACATGAACATCTCTATCTTTAAAGTTAAGTTCTGGATAGAATGGACTCGCTTCTTTGTGATCCTCTAAGGCGATCTTTTTATAGGAAACGATATTATTAAGTGCCTCGTCTTGGTAGTCTTTATCTTCTACATATGGGAAGAAAGAGGTGACCTCTTCTAAAAAGTCAAGTGAGGCATCTTTTTTACTATAAAGATAAATTAAATGGTTTTTATCAAATGAAGAGTAGACAGAGTGATACACTTCTTCCCTACTCATAATCTTAATATCACTAAAAACGTTCTCCTTTCGATAGAAGGAGAGCAAATTCTTTTGAGCATATCTAGGAGCAATAACTAAGACTTTTTTCACAGTTTTAATATAGCACTTTTTCACTCATTTTTCGAGTGCCTCTTATAAAGTTGAGATTATTTAATCTCAACCTTCAGGTTTAAACGCTCTTGTGGCTTTAACTGCGGCTTTCCAACCTTTGCATAAAGTATTAATTTCTTTCTTACTCATTTTTGGTGGGAAGACCTTCTCGTTTTCGTGGATCTCACTAACAGCTTCAAGGGATGAGTAGAAACCACTGTTGAGTCCTGCAAGATAACAAACACCAAGGGCGGTTATTTCGTGGCACTTTGCTACTTCTATTGTTGTGCTAAGAATATCTGCTTGAAACTGCATTAAGTAGTTATTTTGTGTAGCTCCACCATCAACTTTTAAAGATGATATATTATTTCCGGTTTCTTTAACCATCACATCAAAAACATCTTTACATTGATAATCGATACTATCTAGTGCGGCTCTTATAAAGTGGGATTTATTTGATCCTCGTGTGAGACCAAAGACCGCTCCTCTAGCATTATCATCCCAGTAAGGGGTACCAAGACCAACAAAGGCAGGAACGATATAGACTCCGTGGGTAGAGGAACTCTTTAAGGCTTCATCTTCACTTTGGGCGGCATAATCAATCATCCTCATTTGGTCTCTTAACCACTGAACAACCGCTCCACCGATAAAGACTGAACCCTCTATAGCGTATGTTACCTTATCTCCTATTTGCCAGGCGATTGTCGTAAGGAGTCCGTTCTTTGAATATATTGGTGTGTCACCTGTATTCATTAGCATAAAGCAACCTGTACCATATGTATTTTTACTATCACCTTGATTAAAGCATGTATGACCGAATAGTGCGGCTTGTTGGTCTCCCGCTACTCCTCTTATATGGACATCTTTAGAAAAGAAAGTAGCGGCTCCATAATCATAGGAAGATGGTTTTACCTCAGGCAAGATACATTTAGGAATATTAAAGAGAGATAGAAGTTCTTCATCCCACTCCATAGTGTTGATATTAAAGAGCATTGTTCGAGAGGCATTTGAAACATCTGTTGCAAATGTTTCGCTCTTTGTTAGTCGATAGACTAGCCATGTATCGATTGTGCCACACATTAACTCTCCTGCCTCCGCTCTTTGTTGTCCATTTTCGACGTTGTCTAAAATAAATCTTATTTTAGAGGCACTAAAATATGGGTTAATTAATAGTCCAGTTTTTTCGTGGATTAAGTCTTTATATTTAGAGTATCTATCACAGATATAAGATGTTTGACGAGATTGCCACACTATCGCATTATATATAGGCATTCCTGTTTCTTTATCCCATATCACTGTGGTTTCTCTTTGGTTAGATATACCGATAGAATCAATAGCACTAAAAGTAATATTAGCTTTTACTAATACTTCATTAATAACATCGATTACTGATACCCATAACGATAAAGCGTCTTGCTCTACCCATCCAGGTTTAGGAAAAAGGCATTTAACCTCGCGATAGGCAGAATATCTTTCGTGTCCAAGTTTATCAAAAAGAATCGCTCTAGATGAGGTTGTACCTTGATCGATAGATAAGATAAATTTTTCCATTTATTTTCCTTTCTTTAAGGACGAGAGAAGTTTTTCAATATCGGATATTTCCTTTGGAATCTCAATAGAGAGGTTTTCACAACCATTCTCAGTAAGAAGTAAGTCATCTTCAATTCTCACTCCAATTCCATAATCTTTAAAATATAGTCCTGGTTCATCGGAGATGATATTCCCTGGCTCTAATGGTTTAGATCTATCACATGTATCGTGACAGTCAATCCCAATTTGATGGGAGACATTATGATAATAGTATTTATGGATATCATCATTTTCATCCATGAGTTTAAGTCTTATCGCTTCTTTCTTTAAAAACTCGGTGCAGTAATCATTACACTCCTTTAGTGTTAGACCGGGATGGACATATTCAATCATCGCTTTATTAGCGTTTAACACCGCTTCATACACTCTTCTTTGAAGGTCGTCAAAGTGACCAGAAATAGGATACGTACGAGAAATATCTGCACAATAGTTGTTTGTGCGATAACCAAGATCAAAGAGAACGAGGGTGTTATCCATAAGTCTATCTGATTCTTGAGGATAGTGTAATATTGTCGCGTTTACCCCACCCGCAATAATGGAGGGGAAGGATAATTCAGTTCTTGTGGTAATCATGCCATAGTGTTGAAACTCTTCAGCAACCTGCCACTCATATAGACCAGGTTTCATATAGGCAAGGGTATGATTAATCCCTTCATTTGTCTTTCTTATGGCATCTCTTATCGAGTCAACTTCATATTTACTCTTTTTGGTGCGGAGTTCTGCGACCATCGGTTTAATATTTTCAATCTTTAAATGAGGATATTGACCTTTAAAGTAATCGGCGACATCTTTTGTGTAGTAAGGGGTATGATTATCATCATCTTCATACACTTTAATTTCAGGAGTAAGATCTAGATACAAAGTATCTATTTTCCCATATGGATTATCCTTATCCTGTAAAGCTAATTTTATTGTGGGTCCAAAGTTATTTAAGGTTAAGACATTATCAATTGCAGAAAGTGCTTTAGCTTCTGGCACCCTTATACGTTTGCCTGTCCACTTTTCTTTTAGTTCAGAGTATTCATCGATAAAGAGATATGTATGCTCCTCTCCTATTCCTTTAATAAGTAAAAGGACACTATTTTGTTGTTTGATGTTTGTAAGATAAAAGAAACAAGTATTAGGGATAAAGTAGTAATACTCATCCTCACTACTGACTTTATCAGTGCCACAATAAATTAAGGCGGCACTATTTTCTTTCATCTTCTTAAAGAGATTTTTTCTTCTTAGTTCAAGTTCGTTCATTTTGTTTCCTCCAAGATTAGACTAACAACCTTATCAATTTCAGGTTCATTTATCTCTTCCACTTTTCCCTGGTCCACTAGTTTTGCGTTTTCTGGGGAAAGTGGTAATTTTGCGACAACATCATTTTCAAGTTGACTCTCGTTTCCGTATAAGTAGATTTTTTCTTCACAGTTTGGGCATTTAACATAAGACATATTCTCAATTATCCCAGTGACAGGAACATTCATTTGCCAGGCCATATTTATCGCTTTTTTAACAATTAAAGATACGAGATCTTGTGGAGTAGAGACAATAAATAGTTTATCGATATTAAGAAGTTGAAAGACCGATAATGTCACATCCGCGGTGCCTGGTGGCATATCAATAAGAAGATAATCAATATCTTCCCATAAGACATCTTCATAAAACTGTTTAATTAACGTGGAGAGCATTGGTCCTCTCCAGATAATGGCATCGTCTTCTTTTTCTAAAAGGAGATTAGAAGAGACAATACGTATTCCTAGTTTAGTTTCCGCGGGAAATAAGTGTGTTCCATCGCTCATAAGCATACCTTTAAGTCCAAAGGACTTAGGAATAGAGGGACCGGTGATATCTGCGTCCATGATACCCACCCTGTAGCCTTTTCTAGCAAGAGCACAGGCAATAAGGGAGGTAACATATGATTTACCCACTCCACCTTTTCCAGAATGGATAGCAATAACATGACTAACACTAGAAGCATCATTGAGTTTTGCTTTTTGGATTGTGTTTCCTTCTGGCATCTTATATCTCCTTTAATTCACTTTGATTTATCGCTTCATTAACGACATTAACGTAAGTTCTAAGTAATCGTCCCGCTCCAAGTTTAGACCCTCCAAAGTAGCGGATAACCACTACTGCAACATGGTCGAGTTCTCGTTTAATGAGTAAATCTAGTATTGGGTGAGCGGCAGTCCCACTTGGTTCTTTATCATCGCTACATCTTATATCGTTACCCACTTTATAAACATATACGTAGTGAGTGGCTTTTTTATACTCCTTTTTAATCTCGTTATAGACTTCTTTAAAAGAATAGGGATCATCTAAAGGGAAAAAGATAGCGATAAACTTAGAAGACAAGATTTCATAGGTATAGATAGTTTTACCTTGGACTGTCTGCATAACCTAAATTATACAACTTTATTCATTTAATTAAATTAAAGAATAAAATAAAAAGAAGATTGCTCTTCCTTTATATGATATTTTGACAGTGTCAAATTACGCTTTAGATGTGTTTACTAGCTCTTCAAACTTCTCGTAAACCCGATCGATGAGTTTTTGATTTTGGATGAGTTTTAAAACTTCTTGTCCAGATTCATCGCTATCAAGTAAAAAGACAAAACCATTCCATTCTCCTGGGGTGGATCCGCAGAACTCACCCTTTGTTTTAAGCATCACAAAGAGACGATCCTCTTCTATATCGTTATCATAAAGGGGGATAACCGCAACCTGCTCAAAAACAACACTTAAACCATTCTCGTTTTTTAAGGTAATGGGTTCTTTACTATCTGGATCTAAAAGAATATCAGATAGACTTCTATTAATTGTTTTCTCTTCACTCATATTTTTATTTTAACAAACTACTTGTTATTTTAATAACAAAAGATACAAAAAATGTTGTAATATGTCGTTATGCAATTTGGTAAAAAGACATGCACCAACTGTGGGATGAGCTATGACGAAATGTCAAAAAGTTGCCCCTACTGCAATAAAGAAGATCCAGATAATTCAAGATGGGAAAAGTTTGATAGAGTCTTATGGATGTCTCCTGCAAGAGAGCTAGCACTCTTTTTAATCGGGTTTTTAGGATTCTACCTTATTAGCTTTGTTATATCTTTTATTGTGGTCTATTACGTCTCTTCAACAGGTGGGGATGTCAATGGTATCGCGACTTCAGAACGTATCAATATGGCACTTAATGTCGCGACTTACGCCTTAACATTTGCTATCCTTGGAGTCACACTTTATAAATACCGTAAGGACATATTTAAGTCCTTTAGCCATAAAGATGTCTATTTAAAAGGACTTGGTTGGTGTGGTGTTTTAATCGCTTTTAGCTTAGTTTACTCTTTACTAATATCTCTTGTTTGGGAAACAGAAGGAAATACAAACCAGGTAAGTATAGAAGGATTAACCGCAGTATATCCCTGGTCAAGTCTCTTACTTTTTGGAATTGTAGCACCCTTAGTAGAAGAAGCAACCTATAGAGTGGGGCTTTTTACCTTCTGTAAAAGGATTAATCGTTGGGCGGCCTATCTTATTACCGCAATTGTCTTTAGCCTAATCCATTTTGACTTCTCCTGTTTTACAAGTGGAGACACTGAATTTATCATTAATGAACTCATTAATCTCCCTTCCTATATTGTCGCTGCACTTGTTTTCTCATACGCATATGAGAAATCAGGATATGCTTGTTCATCATTTGCCCATATGTTAAATAACATAATCTCGGTTGTAATTATCATCATTGAGGTATATCTTTTTTAAGGAATAAAGATGGAAAGACTATCAAAAAATCTACGTTTATCAAGCTTCGTGATTGAAATAATCGCGATTATTAGTATGCTTATCGATCACGTCGGTTATTTCCTTGGAGAGTTTTATGGAGATGTCCCACAACTAGAATGGGTGATCTTTGCCTTTAGACTTGTCGGAAGACTAGCAATGCCTCTTTTCTGTTTTGGAATTGTGCAAGGAAGTATCCATACCAAACACGCAGGGAAATACATGGGTAGACTCGCTATCGTCGGTGTTATCGTTCTAGCGGGGCAACTCATCTGCGAATACGCAGTCGGTTGGTCAATATATGAAGGAAACATCTTTATTGACCTAATTCTTGGTGTCTTTATGATTTGGTCTTTACAGCAAAAAGAAGTCTGGAAAAAGTGTTTAGCTATAATTCCCTTTATTATAGGAATAGCAAGTTACGCTTGCTTTGCGATTGAATACGCCTCCGATTATGTCACCACTATTTGGTGGTATCCATACTGGCTTAGAACTCAATATGGATTCCTCTCACTCCTCATTATGGCGGGTATCTATCTAGGTTATATCGTCACCGCGAGAATGATGAAAGTTAACGTCGATGAAATAGACCACTGCAAAATCGGAGATAGTGAGTTTCATGACTACGCAAGAGCACTCGTCAATGTTATGAGTATGATCTTCTTTATCTGCGCGGTCCTAATCCAATGGATTATCGGTATTATATGGCCAGCATACGACTATCTAAACTCTTCGTTTGAAACATATTGTCTATTAGACGCACTGATTATCCTATGGTATAATGGAAAAGAGGGTTATCATAAGAGGTGGTATGTGGTATTCACTTATGCGGAATATCCTGTAACACTCTTCCTGTTATATGCAATATTTACAATCTTAGTGATGGTTTAGGAGGATAAAATATGCTTATTAAAATTGAAGGTGAAGAACAGTTTAACGAAGTTATCGCTCAAAACGATGTTGTTTTAGTGGACTTTTTTGCGACATGGTGTGGACCATGCCAGATGCTTGGACCAGTCCTAGAAAAAATCAGCGAGAATAATGAAACAGAAGCGGTAATCGCAGAGATTGATACAGACTTAGATGTAAATCAAAGTCTATGCGCAAAGTATGGAATTAGATCTATCCCCACTCTTATCCTCTTTAGAGAGGGTGATAATATTAAGTCATCTCTTGGCTATATTCCTCACGATAAGGTTTTAGAGTTTATCAATAATTGATTATTGTAAAAACCTATAACTAATTTTATAATACTAATACTGCGATGCAGGCGTAGTTCAGTGGTAGAACATCAGCCTTCCAAGCTGATTATGCGGGTTCGATTCCCGTCGCCTGCTCCAGATTTTTTTTATTTTTAAAAATAAAGAGAGTACAATGAAGGTATGAACTTTGAAATAGTATTTGCCACAAATAATCCTAACAAACTAAAAGAGGCTAGAAAGATTCTCTCTCCTTTTGGTGTGGTGGTTTATGGTTTAAGAGATTTAAATCTCGATGTAAAGGCGGAGGAAGATGGTCATTCCTACGAGGAAAATGCCTACAAAAAAGCAAGTGCCGTTTTAAAATACACGACTTTTCCTATTTTTGCGGATGATTCAGGACTAGAGATTGAATCTCTAAATAACTTTCCTGGACTCCACTCCTCAAGATATATCGATCAATGTGGGTCGAATATCGTCGCAATGTCTAATCTTTATGAAGAGGTCGAAGCAAATGGCAATGATAAAGCCACCTTTAAATGCTGTATATGTCTATTAAATACAGAAGATAAACCTCTTTATTTTACAAGTGAAGTACCAGGACATATTGTTCCACTTAGAGAAACATCGACAGGTTTTGGTTATGATGCCTTCTTTAAATGCGATGAAGCGGGTGTTACATACTCGGAGATGAGTGAAGATGAAAAGAATACATATTCACATAGAGGTAAAGCATTAAGAAAGATGCTTGTCTATTTAAGACTAAATGGGTATATAGGTAAATAGAATTTATGAAAATCAATATCAATAAGAAAGACTTTGAAAAATTTAAAGAGTTAATCGACGCCAAAGACATCAATCTTTCAGTCGCGGATATGCTAAACGAACTCTACGATAATGGTTTTTATATTGAAGAAGAAAACATCGAAAAAGGCAAAGAAAACGATGAAGTTTACGAAGAAATGATGGATTATTTCCAAATTGATTTAGAGGACACAGAAAACCAAATTCTCGGTGAAAAGTTTTTTAAAAACCCCTTAAATTTTTTAGATATTACAAAATATAGCGAGAATCCCTATAACAAAAACATCAATGTAGAAGAAGTAAAACAGGGATCACTCGAACTTAAATATCTATCCTATAATCCATACCAACTCTTTTCCTTAAATGATATTAATGTCGACCCACTTAAATTTGAAGAAACCTCTCCGATTGGATACTTTGATAAAGAGTATCGGTATCTTGCTCTTCTCGATAAAGATGTGATATGGATGAGTATCTCTCCAAACGAAATAGAGACAATGTCTAAAATGGTAGAAGAGGGTAAAGGAAACGTTTTAGTGCTTGGGTTAGGACTTGGTTATCTACCCTATATGCTTTCTTTAAAAGAGGAAGTAAAAAGTATCACTATTATTGAAAATAATAGAGATGTGATAAAACTCTTTACCGAAAATATTCTTCCTCACTTTGAATTTAAAAATAAGATTAAGATTTTATATAAAGACGCTTTTATCTATTTAAAAGAAGATGCCAACAAAGAGAAGTTTGACTATGCATTTGTGGATATTTGGCATAACGCAAACGAAGCCTTGCCACTTTATCTTAGATTTCTCCCTTACGAAGCAAAGTATCCAAATACCAAGTTTGAATATTGGCTTGGTAAATCAGTTATTGCGCTTGTCCGTCGATGCTTACAAACGCTTCTATATGAAGAGATCTATCACCTTGGGATGGACTATACAAAACACGAAAACTTTGAAGATATACTCATCAATAAGATGCACGACAAATTAAGGTATGTCGAGATTAATAGTTATGATGATATCCATCACATACTCGAAGATGATAATATCGTTAAACTTTTAAAATCCCTGCAGTTTTAAAAAGCATTTTAGTTAAATTAATAAAAAATTGCGGACTTTTTGATTTTTCCACAATTTTTTTATGCTTTCTTGCCATTCCCATTTTTCAGGGCTTTTATCGTCTCTTCTTTTTCCTTTTCCTCTTCAATTGTTTCAGGACGAGGAGTAACAAGAAGTTTCTTTACAACGTGGTTTTTACCAAGCGCTAGTACATGGAGTTTAACTCCTTGAATCCAGGCTTCATCATGCCAGTAAGGGAACTTGTCATCGAGTAGGTCAATCATAAAACCACCGACAGTGACATACTCTGTTTCAATCTTATCGTAATCGATATCGAGAAGATCACAGAAGTCTTCTAGGTTCATGCCTCCATCTATTATATATGTGCCATCCGCTCTTTCGACAACTTCTTCTTCAGGGTCATCCGTTTCATCCCAGATTTCCCCAACGATTTCTTCTAGGATATCCTCTCTTGTAACAATACCTTCTGTCCCACCATACTCATCAAGGACCACTCCAATATGGACATTGTTATCGTTAAAGTAAGCAAGAATATCATTAATCTCTGATGTTTTAGGGAACTGAGGAATCCACTGAATTATTGAATCGATATTCTTTTCTTTCTTTTGAATTTGTAAAGCAATTAAATCTCTCATCTTTACATATCCAATGATATTATCAATAGTTTCCTCATACACTGGAATTCGAGAGTGCGCAAACATTCTCTCATCCTTAAGTATCTCCGCGAGGGGTTTACTCTTTTCGATGGCATAGATTTTTGCTCGAGGAGTCATAACTTCATATAGCTCTGTTGTCGCGTAGTCGATTGCCCCTCTTAGCATCTCCGCTTTATCTTCATCCACTACTCCCGTTTGTTCCGCTTCATCGACCATCTCTTCTAGATCTTCATCGCTTGTTACATTATCATTAACATTTCTAATAGGAAGACAAACAAGTTTACCGAGAGCGCCAACTGAATAAGTTATAGGCCACATGATATAGCCAAAAACCATAATAAATCCAGAGAAGGATCTAACGATGCCATAGTTATAGATTTTACCAATCGATTTAGCAATTACATCACCAAATAGAATCTTAAATACTAAAGCGCATAAAGAGAAAATTAAACCCCAGGTATCCGCGGATATTGTGCTATTTAGAAAATCCATCGCCACTAAAACACCAAGGAAGGTTGAGAATATATCTATACCTGCGTTACATATATCGTTGCCAAGTAAGATTGTACTTACTGTTGTGTCATAGTCTTTTGTAAGTTTATAAGCCCTTTTATACCTTTTTGAGTTAGGATGTTCATTCATCTGCTTCTCTAGGCGGGTTAATGAAACGCTACCATAGGCGAGATCCGCCACAGAGAAAATAAAGGATACCACAAGGAGAACCACCACTATACAGACATATAAAGCGACAAATCCACCGCTAGTCATTAGACCTTTTCTCCTTCCCAACTCTTTAAGGAGTTCTCTCCGACTAGTTCATCTAGTACATCTTCTAAAGTAATCATCCCTATTACTTCTTCATTTCTATTTTTAACCATCGCTAAATGGATTTGTTCATCGTTTAAAATATCGAGTATTTCATCGAGTTTCATATCGTCATATACATATATAGGAGGATTTAACACACTTCTTAAATCAACATGAGGATCTAAAGAATACTCCTTAAAATAGGAGTTAATAGTTAAAATACCCACAATATTATTTGTTTCTCCCTCATATACCGGGAAACGAGAGAAATTACTATTCAAAATAAAGTTATTCACGTATTTAGCATTGAGATTTTTTAAGTCTATCGAAACAACATCATTCAGTGGAGTAAAGATATTTGATGCGGGGATAGTGTCAAAGGTAAAGGTCTTTTCTAAAAGATCAACTTCTTTATCTTCAAAGAGCTCTTCAGAGGAGGAGTCCACAGTGGTATCATCGGTGGTTGCTTCATCCGCTCTCTCCATAAAGTCATCTTTAGAAAGAATTGAATCATCTTTAATCTTAAAGATTTTTCTAAAGGCCACTAAGATTAGTCTAAATAACCAGGCAAGAGGCCAGATAAGCCAGGTAAAGATCCAGTCAGGCCAAGCGAGGATGACAACCATCTTATTTGGTATCTTATTGGCGATAATCTTAGGCAGTGTATCTGTAATAATAAAGACGATAACCGCCATAACGACAGTAGCGACTACTGCCTCAGCGGTGTCATTACCAATTAGACCATAAAAGAGCATTGCGCACACGAACGACATGAGTGTCTGTAGTCCGTTATTAGCAACAAGGACAGTGACCATTGTTCGATCATATTTATTTATGAGTCTTGTTATTATTTTAGCGGTCCTATTACCTTCTTCTGCTAATCTTCTAAAGTGATATTTATTACAGAGGCAGAAGGCAGTTTCACTCGCGGAGAACAAACCGCAAAATAAAAGAACCACGATGATTAAGACCCAACCAATCCATGCAGGTAATCCAAAGAATCCAGAAGTACTAGTAGCGTAGGTAGATATACTACCCAGCGGATCTATCGGAGGCTCAGTTATTAATTCGGTTTCCATATGTGTTATTAATATAAAAAATATTTTTAAATATTTCAATACATTATTTATGCAGCATTTTCACTTAGGCTTCCAAACATGGGGTCAGAGAGTTTCTTTAAGATCTTATCTAGGGCGTTATTTAAGGAATCAATCACCATATCATACTGAGGGAAGTTAGTTTCATTATATCCTTCTAGATTTTTGAGTCCTCTCCTATAGGCTTGTTCACTCTTTTTATCTTCCTCCATCTTTTCATAGAGCACCCCGAGGTTATAATACATCAGGGCGACGTTAGGACTAGCTTTACCTCCCGCGAAACGCTCCTGGATTTCGATTGCTCTTAGGTAAGAGGATTCCGCCCTTGGATAGTCCTTAAAACTAATATACGTACTCCCTAAATCGAGATAAATAGATGATAGTTCATTACCGACTTCATATGGCTTTACGTTGTATAAAGGTTCTAATACATCTCTCCCTTCTTCTAAGTAATCAATGGTTTTTTCTCTTTCTCCTCTTTCTAGGTAAGCGGTAGCAAGTCCAACACATGTTACTGAATAACCCACTCCAAAGAGAGAAGGATTTATTTCAATGAGTTTTTCTCTCTTTTTAAAGGCTTCTTGATAGTAATAGAGCGCTTTATCTCCTTTATTTTCGTGAGCGTAGTAAGTCCCTAAAAGTTGATAAACCTCTGATATATCGTATTCAAAGTTGACTGGATCATAAGAGTAAAAGAGTTTATCGAGTTTAAGTAGATCTAAAAGGAGAGACTCAACATCACTAAACTCGTTTAACTCCATACTGATTGTAACAAAGCTTGTAATTGTGTCTTCAAGTAAGACAACGACATCCTCAGAGTAGTGATCAATATAGGATAGAGCCTTTTTATAATTAGAGAGAGCTTTCTTTAAGTCATACATGTCGTAGTAGGCATTACCAAGGTAAAAAAAGTATAAGGCCATCCTTTCCTTATAGAGTTTTGGGTTTAGATCTAAATAGGGTGAAAGCGTTTTGCTAGCGTTATTTAATAAAGTCACCGCCCTATCATACTCATCAACCTCCACTAGGTAGGTTCCATACTCTAGGTAGATACTAGAGAGGATATCTAAATACTTATCAGGGTTTTCTTTTACGATATCCTCTAAGATTGATACCGAAAGAGAGTAAAACTTAATAGAGAGGTTTTTCTCTTGGTTGTCTTGATAAACATCCGCCATAAGATAATAGAGAAGCGCTATTTCGTAAGGTGAAGAGAAATAATCACAAGCAAGAATATCCGGCAACGAAGACTGCACTAAAGATATAACTTTACTCGCGAGGTAGGTTTGGGAGATGTAGTCGATATAGGCGAAAGCTACATCTCCCCTAATATGGTAACGTAAACACACGTTTAAGGAGGCTTTAAGTAATGTTTCTACCTCTTCTACAGTGTAAGAAGAAGATAAAACAAGACTGTCGAGATTAAAGAGAGTATTGACAATAAACTCTTCTCCTTCTTTAACTGAAGAGATTAATGGTACTTTTCTTACTATTTCTTGTAAGTCAATCTTCTTTGCGCTATCAAATAACTGACCTTTAAAAAGAAGATAATAACCTTTATCGGTCTCGCTATTTATCATTTTGTGGTATTTTGCATACACCATCCTTAAAGAACTAGTGAGGATCATTTGTCTTTTTTCTTTGATGTTTTTTAAAAGTCCTGAATAGTTAAATCCTAGTTCATTTGCTTTTTTAACATCGATCTTGTCTGGACTTGAAAAAGAAGATACGTATCGACGATAGACGTCTTTTCTTGCTTCAAAATCTTCAAGTGCGTATTGCAGGGCTCTATTCGAATTAAACTCCATGACATAGTCTAGATTAATCCCCTCAATGGGTAAAGAGTCAAAGACTAGGTCATAATCAGATACTGAAAGAGAATATATATTGAGGTTAAGATAGGCACAAAGATATTCAACCATCCTGAGTTTTAAGGTATCGAGGTTATCAAAGACGATATAATCGTTGGCCTCTAGATTAAGATCTATTCCATCCATCGTCAACATAATGACTTTGGTGCTAGATTCTTTCTCCGCGTCTTTTTTCATCTCTAAAAACTCGTTTAAAGCCTCTTTATTAAAGTAGGTAAAGAAGATCCAAACATTAATGTCGTTGCCCCTTAATGTATATTCATTAATCCTTGATGCTTCTTCAATAAAGGGAGTTAATGTGTATCCCTCCACTTTCTTTAAAGTCAGACTAAACTCCCTTAAAAAGGAGGAGAGGGAGCTCATTCTGATTCTTTCTCTTTTTCCAAAAGAGGTAAGAGAAATTTTTAGTTCGTTTAAGTTATTCATAAAAGGTCTCCATTCTGGGGGTTAGAGTATAAAAAATACCCCCGTAGTCATAATGCGTCCACTAACTTAAGAGAAAACGCATATTGAACTTGGAGATAGATATATTTTGTTTTAGTTTTAGTAAGGATGTTTTTCCTAAGTCGTGCCTCTAGTATAAGAAAAAAATATCCTTAATTCAAACAAAAAAATTAGCTAATCCACTGGCCTAATAAAGAAATTACCATACACTTGTTGTAATGGGGTGGCACTGATAAAAACGTGAGGATCAACGCGCTGAGCCACCGCGGCAACCCTCTTAATTTCTGAGGAGGAAACCACCATATAAACGATTTGTCGGCTCGCCCCAGTATGGGCACCTTTACCTTCACAGATGGTCGCTCCATGTGGGAAGTAAGCGGTTAAAACATCCACTAAATACTCATTAGATGTAATAAGTTGAATCTGAGCTTTTTTATTTCTTCTATTGATCGCATCAACGATTAACATCATGGTAATTATCTCAACCGCGGAGAAGAAAATACTCGTTAAAGCAGACCCATATTCCGCGGGTGTTTGCACGATAAGAAGGATTGCGTAAAGCACGACAATTACCCCATTAATTGAGGCAGAATATTTTCCTATAGAAGTTGATTTTTTAAGTCCAAACCAGTAAGAGATAACATCTATCCCTCCACAGGAAAAATCTCCAGCATACGCGATTGCAGCGGCTAGTCCTACACACGCTCCCATAAAAAGGGCTCTAGCAAGGACCATTCCATCCATCGCTTCTTGGACCGCAACATCCATCCCTGTTAAAGGCAAAACACTAATTAAGACGGATGTCACTAAAACATTAATTAAAGAGTAAACAGTAAACTTTTTCCCAATGCAGATAAAGGAGAAGATAAGGATAGGAACATTGACTAGTAGATATAAAATAGATTGCCATAAATACCTATTAATACCCGCGCCACATAGCTCAATAATTAAACAAATAACCTGACTAAAACCAGAAACACCACCGGTAACAATAGTGATACTTGTTTCCGTGTCGTAAGGGGTAGCAAAACATATAAAACCAAAGGCAAAAATAAAGGCAGCCACTAAACTTAAAAGAAGGCACCATGAATGAGAGAGAGTGCGACGTAAGTAAAGGTGGTCAAATAAATAGTTATTTATTTTCCTCTTGATTTTCTCTGATTTTTTCATAAAATACTATCGTTTGCTTTCGAGATAATTTTATCTTAACATTGAATAATGTAAAAGATAAAACAAAAAGTAAAAATTATCTTGAATGTCAAATAAATTTATTATATAAATACTATTTGAAATCATATGGGGTCAGTGATAAAATAAACACGCTATATGAAATATAGGAGGACAAATTAATGAAGGTATTAAGAGCAATAGGAAGGTTCTTTGCGAGAATCGGACGTTGGATTCGAGATACAGCTTGGATTCAGCCACTTCTCATTGTCGCTGTTATTTTCGTGATTGTCTTCTCTATTCCATATATCACGGTGTGGGTCAAATCCTGGTACTCAGGAGATGAAGATGTTGCCTACTACCAGAAGTTTGAATTATCCCTTGATGGAGCGGAAGATGGTAAGAGTGAAGTTGATGATCTCTTCAATTACCTATATGGGAAAGAAAATGGTGATGTCACTGAGGCTCAACAAAATAAATACGGCGATAAATTCTTTCTAACCTTTGTTCAAGAAGATTGTTCAGGATGTGAAAGTGCCTACTACGGATTCAACTACTTGCAAAATAACTGGAACAAAGCTGGTTATGAAATTAAGGATGGCGGATCCTTCAAACTCTTTACAATATTTGTGGACACCATGGACGATGATGATAAATACAATCTCTTCCAGAAATACATCTACAATAGTTACGATGAACTATTTGAAACAACCGCAGGAACATACACCGAATCTTGGTACTACCTCATTTATGAAGATTCTATGGCGGACGAGTTGGCTAACCTCGAAAGCGAAGATACATTCTCTAGCCCAACAACCTTCTTAATCGATTTTACAAGCGACGCTCCATTCTATTCAAATGAGTTTGGAGTGAGTGAAGTATTATTCAACTACGATGGAACAGTCTCAGGTGGTGCTAGTGAATCAACCCCACAAGCAAAAGCCACAACCCTTAGAGATGCCTGGAACCATGAAGGCGACTTCTCTCAAGAAGGTTATCGAAATAAGTAAACTAAATTATTAAATATAAATAACCATCCTTCACTGGATGGTTTTTTGTTATAATAGAAGTATGAAATATTTTACTTGGGATGAATTTAAGGAAATTGTAGGACTAACTAGCACCACAGAGATTGGTAATGTCGCTTTTCAAGTGGGTGATAACCACGAAGATGTTATCGCAAGACGTCAAACTATTTGTGATGATTTAGGGATAGATCTAGATCATCTAATTTTAACCCATCAATCTCATAGTGATAGATCATATGAAGTCACAAGTTTGGATCTAGGCAAAAGTAAAGATTCCTTTGAATCTGGACCTGATGCAGATGCCCTTTACACAACAGAACGTGGAATTGCGATAGGTTGCTTTCACGCGGACTGCTGTCCACTACTAGTCTACGCCCCAAGAGTGCCTCTTGTTTGTATAATCCACGCAGGATATCAAGGGACACTAAAACATGTCACCAGTAAAACAATTAAAACCTTAAAAGAAAAGTATTCTTTAAAAGGAGAAGACTTCTTTGTCCACATTGGACCATCTCGTCAATTTAACTCCTTTAAAACCACAGAGGAAGATAAAAAGAAGATATTTGACGCAGGATGCGAGAAGGCTTATAGGTTTGACGGAGAGTCGGGTTTCTTTGATACCGCTTTCTCTAATGTTAACGATTTAGTGGGTGAAGGCGTTCCCTTTAAAAACATCACTGTTAGTTCTATCGATACAGTAGATGACGATAGATGCTTTAGCGCCCACACTCCTGAAAAAGCCTATGGAAGAATGATCACACTAATAATGCTAAAATAAAAAATAAATATCAAAAAAGGGTGCAAATTGAAGCATCCTTTTTTAAATTGCCGTGTTTTTGCTTTTTTATTTGCGGAGTTTTTCTAGATATTTAAGTACTGGTGTAGGGACAAGAGAAGAAACATCCACACCATCGCGGTACATATCCACAATTGTGGAGGAGTTTATAAAGGTAGAGTTAGAATCCGCCATCAAAAAAACCATATCAATCTCGTCGTCTATAAATCTATTTGCGCTGTTTAATTGAAATTCATACTCAAAATCAGAAACCGCTCTTAGACCTCTAATTAGATGCGTGGCACCCACTTTTTTAGCATATTCTATCGTAAGTCCATCTGTTGCGTCTACCTCGACGTTTGGTATATCCTTTACTGATTCTTTTATCATTGCCACTCGATCTTGCACAGAGAATCTTTCTTTCTTATTTGGGTTTTGGGCGACGAGCAAAATAACTTTATCAAAGAGTTTTAATGATCTTCTTAAGATATTTAAATGACCATTAGTGATAGGATCAAAACTTCCGGGATAGATAGCAATATTCATAGTTAATTCTCCTTTAAGTACGTTAGATTTATAAAACCAAAGTTCTTTCTTTTATAGACATTATAAGGTATTGTTTCCTCTTCATTAAGAGGATGATCAGATTCAATGATGATTATACCATCCTTATTTAAAATGTTATAAAGAGAAATCTCTGCGAGTATTTTTTCGTAGTGAGCATTGGTGTAAGGTGGATCTATATAGATATAGTCAAATTTAAGGCTTTGACTACTTAATATTTTAATTGCTTCTTCCGCATTTGTCCCTATAACAGAAGAGCGTTCATTCACTCCTAGGAGTTTACGATTGTCATTAATACAAGAAACACACTCTGGGTTATTATCGACGAATGTCGAGTAAGCACCACGAGATACCGCTTCAAGACCAAAGGAACCACTACCAGCGTATAAATCTAAAAACTGAGTCCCCGCGATATCACCAAGAGAGGAAAATACTGCTTCTTTAACCTTGTCTTTTGAGGGGCGCACATTTAAATCATTTGGATAATAAATCCTACGAGAACGAAACTCTCCTCCAATAATTCTTAATGATTCTACTTTTTTTGGCATGTGTTTATCCTTAATGGAGATATAATCTCCTCGTTTATCTTATTTAAAAGCTCTCTATACTCTTTTAATGTCTCATTATACTCTTTAACGAGGGGATAATTATAGAGTCTAGCCTTTGTTTCAGAGAACTTTCTCTGCGCTTCTTTTTGAGCCTCACCTTCTATATTTACAAGTGAGTTATATAGCTCGGAGGCTTCGTTCATCTCTTTAGATAGTCTTTTAACCTCTTCACTCTCATTAACCTCTTTTTCTAGTTTAAGAAGTTTTTGATAAGTAGAAGAGTTATTTAAATCATCCTTTAAAGCATAGGTTAACTCATATAGTTCTTTTTCCATAAGTTATATTATATAACTTCTTGATAACTTTTTAAGAAAATTATGCTATTATATAGACGTGCAATATAAGATCATAAAAGATACAAACCCTAGGTTAAGAAAGAAAAGCGAAGAAGTCTCTCTCCCTTTAAGTAAAGAAGATGAGGACACTCTTAATTTTATGCTTGATTATCTTATTAAGAGTCAAGACGATAAATACGCGACAAAACATAATGTCACCCCAGGGGTTGGACTAGCCGCCCCTCAACTTGGTATCTTAAAGCGCATGTTTGCAGTCTATTTTACCGATGAGAATGGTAATCAACACACTCATCAACTTGTTAATCCAAAAATAGTTGAACAGTCAGTAAAGGAGGCGGCGATGAAAGATGGAGAGGGATGTCTAAGTGTAGATAAACCTCATCCAGGTTTAGTCCATAGAAAATACCAGATAAAATTAGAGGCTTATGACCAGTACGAAAAAGCCAATATCACAATCGATGTGTCAGGGTATGCTGCGATCGTCTATCAACACGAATATGACCACCTTGATGGGATACTATTCTACGATAGAATCGATAAAAATAACCCTGACAAGAAAAAAGATAACGAAATTATAATTTAATTATTTTAATTAAATAAAACTTTGCTATAATAAGAATTAGTCACTATAAAAATAGTAATTTTTATAAGATTAAAAAGGAGTCAATAAATGGCAAAAAGTATTTCCACCCCGGTTTATATTTATGCGCTTGGAGGTCTAGGAGAGGTCGGTAAGAATATGTACTGCCTCGAAGATGACGACTCTATTTTAATCATCGATTCAGGAGTGAGATTCCCTGGAGATGATTATCCAGGAGTGGATTATATTATTCCTGATTTCTCTCATTTAAAAAACAATCGTAATAAGATAAAAGCCTTAATTATTACCCATGGACATGAAGACCATATAGGTTCAATTCCTTTCCTTGTCCAGACAGTCAAGATTCCTGTAATATACGCGCCAAAACTAGCCGCGGCGATGATTAGAATTAAACT
>JAJQAP010000054.1 GCA_021203745.1 Coprobacillus sp.
AATAAAGTTATCAGGATCATACTCTGCGGAGTAAAAATAACAAGTCATATATGAGAGAGCGTATTGCTCATTTTCTTCATGGTTATACCACATATGAAACTCGAGGGTTAAACTAGATAGTTTTGCGGGTAGTATATCTGCAAGAGGTTGAGCGGCAATAAATGAAGTGGTGATGGCTCCACAATTTTGGACAAGCACTTCGTAGCTAACTTCTAGGGTTTCATCCCCTCTTCTTTCCCCCTCTCCATCATTGACTTTATACTTAGCCCAGAAACTAGAGTCTAATGCATCTCCTTCAGGTAACTCCTCATCATTATAATAGATTAGGGCGGAGTATTTATAAGTGCCCGCACGTAAAGAGTCTAGATGTAAAACATATTGCCCATTATCGACCTCACACTTTGCAAACTCACTACCAGTAAAACCATATATATAAAGGTCTCCATAATCTAGAGCACTTTCAGGTTCACTTTCTCCGTAGGCGGTAATATTAAAGGTAATAGATACCGGGCCATCATAAACTCTTAAATCTTCAAGTATCTCATTTAGTGGTTTAAGGGCGCTAAAACTTGCATCAATAGTACCACCATCATCTTCTAGAGTTTTATCAACGACAAGGGTTTCATCACCTATTCCAGAACCATACTCACCCGTATTGACTTTATACTTAGCCCAGAAACTAGGGTCGGATGCGGCCCCACTAGGCAAGGTTTCATCAGAGTAGTAGATTAACGCGGAGTATTTATATGTCCCAGCGTCAATCTCTTCTATTGTTAAAGAGTATTTAAGGGTGTCTTCGTCTTGTTCACAAGCGATAAACTCCTCTCCCTTTAATCCATATATATATAAAGTGCCATATTCTAGGGGACTTACCTCTGTCGTGGTATTTACCACTGTAATAGTAAAGTTAATTGTAACATTATATTTTGGGTAAATGGTTAGATCAGGAACAAGGTCTTCAAGAGGCATCCCTGCGTAAAAATAAGCATCCACACTAGAGTCGTCACTCACAAAAGAGTCATCGATTATATACTGTTCATCGCCTTCTCTAGACCCAAGTCCATCATTAACTTTATGGGCTTGCCAGAAAGAGTCGTCTATCTCGTCTGGCAACTCTTCATCGGCGTAGTATAGAAGCGCGGAGTAGTTATATGTTCCTGTTTCTATTGTCTCAAGATGCAAGACATAATGATTATCTTCGATTGAGCAAGCGGCAAACTCATTCCCACTAAACCCATATATGTATAGGGTGGCATAGTCACTATCTAATGGTTCAAGTTCATTTTGACGATTAAGGTCATCATACATATAGATATGGAAAACGATTGAAACATTACTAAATGTTTTTTGAGGGATAATAGTGTTTAACTGATTATTAACATAAACAGTTAAGTTATAGATATACCCATCTTCGTTATCAGGATGAACTTCAAAGGATTGATTTTGCGTTGTTAAACGATGGGTGTATAGTTCAATGTCAGTAAGTAAAGCGGGATCAGTATCTTTATAGAGTAAAACCACTTGATAAGTATAGGTTTTACGAGTGGATAATTCGTTAATCATTGTTTCATAGGTCACCACCTCGTCTCTTGTAACTTCTTCTAGTTTCGTGGGATTCCAATTATTCCACTCACCAATCACATAAGCTTCTGAGTAAGTAGGGATTGTTTGATTTATCCCCCCAAGTTTAATAGAAATACTAATGGTGGGATTTAGTACTGTCTCCCTAGCCTCTCCAGTTATAGAGACGGTAAAAGAGGTTGAAGCAAGATTCACTCCACTTTCTATCCAGCTCACTGTCACTAAAGTCTCTCCTGGGTAATAGGCAGTTAGGGTAAACCCGTATATTGTCATATAATCATTATCTAAAACGATAGTAACGTTATTATTAGTGGGAGTAACCCCACTTAAAGCGGGGTTATTTGTATAAAGAGAGACCTCTATATCTTTACTATCACCAACCTCAAATGTCGCTAGATCAGTAAGATTAACAATGCTTATCGAATAAGTATATGATTCAGGGATAGAGGGGCTTTCAGTGCCACTTGATTCTTCTTCTTTTGTGGGTTCAGACTGACTTGTCTGTTCACTCTCTTGAGATTCACTAAAAGAGGATTCGCTAGTTTCACTCTCACTAGTTTTACTTTCGCTTGTGGCGCGACTATTCATCGACCCACATGAAGATAAAGATAAAACTAAAACTGATAGTAGCATTAATAATTTACTTTTTTTCATATTTTATTCACCTTTTTTATATAAACGTTACATGATGTTATATTCATTTAGGCTAGGTATATATCAATATACCCAGGTCCTGAACCCATGTCTCTAGCGGTCCAATCAATAACCACTTTATAGCTCACTCCTGGAGTTAAACAAATATTATAATCACCGCTATTTTCAAGAGTCACTCCTTCAGGACAATTTCTTACATTAGAGGCGTTAAGAGCGACATACCAATCTCCCCAGTAGACAATACGGAAGCCGCAGTAACTATCAATTTCAGTGAGGGTAAGTTCTACCTCCCAATACATAGTACTTGGATCGTCGTAGTCGCAGTATAGAAGATGACTTGCTACACTTGTAGTTGGGTCCCAGCTATCATCTTCATATGTCCCGACAAGCGCCATCATCGAGTTATTTTTCATACTAGAAGTAAGATCATAAACTGAGTAAGAGCAATAATAATTTAGCTCGATTGTCTCCCCATCTTGAAGATCACTTGATACGGTAAAGGTACAGTTTTCCTCACTAAACTGGTAGTTCCAGTTTAAGACGGTGGGATTAGAAACATGGGTTAAAATAAGTTTAAACTCATAACTAGAATCAGGAATAAAACCATCTTCAAAGGTATATTCTAGATAACCATCAGAGTTCTGCTCCATAATGATTTCTCCAGTGGGGGCCCAAGACTCACTTAAGCCAGGTATTGTGCCAGTAATAATTGCTTTAAACCCATCATCTAGATATTGAGTAGTATTATAATATATTGGTTTAACTCTTAATGTAACATTACTTCTTGCTTTATCAGGATCAGGGAGGATACTGTCCATTGGACTAAGTATATCCACACTGATATGAGCTTCATTTAACTCATTACCGTGAATTGTAAAGGTTTGATTTTCACTAAATAGTTCATGGTCCCAGTTAGGATCATGGTCAGAATAGACTAGGACCGCTTTATAAGAGTAGGTACCTACATCTAGTCCATCATCTAGTGTAATTTGATAGGTATCATCCACTTTGGTTAACTTATGAAGCTCCCACTCTTCATCTCCCGGGTTCCATGGACTACCAGCGATATAGACATCTCCATATGAAGAGGTTTGTGCCTCTCCTTGATATTTAAAGGTAAAGACAAGGGTTAAAGATGGATCACCTGTATCAATAAGATCATCTGTTGTTACCTTAATCGTTGGATTATAGGTACTTATATCTATCTCTAAGGTATAGGTAATTCCAGCATATGTTAAAATATTATAGTCACCACTAGTTTCCCCGATAACTCCAACAGAATCACTTGTGAGGTTTCTAGCATCTATGACAGTTGTGGTGGCATCACCGTATTTTATAATACGGAAACCTGAATAACCATTATTATCTTCTCCCGCCGTTATTGAAACAGTCCACGTATTTGTCTCACTATCATCTAGATAATAGACAGAGTCTGCACTTGGATAAGGATCCCATTCATAATTATCTTGTTCAAAGGTTCCAAATATCGCGTATCCGCTGGTGGGATCTGGGGTATAAGAGCCAGAGACATAAGTTACATATAAGACCGGCGTATTACCAGTACAATCTAGTTTAATATCATATGTTGCGTTCCACAAAAGCTCAATAGAATGATCATAGTTTTCATACCCATCATAGTGATCTCCAAGAACCTGGTCGTAACAAGAGCTATCTAGATTTGTGTAATCGGCGATAGTAACCCAATTTGAATAGGCGTTCTCATCGTATTTACAAATCCTAAAGGAAGCATTATAAGGTTCATGGTTATAATCTCTTAGACTAATAGTGCGTTTCCAATGCATTGTATTTGAATAAGAGGATGAGTAGCTAAGGATAAGATTGTCGTCATCTGGGCAGCGGGTCCATTCATTACCCTCAAAATCACCAACGATGACGTATTTTTGGTCTAGACTAATGTCGTTAGTGTACTCACACACCCCGCAAGATTCTATCCATTTACCATCGTAGCTAGCAGTTAATGTATGCTTTTCTTCATCTAATCTGTTATTACATACAGTACACTCTTTGTAGTGGGTACCATTTGTCTCATCAATTAAGTAGCTATCAGTTGGGGAGTGTTCCGCGTATTCAGTTAAATTCTCTGTTTTAGTGGCCTCACAGTTTTTACATTTATATTGAATATAGCCAAGTGAGTAGCAGGTTGATTCCACTCTTTCTGTCTCTTCCCACTCATGGTCTAATAGCTCATATGTTTCTTCATTCATTGTGTAGCCGCATGTATCACATATAGTTTTAGAATACCCTTGCTCAGTACAAGAGGAAGGGACAGTTGTCGTAGTGCCGCTATGGGTCTCTCTACTATTTTCTATTTCTTGAGAGCAGACTGAACACTCATACCAGTGTTCATTACTATCATATTTTAATTCTGGGGTATGTAGTCCCGTTGCGGGTATCACCTGAGCTTCATAAGCTTCATTACATCTTAAACAGTAGCGATACATTAAACCTGAAGTTCCGCAGGTTGCCTGTTCTTTAACAATCCATTCACTCATCTGGTGGCCGAGAGCCTCAGTTGTCACTGTTTCGTTTACCTTTCCACATACGCATGTATAAATTGTGGTCCCATCCTCAGTGCAACTTGCTTCTTTACCAGGAGTACCACTATCGTCAGGATATTCATGTGCTTTATAAGAGGTTAGGTCTATATCTCCACAAACGGAACAGACAAGCCAGTGCTTTTCATTGTCGTTTTGGTATTGGGTATAGTTATGATCCGCAAGAGGTAAATAGGTAACGTTTTCCGCCCCGCATTCAGTGCAAACTAAGACCTCTTGTCCAGGAACTGTACAAGTGGACTCAAAGCTACTCTCTGGGTCATAAACAAAGTTATGACCAGACGCTTGTTCTACCGATTCATATTTATAGTTACAAATTACACAGTAGTAATTAGTGACTCCATCTTGGGTACAAGTCTTTTTACTTACTAGTTCACTATTTTCACTCGTATAAAGATGAGACTCAATCTCTCCTTTATACTCACATCTTGCGCAGACTTGTTGATGACCACACTCTCCTAAAGAGGTGTAGTATAAATCATGACCTAACGCTTCGATTACTTGTCCATCTACGGCAGTATCACAATAAATACAGGTAAAGGATTCAGATCCATCTTCTGTACAGGTTGGCTCTATTCTAACAACCTCGTCTCCTGCCACATGGTAGTTTGAATCAATGGCTAGTGTTTCCTTATCTGTATAGCCACACTCACAGAATTTTTCTTGATAACCCTCATATGTACAGTTTGGTCTTTGATAGGCTCCATTTTGAAGCTCATGTTCTTCAGGTTCAGAAGTTGCTTCACATCCGAGCCTCCCACATATTTTCCAGTGGTAGACTTCATTAGATCCATACACTGAATCATCACTTATAAAGTCATGCCCTAATGGGGCAATTGTTTCTGTTTTTGTCGCCTGGTGGCAGTTATCGCAAATCCAAGTTCTTAAACCTTCAGTTTCGCAGGTTGGTGCTTCGCTAATCACACCTTCTCCACTATAGACATGCTCAATAGTGTCTAATACTTCAAGTTTAGCATAACCACATATAGGACAGTAAACGCCCGCTAAACCTGTATCTACACAGTTGGGCTCAGTATATACGTTCTCTAAGGTATGTTCTTCGTAATTAGCGTACTCTCCACATAGTAAACATTCTTGCCAGTGGTAAGTACCATC
>JAJQAP010000079.1 GCA_021203745.1 Coprobacillus sp.
ATTGGTTGACCTTCTCTATCACCTTGGGTTTTAAACGATCCATCTTCATTTATGTCCACTATCCTATGGGTAATATAACGAGATTCCGCTTCGCTATAGAAAGTGATAATATCATCTACCTCATACTGGTCACACTTCTTATTAACAATCACATCACCGGTATTAATCGTGGGCTCCATAGAACCTGATCCAACACTAGCGACGCTATAACCGAATACTGTTGGCATCTGGTTATTATATGCATACTGCTCGACTAGAACATATACAGAGACTGAGGCTAGTAAGACTGTTATAAGGATAAAGATACTATTAAGGGTAATAGAGAGTGCTTTTAAAGCTTTTGACATAAGACAAGACTCTACTAGTCATCATCGAATCGAGCAATATAGGCATCAATAGTAATAGAGAGAGAGTATGTCATCCCCTCTGTTGCGGCCCTAGTGTCCGCTTCATCGTTAACATCTGGATCCCAGTACCAATAAAGAGTTAGGGTGGTGCTAGAGTAGGCCTCTAGCGTCTCATCAAGTACTTCAAAATCATCAGGTCTACTCCACTCACTAACAAGTGGCTCACCTTCTCTATCTAGTTTATAGACCATGGCAATACCAAGTTCATTATCCTCACTAAGATGGATAGAGAAATTAATCTCATCTTCACTGGTGTTTAAGAGATTAAAGGTATAAGAACCAGATAGGCCTGGAGCAATCATATTTGACCCAAATGTATCGTTATAGAAAATATCAAGATCTGCGTCACTAGTCCACTCCCCACCTTCATCAGAGAGAGTAAATGTTGGGGCGTAGGCTCCTGAACCTGAACTAGAATCAGTGCTCTCACTCGTTTCAGGGGCATCGTCTGGGATAATCTCCGTTTTACCTATCTCAGGGATGGTAAACTCACAAGAGGCCGCAAGAAACACAAAAACAGAAGCAAGTAATACACTCACTCTTTTAACGTGTTTATTATTAGATTTCTTAATACTTACCATAACTTAATATAACGATTACTATTACTATTCATATATCAATATGACTTTCGTTTTATATGATGTAATACCAAATATTAATACATATATACACACATAGGGTTTTACTATTTAGTTTATTATCTTAATAAGATAGATTCCTCATTTCCTAAGTGAGGGAAACCCCTCACTTAGGAATAGTATTCATAGAGGTTAATCTACAAAATGTTTTTTAGTTAAAAATTAGGCTGCTTGGACAGCAGTGTAACTTAATTCAAAGTTAATGCTTTCAACGTTTGTACCAATCCAGGTATCAAAGGCATCAGCGGTGTCACCAAAACAATCTTCACCAGTGTCACTAGTCCAAACAAGATCGCAGTAAATATAGAGATAACTGTTTGTTCTTACACTCTCGCTTCCGACTGTTGAAGCGGGTAGTGTAACATCATCACCTAATTCAGTTGTACTAGAACCATCTTCGCTTGTGGATTGATAAAGTTCAACTTTGAAGTGAGCGGCTAAACTAGTAGCACTGAGATAGTTTTCAATGTTTGTAGATTCAGATGAAGTGTCAACATTCCCTCTTAATGTGTAACTAAGAGAATTCTCTACAACACTAACTTTAACAGCGGCAGCAACATCACCACTATTGGTTAATGTCGCAGCAAGAAGAAGATCAGATGTTGTGGATCTTGCAAGCCCTTCGCTATAGCTTTCACTTGAATACTCAGTCGCAGATGGAGAAGCATAGACAGAGACTGATGTTGAATCAGTTGGTGCTACCGCAACATCCCAGTATGCAATAGTCGCACTTCCTGTGCCAGTGCCAGAAGAAGCGTATCTAGAGTATGTCACTCCTACCGCGCCACCAGCAACACCGACGACTAATAGGCATGCGATTGTTGCCCACATAATAGTTTTCTTTGTTTTTGTCATTTTAAAACCTCCTAATAATAAAAGTTTAAAGAAATAGACAAATAATAAACTAATAGTAAGCATAGAGAATTAGAATACTAAAATAATTCCTTATGCTTGATTATGTATGTAATATATTTGGCTTTTATTATTCTAATACATAGAATAATTAAAAACAAGCATTTAATGTCAAACATATATATATATATATATATATATATACTATGTATATATATAAGGTTAATAAAACCCACTTAGAAGGTGGGATTTATTATGTATTAGATAAATAAATTATTAGTTATAGTAATAAATCTCCATCCTATATATTACTGCGCGATAATCACCACTGCTTGGTTTAGAAGAAGTGATAGTTATCGTGTCGGTAGCGCTTGATAAGGTAAATGTCGTTGGTTCAAGATCGTCTATAGAGGAGTAAGCGGAACCAGGTTGATTGACTGAGACTGCAGTTTCACCATTGACGGATAGACCCACTGGGGTATTAGAATCATTCCACGATGAAGCCCAAAGGACGATTTCACTGATTGTTACATCATTAAAGGCTATGGTAATAGACCCTGCAGCAGAACTTGTTCCAAGTTTTAAACAATTGTTTGATACTAGTAAACCACCCGAACTAGATCCATCCGCACCAAGTCCTACTTTTTCAGCGGCAGTGCATGAATTATATGGGTTAGTGGTTATATTACCTCCTATGTAGACATTATCTGTCTTAAAGAATGTATCCACAGCACTTGTGGCTACCGAGGAACTATTAGAACTACGTCCAGCATTAGCAAATTCATAGGTTCAAATTAAACCTTCATCACTCTCACTAACATCCTTAGGATTTACTTTAATCGAGTATGTACCATCTACCTCATCACTAAGGATTGATGTTGCTTTAATCGTTGTTTCACCTTCACTAACACCTTTTACAAGACCTGTTTGATCTACAGTAGCAATCTCTTCATCACTAGAGGACCATTTAACCTTTTGATTAGCGGTCTCTGGACTAACTGTTGCATTTAACTGTAATGTTTCACCCACTTCAATCTCATTACCATCACCAGTAATACTGATGGTCTCTGGGACAATGTCATTAGGCACGTCGTAATAGATAGTAAGGGTAGCCATATATATCTGAACGTTCTCACTTGCAGCTTTTGCGTTTGTTAAAGTCACAACACCTGAAGAGGCAACATCTAGAGTAATTGTGCAACCACTGGTCTTAGGATTAGTAATGGTACCCGCATTATTGCCGTTTGAATCAGTAAAAGTAATTCCATCGTTACCATAATTAGTAGAATAGCAACCTATCTCTATCTTTGATATTTCCGCGATTGATTCATCCACTGGGGTAAAGATAATCTGGTTAGATGAGTAGATTCTTATACATTGACCACTATTGTAGTAATACATTGGTGTACTACCACCATTAGCGGCAAATGTTACCGTGGCAAGGTCAAAGTCAATACTATAATCAGCAACAGATGTACTTTCACCAGAACCAATATTAGGGAATAAAGTGGATATAGTCACGGTTTCGCTTTCTTTATAAACAAGAGCGCTTTCTTCTATTACTGTAAGGTCGTATGTAGCTTGAATACTACTATTTGCTTCAGAGGTTGCATAGATTGTTACACTACCCGCTTTAAGGCCTGTAACAAGTCCAGTTTGATCAACACTCGCAATACTATCATCACTAGATGACCAGATGATATGCTGATTAACACCTGAAGATGGATAAACTGAGACATATAACTGTAATGTATGATTTGCTTCGATTTCAGTTTTATCATCAAAGGCGGTTATTGTAATGGACTCAGGAGCGTTTAAATCAGGATCATCACTATAAGGTAAGACATTTTGATAATTAGAACTTCCAGCGTTATTATTTCCATAGCAAGCAAAATACTCATACCCAGTTTGATGACCGATGAAACGATTATCAAATGAAGCGGTGTAGAAATAACCATCTTTACCATCACTCGGTTGGTTCCATGTCCAAGTATATGGGGTTGTACTTAATTTCATGTTAGTGCTATTTTCACTAGAAGCGATGTATTGTAATGTATCAGTGCTGTCATAGAAGCTTAATGTACATGTATTATTCTCTCCATCATTTAGTGGGGTGATATAGACATCCACTGCTTGTTCATAACTTGTTGTAGTAATCATATGGTTAGAGGTAACTGTGCCGTTAAAATACTTATACGTATCGCTATCTAATACACCAAGTTTATAAGTTGGATCACCCTCTTGAGGACCACTTGGAGCCTCTTTTAGTTCTGGCTCACTTTCAAATGAGGAGCCGGTATTATAAGCGCTACTATCGATATTAGACCAAGCAAAGCAACCAAGGTAATCATAACCACTTTGGTTACCAATAAATCTTTGTGTTCCAGTATCATCATATGTATAGAAGACATCATAATCATCATCATAAAGCCAGATATAAGGATCAGAAGTTAAGGTAAATCCACCTGTAGAAGAACCTGAGTAGCCAATATATGTTAAAGTCTCACTTGCATAGTAACTTGTTGGACTTATATCGCTTGCGTAAAATCCTAGTGTATACTCATTCTCTTTTACCTCAGCGATAATTAACTCCACGGCATCTTCGTAGTTAGAGGTGGTATTTAAATGACCACTTTGATCTATTGTCCCGTCAAAATAGAGACACTCATAATCACTAACCTGTACCCCTAGTTTAGCGTTTGCTTGTGTGGGGGTAAAATCCCCGTGTTGATAAGCGGCAAAAGAGATAGAAAGATTAATCGAGTCGATGTAGCGGCCTACCCATGTATCAAAGGCATCGCCGTTAACACCATCTATATCGGAGAGCCATGTGACTGTTACATAAATATAAAGGGAGTTATACAAAGAGTCATCCACTTCTAGTTCGCTTTCTGGATAAAGAGTAATAAGACTATCTTTAACTAACTCTACTAAAGCCTCACCATCTAAAGAGTAGTAAGGAGTAACTAGAAAGTGATCTAAGAACTCGCTGTCAAAGGTTTCATTAGCTTGGTATTTATTGTTAGGGTTATAAGGATTGGTTTGATTAAGAGAGGCACAGATAGAAACATCACCACTAACTTCACCTTTATTGGTGATTTTTGCTATAGCGATAGGATCAGATACTGAAGACCTATTTGTATTACCTTCTGTATAAACAGATTGATTAGGGCTTAGTTTTGTACTTGTATCGACATAAAAAGAGTCCTCATTACTAGTGGTAAGGTCAAAGTCCCATTTTGGGATTGACACTAAACCAGAAGAAGTGGCGGCCTCCCTATACTGAGAATAGGTTACCCCAATTGCGGTGCCTGCAATAGCAACCACACATAGGCAACCAATAACACTCCATAAAACTGTTTTCTTTGTTTTTGTCATCCTTAAAAATAAAAATAAGTGTACGCATAATAGAAGTACACTTAATACTCTGTATTTGTTAATAAGATAAATTTGCAAACAATTATATCCATCTTATCTCCACACCTATAATTTTATTCAAATTAGAGACAAAATAAATCATTTTTGCGGGGGGGGGAAGAACTCTTTTACAAAGAGTTCTTACAGAGTAAAAAACTAAGATTCAAGGGTATTCCTTGACTGATAAAGGATTTTCTCCTATAATAAAAGCAGACTTTAAGTAAAGAGGGTGTTCCGCGACCTGTATAATGGCGGGCGTTAAAGTGGGTGTTCCGCGACCTGTATAATGGCGGACCTTAAAGTCAATATAATGGGTCCTAAATGGGACTTTTATTATATCTAGTGATGTAATTAACTTCAATTTCGTGCGGATTTTGAGTTTCACGAACTTCAATTTCGTGCGG
>JAJQAP010000085.1 GCA_021203745.1 Coprobacillus sp.
TTAGCTATTACATCTACTCCTATCGTGGATAGATGCAGTGTATATTAAAGGTAAGGGTATTGTCCCTTACCTTTTTTATGTATTTCATTTATAATGTATAAGTTATGGATATAGTTAAAAAACATTCATCAATAGTTAAAGTTATCGTGGTTATTCTTTTAACCCTATCTTTATTCTTTCTCTTTGGATCTCAGCTTTACTATCAAGATGATGTATACACATATCAAGAAGTATTCTTTAAGGGTAACGATATAATAACTAGTAGTCCAATAGGTTTTATTGGTTATCTACTCTTTATCTTACCTCTAATTTTAGAGGTAACTAGTTTACTCTTATCTCTATCAAAGAATAATGACTATTATAAAAACGATATACTCGCAACAGATATTGCCTCAATTATCTTTATTATCCCCGCGATAGTGTTAATTTCGTTAATGCCTTACTTTTCTAATGCTCATACTAGTTTAGGGGCTTTCCCAATCCTCGTTATTATAATGGCTTCTATCTCTATCTTAATCCTTATCTATCTAGTAACAATGGATATCTTAGCGGTCAGAGCCCTCTCAAAAGGTACATATGATAATTTAGTTACAAAATATAATAACCTCTGTATTAGGTTTATGAATATCTTCCGTGGGTATAGGTCAATCACTATGATTAGTGGTGGTGTTTTAACTCTTACCTCATTCTCTATGGCCTTTTTACCTCAAGTCGAACTTGAAGATGGTACTTCTTTTACAGTTTTAGAGCTATATAGAGAGGCTTTTAGTAACGGTTCTGTATTCCCCTTCTTTATTTTAATCGCTTACCCCATCCTCCTTATATCCGCGCTTATAATGATAATTGCTCCAATTAGGACATTCTTAAAAAGAAATAAGGGCAATCCAGAAAAGAAAAAGATCCCAATGTGGATATATGTGACAGTTATTATCTTATCGCTTGTTTCTATAATCTGTGTTGGTCTATTTAGTAGAGTAGTGGAAGGTTCTTCTTTAACAGCCTACGCGATAACAATGATATCTCTTGCTTCCTCAGGTCTAGTTATAGCCGCGCGTAAACTAGTTCTAGCCATTGTCCTTTCTATTCCTAGATTTGTCGTTAATGACTTACCTAGACTTAAGAGTTGGTTAAATGAGGTCGATTTACGTAATTTCACTATTGCGTCACTTGTTGTCTCTATTATCGGTGTCTTTATTATCTTAATCCCAATAACAGATGTTTCTTTATATATATCAATAGGCATATTAATAGTGGGTCTAATTGTCAGTATTGTTATTAACTCTCTTCTCTATAAGAGAGAGAAAAGAATGACAGGTAATATCATTAATCTCACTGTTAACTCGACTACCTTAATCTTATCTCTAGTTATGGAGTTTATCGTCTTAGGTATAAGAGAGCTATCAATAGCCTTACTCTTACTCGATATTGCCACTTTTATCGTTATCCTTATTTGTGTAAGCGCGATATGTCTTGAAATTAACCGCAACAAAAAGAAGAAAAAAATGGATTTAAGTTTGTCATCATCTTAATATTTTTATTTTTAAAAAAGGTTAAAAAGTATATACTATCCATATGGATAGTTTTATTGATACATTAAAGACTAACTTTAAAGAGAACACTCCAATACTCCATGAAGAGATTCTCTCTCTTTTTTCGAGCTTTGATAGTCCAAGAATTAATAACCTTATTAACAATGAGATAAAAAAAGGAAATCTCATTCGCTATATAAAGGGAGTGTATTATCTTCCAAAAAGAGATCCATTAACCTTAGTGGAACTTAAACCCACGCCCCTAGAAGTGATGAATAAAAAGTATATATACTCGAATGGGAACTACTATGGATTATATTCTGGTTTATCTTTACTTAATACGTTTGGTTTGTCTAAGGAGATACCATCCTCTTACTATATTGTTTCAAGTAAAGAATCTTCCTTAAAAAGAGAACTTATAATAGACGGGGTTTCTTTTACTCTTTCTAAATCCAGAGTGCCAGTCACAAATAAAAACCTTTATACCTATATGCTTGTGGAACTTGTCTATTTAAATAAGGATAAAAAAATAACTGGTGTTCCATTAGAAAAGATTAAATCATTTATCAAAACAAATCATATATCTAAAGAGGACACTAAAGAGATTATGAACCATTACCCATCCCGAATTTATTACGATATGATTCATTCTGGTATCTATCAATTACTTTAATATTTAAATTGAATAAAAAAGTTAAAAAGTATATACTAATAGATGAGGAAAGCCTATGTTCATGGATGTTATTAAATCTCATTTTAAAGAAAACACTCCTATCTTTCGTAAGGAGATTATTTCCCTTTTCCCACAGTACTCGCAAATTTACGTTTGTAAGATGATTAAAGAGGCTGTGGACTCAGGAGAGCTTGCCCATCATTCAATGGGTATTTACTATATTCCCACACAAACAAAGTTTGGGATATCTTATATTACCGCCAGGGACATCATGACTAAACGTTATGTTGGCTATGATGGACGTTACTACGGAATTTTTTCTGGTTTATCTCTTGAAAATGGTTTTGGTCTAACCACTCAAATGCCCGCAACTATGGAAATTGTCTCCAATAACGAGTCTTCAAAGCGAAGGGAAATTAAAATTGATGGAATGAAATACATCGTTTCTAAGTCAAGGGTGGAGATAGATGAAGATAATATGAATGTATATATGCTTTTAGAACTCTTTAATAGTTATCCTGAGGAAAGTCTATCCGAAGAAGTTAAAAAAACGATTGATGATTTCATCAAGGAATATGATATATCAAGAGAAGATATCATTAACATGTCAGCCTATTTTCCAAAAAAGGCTATTAAAAAAATGGCAAAGGAAGGAGTTATATAATTATGTATTTACATGAAGATAAAGACTTGTTTAAAACAGCAATCAGTAATAGTGCCTATACATATCACTTAGAAGAGTCATATGTCGAAAAGGATTATTATCTTTTTCTTGTTCTAAAAGAACTTTCTATAAAACTACCCACACTTATGTTTAAAGGTGGTACTTCTTTATCTAAATGTCAAAAGGTTATTAATCGTTTCTCCGAAGATCTTGATATATCCCTAGCTCAAGAAAGAATTAATAAAAGACCTCGTAAAAGAGTAAAGGAGGCCATTAAAGCGGTTTGTCTTGACCTAGGGTTAGAGATTACCAACCTTGAGCATACTGAATCTGATAAAGATTACAATAAATACATTATTGATTTTCATCAAGTATATGAGAGTCCGAGTTTAAAACCTTATCTATCAATTGAAACAGTATACATGGTCAAAAATTATCCATTTGAGCAAAAGAGTATGTCCTCTTTTATTGGAGATTATCTATGTAGCAGTGGAAATGAAAAGTTAGCAAAAGAATATAATCTAGAACCATTTATGATAACCACTCAAACACTATCTCGCACTCTCGCTGATAAGATTTTTGCTCTTTGTGACTATTACCTTGAAAATCGTATAACTCGTAACTCTCGTCATATCTATGATATCTATAAGATTTTACAATTTGTGCCCTTAGATGATGATTTTAAAATACTCTTTAATCAAGTAAGGGAAGATAGAATTATCTCAAAAAGCAAAACCCCAAGTGCCTCCAGGGATATTGATATACCTTTACTATTACAAGAAATAATCGAAAAAGATATCTATAAGGAAGACTATTTAAAGTCAACATCCCTTGTTTTATATGAAGATATATCATATGAAAAGGCTCTAACTAGTTTAAAAGATCTCATCGATTCCAAAGTTCTTCAATAAACCTATTTGTCAAATCTTGTATTTTTTTAATTTTTATGTATACTATCTTTTATAAGATAGAGAATAAGTAATTTGATAAAGTTTTATTTAATTAAAGGGATTTATCTTTTATCTTATTCAAAGTATATAAGTAATATTTTTTAAGGAGATTAAAGGATATGAAAAAAAGCAAAAGTTTAATCTTACTTTGTATGACGTGTCTCGTCTTAGGAGGTTGTGATTTTGGTTCTAGTTCTTCTAGTAATAGTAATAGCAGTTCCTCCTCCTCTAGTTCTGAGGTAATAGAGACGGGGTACGCTATTATCGGTGATTTTGTAGATGGGGACTGGAACCCAAGTGTCGAGGAGAATAGTAAATACTATATCGCACCAGGAAAAGCAACATACACACTTGAGGCAACATTCGTCGATAGTAAAGAAGAACCAGGTTTTAGAGTGGTAGAGTACGCTACATACCAGAACTACCTAGACTATTCAAATCTAGATACTTCTTCTACGGGAGTGCTTGATCATACAGATAGTTCTAATAATGTTTTAGTGAGTCCTGGGGCAACTTTATCTATAACCTTTAATCTAGGAGAGAATAAGTCAATCCTCGTGACTGATAGTAGTGCTTCAGGAGAGGCCACAAACGGTCAATATGTCCTCTATGGGTCATTCAAGGAAGAATCTAACGAGTGGAATGAAAGTAACACTAACGAAACATATCTTCTTCCATATGTGACTACAGACCCCTCTTCTAAGTATTGGCAGAGAACGGTAACTCTCGCTCCAACAAGCCAATATGAATATGATCCTTCTTTCCGTATTATCGAGTTTGGAGATTATGATAAGACTATCGCCGGTTATTCAAATCTCACTGTGACTTCAAATACATCTGTTACTGTTTCAGAAGGTGACAGCGATAACCTTAAACTCCCTACATCCTATGCAGGAGAAAAGCTCGACCTAACCATTGATTTAAGAAATTCGGAATATACGATTAATATTGATACACATGACGCTTCCTTTACCGAGTGTGATGGATATCCTGATTCAACTGGTGGAGAGTCAGGTTCAGGAAGCGGCTCAGAAGATACCGGTAGTGGCCAAACAAATTATGATAGCTACTATTCTTTAGTGGGTGATTTTATAGATGCCTCATGGGAGGGCTGGCCAAGTGAAGATAGTATATACTATCTAGGCTATGACTCTTCAGATAACTCCACGAAATACTGGGAAAGAACTGTCACTATGGCGGATGAACCGACTGATAATGAGTGGTGGAGCGATACCAACCAATGGAATGCTTCCTTCTATGTCGCTTCTGTTGTCTGGAACGGATTAGAAGGAGATGAATCAAATGATATCTGGACTCTCATTGCAGGATATAACCATCTTGCTAGTGGCTCTACAGGTGTTTTAGGTTCATCTAGTGATGGTGGTATTGAAGTAAGTTGGAACAAAACCTATGACCTTGTTATTGATTTAAGAGGCAGCACCCCATCAATTCTTGTTACCGAACTAGTGGACACAGGTGAAGGTGGTTCCACAAACGAACCACCTGCAGATCTTAATTTAAGCGCTAACTATTATCTTGTTGGTGATTATAGTGGTGGTTGGGTTGCTTCTACTGCTATAACTCTACCATATGACCCTAACTATTCTGATTCTCTTTACTGGCAAAGAACAATTACAATGCCATCTAATCAAGGGTGGGATAATCCTGGATTTAGAGTCGTTGAGATCGTTAATAATAATTGGACTACGATTGTGAATACCGCTAATGCGACAGTCGATAGTGCTTCTACTGGTTACGCCTCAGGTGTTAGTGATAGCGATTATAACTTTAAGCTTTTAAGTTGGGATACATCCTACGACATAACAATCGATATGAGAGGCAGTGAGACCACTGTTCTTATTGATACTCATGTTGATGGCTTTGATGGAAATGTCAATGGTCTATACGATGGTTCAGCAAATACCGGGGATGAGTATGAAGCCTTATATATAGACGATGATTACATTATGGGCGCTGATATCTCTTCTATTGCAGAAGTTGAAGCGGCAGGTGGTAAATTCTATGACTATGATGGTAATAGCGTTGATCTTATCTCTTATCTAGCCTCTCAAGGTATTAACTATGCACGGTTAAGACTTTGGTATGATCCTACAGATAGCGATGGTAAGTCCTATCTAGGAGGAAGTAATGATCTAGATACCGATTTAGCGATTGCTAAGCGTTGTGTACAGGCGGGTATGAAGATATGTCTAGACCTCCAGTACTCTGATTTCTGGGCACACCACGGTCAACAATACGCACCAAAAGAATGGGCAAGTAATAACGCTACTACAAAGATTTCAAATGCCTCCACTTGGACCACTAACGTTTTAAATGCCTTTAAAAATGCTAACTGCACTCCAAGTATGGTTCAGGTGGGTAACGAAACAAATAATAACGAGATATGTGGACTTACAGGAAACAGCAACGATGCCTTAAACTTCTTTAAGACTTGTTGCAGTGCCGTCAGAACATTTGATTCATCAATTCAAATTGTTATCCATTATGCTGACGATCAAAATGTTAATACCTATGAGTCTTACCTTAATAGTCTCATTAATAATGGTTGTGATTTTGATGTCATTGGACTCTCATATTATCCTTTCTGGCATGAATATGGACAAACAACCACAAGCTTTAAAAACACATTATCTTCACTAGATAACTACTACGCCACTAAAAAGGTATGTATCATGGAATACTCCTATGCCTTTACAACTTCTTGGCAGAGTGGTAATAATACGATGAATAACTCCTTCTGGACTACGGAAGAAGAATATGCTGGAGTGTCCGCAAGCGTGTCTAACCAGAAGAGGGTCATCTATGATATCAACAGTGTGGCTGCTTCTATAAATGGTTGCCTAGGATCTTTCTACTGGGAGCCAGGTTGGTTAGCGGTTTCTGGATCTGCTTGGGCAAGTAGCGCTTCCGCTAGCTATTATCAATCAAATGGTGTAAGTACAAGTGGATATAGCTTTGATACCTGTAGCTGGTCTAACCAAGCACTCTTTGATTATAATGGAGTGGCCCTTGATTCATTAAAGATCTATAACACGATGTGGGGCAAATAATTAAATTAGATATATAATTACGATAAATTATATATACAAACATTCCTTGAAATGGGCGCGTTAAGTGTCCATTTCTTTTATTTAATAGACAGGGACTATAAATTCATCTATAATAAAGACAATTAAAGATAGCAATCTTATATATATAGGATTCTGCTATTTATCGACATATAAATATAAGCTAAAAAGATTTTTGTATTCATCTTTATTTATATTTATGTATTTATCTTTTCTATAAGGAGAATAAAAATAAACTATGAATAAAAAGAGTAAATTTTTAACGATTATTCCGCTTATCGCATTGTGTTTATGTGGCTGCTCGACAAGTAGTGAAGAGGATTCTCTAGAGAGTGAAGAAACCACCCAGTCATCAGAAACGGGTGGAACCACAAGCGAAACAAATCCATCAACCCCAGATCCAGACGAGCCTCAATATGGTGCTTACGCCCTAGTGGGTGATTTTATCGATTCAAATTGGAACGAGTCTCCCGAAAAAGATTCAGTTTACTATCTAGGATATGATTTAAATGACACTAATACCAAATACTGGGAAGTAAATGTTACAATCAGGCCCTCTAATGGTGATAACTGGGTCGCGGGTTTACGAGTAGTGGAATATGGTACTTGGTCCCTTGTTCTTGGTTACGACGAACTTGGGGCTGCCTCTACAGGTGTTTTATCTGGAGATGGAGAGCATAATATTAAAGTGAGTTGGGATACCTCTTATAAGATTACCATCGATATGAGAAAGAGCGCATCCATTACCGTTCAGCAACTCGATAGTGATGGTAATCCAATTTTGCCATCTTATGATAGTGCCTATATCTTATATGGAGACTTTGAAGAATCAAGTTGGGGTGCCTCCTCTACCGAAGGTAATGTGACATATCTAGCATATGACTCCTCAATTAGCACCTCTAAGTATTGGAGTGTGACTCTCTATACGACTTCTACAGCCTCCGATTGGGATGCTTCCTTTAGAGTGGTGGAATCCACTAATTTTGAAAGCACCATTGCCGATTACTCTAATCTTGACACTGATAACTCAACAGGGGTTATTGGAGAAAATAATGATAATAATATCTGCCTATACTGGGATACAGAATACGATATTATCGTCGATTGTCGAAACTCCACCCCAACGATTACAGTAAACTATGCAGGAACAGTCTTAGAGAGTGATTTCTATCCAGATGTTGCTCGTTACGACACCATCTCTGGAATTGGGAGAGTGGATGAAATTGCCGAAAACGACGATTACATCATGGGGATGGATATATCCTCAATAATCGAAGTGGAAAATGCCGGTGGTAAATATTATGATTACGATGGTAACCAAGTAGATCTCTTTACCTTCCTTGCCTCTCAAGGCGTGAACTATATCAGAATCAGACTCTGGAACGATCCATATGTTGAAGTGGGTAATCCTGATTCTGGGTCATTCCAAGGTGGCGGTAATGATATCGATACCGATATCGAGATAGCAAAACGCGCCGTCGAAGCGGGAATGAAGATTAATCTCGATTTCCATTACTCCGATTTCTGGGCAGATCCAGGAAAATATGCCAGACCTCGTTCTTGGGAAAGTCTCTCTGATAGTGCGGTAATTTCTACCGCTGCTAGTTGGACAAGTGAGGTATTAGGCAAGTTTAAAGAAGCTGGATGCACTCCAGATATGGTCCAAGTTGGTAACGAGATTAATAATGGTATAGCGGGCTTTAGCCGTAGCACTGATACAAATAGTAATTACATCCAGTTTATCGCTGCTTGTAATAAAGCGGTTAAGGACTTTGATTCCTCAATTAAAACGTGTATACATCTCGCAAGTTCTAGTTTTAGAACGGATGTCTATACCGCCTTAAATAACGCTAATGTGGATTATGATATTATTGGTTTATCATATTACCCATATTACAATTCACATGGCACTCTCTCTACTCTTAAGGAGAGAATGGATTCTCTTAGTAAATCCTTCCCCACTAAAGAGGTATGTGTAGTGGAGTACTCCTATGCTTGGACACTTGAGTCTAAGTGGGAACAAGGATATGGCACAATTAACAATACATTCAACACACAAACATATTGTGATGTTGCAGGTTACCCCGCCTCAGTTCAAGGACAAGCACAATGTATTTACGATATTAACGAGGCAGTCGCCGAGTGTGATACTGGTATTGGCTCCTTCTACTGGGAACCAGCGTGGCTAGCAAGAGAAGGGACATCTTGGGCATCCCTAGAAAGCTTACCTTACTATCAAGAGTATGGTGAATCTAATGCCACGGAAAGTTGGATGGGCTCAACTAGTTGGTCTAACCAAGCTCTCTTTGACTATGAAGGCTATGCCTTACAATCTCTCACCGTTTACGACTTAATGAGAAATGGTGATAAGGTTGAAGAGCATTACGTCAGCGGCACGACAAGTTTCACTGGGACAATCGATGGTGAAGCTAGTGATCGAAGCTCATACTTACCCAGTACGACAACGATTACCTCTGATACAGGGAGAACCCATGAAGTAGAAATTACTTGGGACCAAGATTCTATTGATGCCTTAAATAGTGCGAGTGCAGGTGAAACTGTCACTGTTAATGGTAGTTTTACTTTTAACGGAGAAACCATCAGTGTGACTGGCACCTATACAATTACCACTCATAACTATATCCAAAATGCTTCATTCGAGGATAATACATCTTCGAGTAAAACCGACAACTGGACATTGACCCAGATTTCAGGAACTGCTAGTTCGTATGGTAAATACAACAATGATGGAAACGCAAGAACAGGCAAATGGTATTTTAACCCTTATAGTGGAGCGGCTTATGGAGCACGTATTACACAAGATGTGACACTTGATGCAGGTACATATACCCTTGAATACTATTATCGATCTTCTAATGGTAACGATATTCAATTCACACTATATGGTGAAAGCAATGGGTCTCACATAAACGAAGTGACCTCTTATGGGGACAGTGCAGGAACCGCATGGTTATATAGTTCATTGACCCTTACGCTTACTAATGCCGAGACCATTACCATCGGTCTTGATGTTACAGGTAGTGCGGGTGCTTGGGCCCATGTCGATGACTTTGCCCTGTATTCCACTAACTAATATATAATCTTGTAGTTATATATAAATAAAGGGACCCCTTTCGTGGGGTCCTTTTAATGTTGACAGTAAACAAGTTTATATGTAATATATAAGTGTGGAAGAAAACCACGAAATTGCCTGGTGTTCGTGGGATGTATCAGGTTAAAATAAAAGCCCAAGACATTGCCTGGTGTTCGTGGGATGTATCAGGTTAAAATAAAAGCCCAAAGAAATTGAGACATAAGGGAATACATGTGTGTTCCCTTTTGTAATGAAGGAGGTAATTATGGATTTATGTCTTATTGATAAAAAGTACTTTATTGATCATCCAAATTTTATCAAAATGCTTGACCCTTATAATTTAAATAAGCAATCAAACAGGATGCATCTTCGGGTAAGAATTGTTTACCAAAATCATACTTTTTACGTTCCATTAAGACGTAACTTAAAACCTGCGATGAGACCTTATGGAAAAATAGGACACGAAATCCCTTCAAGCACAAGACCAAATGCCGGTCTTGATTATAGATATGCTCTCTTAATTGATGATGATTCATATATTCATCCAATTGATATTAATAATGTTTCAACCATGCAGGTTAATAAGCTTAAAGATGATTATCTTGTTATCGAAAAGGAATTTGCTCAATACTTGAATGGTTTTATCAGGGTGGCAAAACGAAATGATATTGAGAAATCTCCTCTTTATCGTGAGTCGTCTCTTGTCAATTTTATCGATATTCTACTTAGTTAAACAAAAATACTGATTTTAGGCATTTTCTTTTTGACAATATCGATAACCGTCGGTTTTTTTGCTCTTTAGGTGTCGATAGTCGTCTGTTTTTTTGCTCTTTAGGTGTCGATAGGCGTCCGTTTTTCTTGAAATAAGATATAAATAATGCTATTTTACTAGTATGCTAAAAAGAAAATTTTATGATTATCTATTAAATTGGAGAAAGACAAAAAACCAGGAGTGTCTCTTTGTCAAAGGAGCAAGGCAGGTTGGTAAAACTTTTATCATTGATTACTTTGGTAAGACTAATTACAAAAGTTATATCTATATAAACTTTTTAGAGCATCCAGAATATAAAATTATCTTTTCCTATTCGCTTGACGCAGCGACTCTTTATCAGCAGATTTCCCTAAATATTAATAACGTAACTTTTATCCCAGGTAACACTCTTATTTTTCTTGATGAGATTCAAGAATGTCCAAACGCAAGAACTGCTTTAAAATTTTTAGCCCTTGATAATCAATATGATGTTATTGCCTCTGGTTCTTTACTTGGTACCAATTACAAAGCGGATATTTCCTCTATCCCAGTTGGTTATGAAAGGCAAGTAGATATGTATTCCCTTGACTTTGAGGAGTTTTGCTGGGCAAGTGGTAAAAGTGTAGAAGCCACGAAAATCATTAAAAGTCATTTTGACACCAATTCTGGTTTTGACAAGTTAACAAATTCTACCTATAGTGATTTGTTCCGTCTTTTTATTATCGTCGGTGGAATGCCAGAAGTGGTAAACTCCTTTTTTAAAGATCGTAATTTAGCTAGTGTTCATTCCCTGCAGCAAAAGATTATACGTGACTATTTAAATGATATTGATAAATACGCACCCTCGGCTCCCTTAAAGCAAAAGATTAAGGATGCCTTTAACTCTATCCCTAATCAACTTGTTAAACCTTATAATAATCGCTTTCAATATTCACTTGTTTCTCCAAATGGGAAAAAGGATAAATACTGGGACGCCATAAACTGGTTAATTGATGCAGGGATTGCCTCCCCTTGCTTTAATATATCTATTCCAGAAACTCCTCTTATTGCCTACAAAAAAGAATTTGAGTTTAAGATTTATCTAAATGACACAGGCCTACTCACCGCAATGTTTGGTTTTAACACCCAAAGAGATATCTATAATCAAACATTAAAGGGAAGTGCAAAAGGAGGGATATACGAGAATGTTATTGCAGAGACCCTCACTAAAAACGGATTCCCTCTTTATTACTATAAGCATTCTAATAGTCAGCAGGAGATTGAGTTTGTCATTGAAAATGATGATGGGGTGGTCCCAATTGAAGTAAAACCTAACGCGAATACCTCTATCTCATTATCGCGCTTTATTGAAGAGTTTAAACCAAATGTCGCTTATAAACTCGTCGACACTGGTTTTACAATCAGTGATAAAAAGAAGGTTATACCTCTTTATATGTCCTTCTGTATTAAAAATGTCTTTAGTTTATAAATGTGTTTATTCTCTTTTTAGGACTTTCACTATGTCCCCAATATAGACTGTATGCATGTCTTTCGTGGGATAGAATTCCTCTAATAGATTTTTATCGATAAAGTCTTCTTCATTAAAATGACCTTTATAGAGTTTTTTACAAATTAAGACATACTCCGCTTCCTCTATATACATAGTCTCACTACTAAACACTCGATGGAGATTGCATTTTTCTATCTTATCTTCATCATACCCTGAATGAGATCCAATATAGGAAAGCTCTTCTTTATAAGAAGAAGGAAGGATAGAGAGAGTGAAGTACTCATTTTCTTCAATTATCTTTTTTGTGTATCTAGAGTCGCGCACATAGACAGTAGCTGTCCCTTTACCCCCTTTATGCCCCCATAAAGAGCCAATCGCGCCCCAGGATATAGTCATGACATTATTTAATTCAGGTGTGCCTCCTCCAAGAAGTGGCCATCTCGAGTCAAATAGTTCATAGAAGTTTATATCTATATCATTTAAACTTATTTCTTTAAAACCCATAATTACTTATCCCCTTTTTATGTATAATATAATTATATGACACCTAACTTTAAAATTATATTCTTTGATGTAGACTGGACTCTATATGATCATAAACATGACACTTTTAATCAAAAGAGTTTATACGATATAAACACCTTAAAAAGAAAAGGTTATAAGATTATCCTTTGTAGTGATAGGTCATACCAGTCCTTAAAGGATTTAAAAACCTTTGAGTATATCTCTCCAGATGGTTGTATAACTCTTGGGGGTCAAGCTATTATCTATCAAGATAAGGTCTTATTAGATCATACCTTCACTCAAGAAGAGGCAAACAAGATACTAACTCTTTTATTACCCCTCGATAAATCGATAACACTGACCACCGCCTTAGAGGCATATATGCTTAATGGAGTCAAAGAAGAAGTAAATATCCTCTATTCCTATTATAAAGAGTCTGTCCCCCCTTTAAAGAGTCAGTATATGGGAGAGGATATCTCTCAATTTACCCTTTTTAGTGATGATACATACGATAAAGAGATACGAGATAATATACCTAACACTATTAACTTTAATCGCTTTGATAAGTATGGAGTCGACCTAACTCCCTATAGTCCCACAAAAGGAGAAGCGGTTAAATACCTCCTAGATTATCTAAAAATCGATAAAAGCGAGTCTCTCTCCTTTGGAGATAACACCCCTGATATATCGATGTTTAAAGAAACAGGTTATTCAGTGTGTTTACGAAATGGTCATCGTAGTGCGAAAAGGGAGGCCACAAAAGTGTGCTCCCCAGTTTGGAAAGATGGGATAGATAAAACACTAAAGAAACTAAAATTAATTTGACAGTGAATAGTTTTTATTTATCTATACGTATTGACAAAATAAGGTCAAACCCTTATAGTATAGTTAGGCTTTTTAAAGTAGCAGGAAATTCGCCTCCTTATGTAGAAAGTGCGAGACTATTAAGTAGCAGGAAATTCGCCTCCTTATGTAGAAAGTGCGAGACTATTAAGTAGCAGGAAATTCGCCTCCTTATGTAGAAAGTGCGAGACTATTAAGTAGCAGGTATCCCACGACCTTATGTAGAAACTGTGGACCGATAAAGCCTATCTAGAGAGAACATTGTTCTCTCTTTTCTTTACTCTTTATATCTTCTATAATTAAGGTATTAAATTCTTTACTAGGAGAATCTACATATGAAAGCTAAATTAAACTTAATACCCATCTTACTTTCTTGTGTGGCTATATGTCTTACTTCTTGCTCCTCTTCTAAACCAGGATCAATTCCTGAAGTAGAACAAGAGAAAGTGGATATGGGTAAATATAACACCATATATCAAATATTCCCTTATTCATTCGCTGATTCTAATCGTGATGGGATAGGAGATTTAAAAGGTATTTATGATAAACTAGATTATATCGCTGACATGGGTTTTACCGGTATCTGGATTACCCCAGTACACGAGTCTACAACCTATCATAAATACGATGTCATTGACTACTATTCAATCGACTCTGATTTTGGCACCCTTGATGATTATAAGGCACTTGTGGATAAAGCCCATGATCTAGGGATGATTGTTATTATGGATCTTGTCTTTAATCACACATCAAACCAAAACGAATGGTTTAAACAGTCTAGGACTGCACAAGGAAAAGGAGATACATCTAGTCAATACTACTATTACTATAACTGGTATGAAGAGATACCTTCAGGCAGAAGTTCAAATGACTTTAGCTATGATAGCACCGCAAAAAAATACTACGAGTGTCCTTTCTGGTCTGGAATGCCAGATCTTAACTGGGACTATGTCTTTGATCAAAACTTTGAGGCCCATTTAGCGGACGGAAGTCCTGCTAACCTCGCCACCGAACTAACCGATATTATGGAGTTCTGGTTAATCGATTATGGTGTGGACGGTTTTAGACTAGACGCGACCACATCATATTACGGCAACTCTAATGCCGATACTAACGATGTAAAGGTTTTAAGCTGGATAAACGAAAAAGCCAAAGCGATTAAACCAGATTGCTATATTGTCGGAGAAGGCTCCTGGGGAACGAGCGCTTACTCTAATAGTAGTTTCTACACTTCAGGGATAGATTCCTTCTTTAACTTTGCGGATGCTTATTCCACAGGTAATATCGCCAAAATCTTTAATCAACAAAACGCGACGACATTTGCGGATTCTATTAACCAAGATCTTACTGGAGCGAGTTATACATATACCGATAGTGAAGGCAATCAAGTAACCGAGCAGTATGTACCCGCCCCATTTATTACTAATCACGATACAACAGGTAGACTAGTGGGAGCTTCAAGAGGCAGAGAAAACATCGACTACTTAAAGTTTACCTATGCCCTAGAGAGTATGTGGACAGGATGTATCTATCATTACTATGGAGATGAAATAGGGATGACAGTTATCTCTCCTCAAGATACCGATGAGAATAAGAGAATCCCACTTGAATGGGGAGATAAATATACATGTAAACCTGTAAGTGGGACCTCGGAATATAGCTCAAGTGAGGCTTATCCATTTGGATCGGTAAAAAAGGTCATGAAGAGTAAAGATAACTCAATTGATTTTATTAGTAAGTGTAACAAGGTAAGAAACGCGCACCCAGCAATTACCCAAGGGAGCGCAGAAATGATCTATTCTTCCTCTGATAAAACATTCTCCGCGAATATCAAAACATGTGATAGTGAACAGGTACTAGTACTTATCAATGCTTCTTGGACAAGCGATTATACTTATGATTATTCTGAGTCAGGATTTAGCACAGTGGTTGGTCAGTTAGCGGCCTCTTCTGGTACCTATATCCGTCAGGATGATCCAAATATTAGTGAACTAGTTTTACCACCTCTATCTATTTGTGTATTAGCAAAATAGTTAAATTATCGATATAAAGAAAGGGAGTTGTTACTCCCTTTTCTTTTTTTATTTAACTACACTAAATACTTTTATATAATAAAGAGGTAAATAATTTACACACATATGTATTTATATACAAAAAACATTTCTTTATTTATGGAGGAATATTTATGAAGAAAACATTTAAAGGTGTTGGACTAACCGCTTTAAGTGCTTTACTATGTCTAGCAGGAACGTCTTGCAACGGTAAAAACACAGAAAGCGTCTATCCAACATATGATGAACCCTCAATTGCTTTCCATTATCAAAGATCTGATAAAAAGGAAAACGACTGGGAGCTATGGCTTTGGGGGGATGTCGAAGGAGCGGCCTATGGTTGGAATGGGTCAGATTCCTTTGGTAAAGTCTGTTGTGAACCTCTTAGCCTCTTCTTTGATGAGTTTGACCCCTCAAGTAGTGAGTTAGGCTTTATTGTAAGAACTGTGGGAGGATGGAGCGCTAAAGACGCCACTGAATCAGATAGGTTTGTGGAATTTGCAAATCTAGAAGCAGACCAAGACCAAATTTATCACGTCTACCTAGTTGGAGGAGACGCTAACCTATACATCTCACCTGATCTTGATTTAATCGCTAAAATTTATACCGCTTCTTTTGCTAGATCAACCCGTATTAGTGTGACAACCTCGATTAATACCGTCTCTTGGAAGCTCTATATCGATGGTGAACTCGATCAACAAGCAACCCTTGAAACCCCATCGACAGCATTTAGCATTAATCTTAGTGAAGATGGAGATGTCACAAAAGACTATGTCGTCGAGGCAGAACTTGAAAGTGGAGATGTAGTAAGCGCAACAGTCGCTAAAACCTATCTATTTGAAAATACACCATTTACCACTGATTATGTCGATCCTAACCAAGATACAGAGTATGGCGCTATCTATAGCGAGGAGTCTACAACCTTTAGAGTGTGGTCACCCGTAAGCAGTGCTATTGAACTACGTATCTATGAAAGTGGTACTCCTAAGAGTGTTAACGCCTCTAAGGGTGATGATACCTATACCGCCTATACGATGACAAAAGACGATAAAGGTAACTTTGAGTATGAAGTTAGTGGAGACCTCGATGGTAAATACTATACCTATGCGGTCACAAACTCTTCCTACACTAGTTATGAGGTCGTTGATCCTTACGCTAAGAGTGCGGGTATCAATGGTTTAAGAGGTATGGTCGTTAACTTTGAGAGCGAGAAAGCCACACCTGAAGGATGGGATGAGTCATCTGTAAATGAGTATGACCGAAAAGAGTTAACCGTTTATGAAACCCATCTCGTGGATTTAACATCCTCTTCTACCTGGGGAGGAGATGCAACTAAGGCAAAAACATACGAAGGCTTCCGTGAAACTGGAACAACCTATACAGAGGGAGAAGTTACAGTAACAACTGGCTTTGATCACATTAAAGAACTTGGAGTGAACGCTGTCCAACTTCAACCAATCTTTGATCAAGCAAACGAAGAAGATCCAGAACTCACTGAGTTTAACTGGGGTTATAACCCATTAAACTATAACGTCCTTGAAGGATCTTATTCTTCTGATCCCTATGATGGATACGCAAGAATTAAAGAATTTAGAGAGCTAGTGATGGATTATAACAACGCTGGCATCAACATCATCATGGATGTTGTCTATAACCACGTCAATGGGGCGCTTCGTTCTAACTTTGATGTTTTAGTGCCTGGCTACTACTTTAGATATAACGATGATGGATCTCTTTCTAATGGATCTGGATGCGGTAATGAAACAGCTTCTGACCACGGGATGTTTTCTAAGTTTATGGTAGACTCCACAGTATTCTGGGCGGATACCTATAAACTTGGTGGCTTTAGATTTGACCTTATGGGACTCCATGATTTAGACACTATGCAAGCGGTCACTGAAGCCTGCAAAGAAGTCAATGAATCTATTGTGATATACGGAGAACCTTGGACTGGAGGATCCACGACCTTGTCTAGCTCTAAACAAGCAACTCAGGCTAACGCCGCTAGCTACGTCGGGTATGGGGCCTTTAACGACCAGATGAGAGACGCTTTAATTAAAGGTGGACTATCCGCTGATACGGATAGAGGCTGGATTACCAATACATCTTCTGTCTCCTCTTCTGATATCCGTAAGATACAAGAAGGAATTGAAGGTTATACTTACACCACAAAAGAATTAGTTGGCGCGGATTACACGAATAACTATGTAACCTGCCACGATAACTACACCCTATACGATCGCATTGTGGCAACAGGGGCGGGTTACGATGAAACAACCATTAAAGAGATGGCAACGCTAGCTAACTCCATTGTCTTTACCTCAAAAGGCACATCCTTTATGCTTGCGGGAGAAGAATTCCTCAGAACTAAAGGAGGGGATTCTAACTCCTATGAAAGTGGATACGCAGTTAACGCTCTCGATTACTCTTTAAAGATTAAAAATGCCGATACATTTGATAACTACAAGAGTCTAATCGCCTTTAAGAAAAACTGCTCCTATCTCCACGAAGATAGTGATGACTATCAAAACGTTATAACTGATAGCACCACTAACGCGATCTCTTATACATTTGAAAGTGGAGACTATGACCTCTTCGTAGGACACGCTAACGGTGTTTCTCAATATGGGAATGAGAAGTTTGATTTAAGTGGTTATACACTCTACCTTGATACACTTGGTGAGTATACGACTGAGAGTTTAACTTCCGCTACAGAACTATTAAATTATCAAACATTAATCGCTTATAAAGCGAAAGCTTAATAAGTAGGTAGAAATAAAAAAACAGGGTCTTCGTGATCCTGTTTTTTATGACGTATTTTGTAATTAACTCTTTCTTGATATGTTGGTGCGGATATTACCCACGAGGAAGTCTCTTCTAAAGGTAGCCATATAAATTAAGATAAAGGCGCAGTCTACAATTATCATTCCCAGCATTGAGAGAATAATATAACATAGCTCCCAGACCATACTACCTAAATTGTACCATTTCCAGAAGAAGGCAAAGAGCCATAGACCGATAGAAACGATAAGTAGACCTAGTGTAATCCAGAAGGCTAACCAGTTAATCCTCTTTGTCCTATCGGAGAAACAAAGACTATCCATAAGCATTGTCCCATTCCAGAAACTGGCGCAGACAATAATTGATTGACATAGTCCAAAGACTGCGAGTACCCCAAAGGCGATATAGGTAATCATATTATTTTCACTATTATCTTCACTCATTCCCCAAGCTTTCATGATTTTAGCGATAATAAAAGCGATAAAGGCAATCGTCATTAACGCGGAGAAGGTAAAAAAGAAGATTCTATATACCGTAAGTTTTAACTTAGTTCGCATATATCTAATTTTAAATATTAACTAATTTATATGTCAATAAATACTACATTAACATATATAAGATATGTTAAATAAAATATATGAATACAAATTAATTTGTTTTATAATTTAAACAGAACTTAGAAATAAGTAATTAGCGATGAAAAACGATCATTTAGGTGTTTTACTACCTGTTAGTAGCCTTCCTTCTAAATATGGGATAGGTGATTTTGGTGAGTCCTCTTTTAAGTTTATAGACTGGCTTAAGTCTAAACATTATAAGTATTGGCAGATCCTTCCCCTAAACCCCTTAGGACCAGGTAACTCTCCTTATATGTCTACATGTTCTTTTGCTATCGATTATAGGTATATAGATTTAGACGCACTAGTTAACGAAGGATATATAGAAGGACCCTTGCCTCATATCTTTGAAGGAGAGGACTATGTTAACTTTGAAGATAGTGGGGCTTTTAAAGATTACTTTTTAAAGATAGCCTTTAAAAAATACATTAAAGAACATCCTCATGGGCTAGACTCCTTTAAAAGAAGCCATCCTTGGGTTAGTCAATTTGCAACCTTCCAGTACCTAAAGAAAAGAAACAATAATGATAGCTGGAACAAATGGAAAAAAAGAGATAGAGACTACTATCTCCATCATAAATCCGCCCCTAGAGTAAAAGATATTAAATACTATATCTTTATCCAGATGATTGCCACTCAGCAATGGGAGAAGATTTTGTCTTACGCACGTAAAAAGCATATAAAGATTATTAGTGATGTCCCATTTTATGTCGGGTATGACTCAATAGAATGCTGGCTCCATCGAGACGAATTCTCTTTTGACAGTGATGGTAATCAAACAGAAGTAGGAGGAGTACCACCTGACGCCTTTACCGATATCGGTCAACTATGGGGTTCTCCTATCTATAACTTTACAAAGATGAAAGAAAATAACTACCAGTTAATGGTGGATCGTATTGGATACCTTGGAGAGATGTGCGATATCCTTAGACTCGATCATTTTAGAGCGTTTGATACATACTACGTTATCCCCGCGGGAATGCCTGACGCAAAAATTGGGGAGTGGAGAATTGGTCCGCGCGACGATTTCTTTAAAGCGTTATATGAAAAATATCCAAAAACCAATTTAATCGCGGAAGATTTAGGAGACTTATTCCCTTCAGTGTTAGAGCTAAGAGATAGACTAGGACTACACGGGATGTATATTATGGAGTTTACTATCTTTGACCCTTCTAACCCCTCAAATGATTCTCTTATTGTCTATCCAGGCACTCACGATAATGAAACATTATGGGGCTGGTTTAATAATCTAAATGAGGATCAACATAACTGGTTAATGGATAGACTCAAAACCGATAAAAAGCATCTATATACAGAGATATTTAAATACATGTATAATGTCCCTTCCTATATGAGTATCTTTCAACTTCAAGACTTCTTAAAACTTGGTAATGAAGCAAGGACTAACTCTCCAGGCACTGTCGGTTATCCTAACTGGAGTTGGCGACTTAGAGATTGGGATTGGGTCAATCACGTTGTCTATCCAAAAAAATCTTGGTAAAAAAAGAAACTCTACAAAAATAGGGTTTTCTTTTTAAATGTTATATATTTACTCTAAATTAGTTAGCTCTTTTGCAATCTGAGCCGCTAATTTAGCGTTACTATAAACTAACTTAATATTAGACTCTAAACTCTCTCCATTAGTTAATTCACTAATTCTTTTTAATAGGAATGGGGTGATATCTTTTCCTTTTATCCCTTGAGAGTCCGCCTCTGTTATGGCCTGCTCTATTATTTTTTCTGTTTCCTCTTTATCAAGAGCGTCTTCTTTTGCAATGGGGTTAGTAATTAACACCCCTGAATTTAGTTTTAAATCGTCTTTTGTTTTAATAAGCTCAGCAATTTCTCTCGGAGTTTTACAATTTACATCCACTTTTAAATCTGATTCTCTGATATAAAAGGCTGGTAAATAATCGGTATTATAACCGATAACTGTGACACCTTTTGTTTCTAAATACTCCATTGTAAGGTTTAAATCTAGAATTGCTTTTGGCCCCGCACAGACAACATTAACAGGAGTGGATCCAAGCTCTTCTAAATCGCGCGATATATCAAAAGTAGTGGTGGCCCCGCGATGTACCCCTCCAATACCACCTGTTGCAAAGACTTTTATTCCAACGAGATTAGCAAGGATCATTGTCGCGCTTACTGTAGTAGCGCCCCACTCCCTTCTAGCACACACTACCGCAATATCTCTTTTAGAAACCTTACTAATTCCTTTTCTTTTTCCAAATTCTTCGATTTGGTCTGGGGTCATCCCAATTGTTGGATTACCATCGATTATTCCAATTGTGGCGGCTACCGCTCCCTCAGACTCGATGATTTTTTCTACCTCTAAGGCGGTTTTTACATTTTGAGGGTAGGGCATCCCATGAGAGATAATCGTACTCTCTAAGGCGACCACGGGTACATGATTTTCTAATGCGTCTTTCACTTTTTGGTTAATTATTAGCATAAATACATTATAGTCTTGTTCCCATTTTTTGAAAAGAAGATTAGACAAATAATAAATTATTTGTTTAAAGTCCAAAAATATGTATAATAATTGTATTGTTAATACAATTTGATTTATTGACATACTCATGGATTTATAGTTAAATTACTAGTGAGGTAATTAATATGGCTAAAAGAAACACGTTTAATGGTATGAAAATTATTCCTCGATATGGTGGAGCGCAATTTTTTGCCGGATTATTTTGTTTAATTATCGCAGCAATCCTTATTCTTCCTCTTTTTACACCTGTATTTTCTATCACTTTCTACTACGCTGACGCCCTAGAAGGTGAAGGAACAGTTATAGCCAATACTGGCTGGGATTTCTTAATGAGTCTCTTCCAGCAAGCACAGTCACCTCTTTCAGATGTCTATTCCTATGTTAGTTGGGATATGCAGCTTATTGAAGCCTCTACTGCCTTAGTTTGGATTGAATATATCTTTGCTGTCTTTTTAATTGTTGGACTTATCTATGCTTTCTTCTTAATCCTATATGCTTTAGGTCTTATATTCCTAGGACAAATAAAGAGATACACCGCCCCAAGAACATTATCAATTCTTGTTTGTGTTCTTGTTGTAGTGAATTTTCTAATCTTATTCTTAATCCAGTATCTGGCGACAGGATATATGCATATATCATATGAAGAAGTGCATCAAGTTGATTTCTCAATTAGCTTCTATTCATACGTGTATTTAGCGGTCGCGGTGCTTTCTATGATTATTATGATAATCATCGTTAACTCTTCCTTCCTTGGTAGAGTGAGAATGAAAGATCTCCCATACACCAAAGATTACATTAAATCTCATATGCAAGAACATTACTTTGTTCCTGGGCTTGAAGATAATAAATCTTCCGCGCCTCAAACAATCGTTACTCCTGCTCCTAACATTACCATTCAAAACATTCCTGCCCCCTTACCTTTAACTAGTGAAAATAAAGAGGTGACAAATAAAGAACTACCACCCACAACTACCTCACTTGGTGGTCATGATTTTGCCGCTAATACGAATATTGAAAATGCGAATATCCCTGAAGATATTACCTCTATCGGTGTGGGATGCTTCGCTAACTGCTTAAATTTAAAGAGTGTCACATTGCCTAAAGACTTAAAGTCAATTGGTGCGAATGCCTTCTTCAACTGTGTAAGTCTAAAGAAGATCTTATATCCAGGCACTAAAGAAGACTTTAGGAAAGTGACAAGAGGTAGTAACTGGCTCTATAAAGCGGGTACAAATGTTATCATTTGTAAGGATGGAGCCGTTGAAGTAAATCCATATCGTTAACTCGATGACTGAATTTGTAATAGATAATACTATTTACCCATTAGGGAAAGATTTAGATGGTGAAGTAAAAACCACAAAAGATCTCCACGATGTTCTTCTTGATATCGTAAAAGAGGTCGATAGGGTCTTTAGACTTCACCATTTAACTTATGCCCTTTATGCAGGAACCGCCCTAGGTCTATATAACTACGGTGGTTTTATCCCATGGGACGATGATGTTGACCTTTTTATCCTCTATGAAGAGCTTCCAGATATCGTAAAAGCCTTAAAAGAAGACCTAGGTCCTGATTACTACTTTGAATGCTACGAAACAAACAAGCGTTATAATGTTTTAATCCCCACAATAAAGATTAGAAAACGCAATACGTATATGAAAGAAAAGAACATTTTACTCCCTAATAGGACTAAATCAGGTGATGGCGTGTTTATCGATCTTGTCTGCTTTATGGGGTGCGCTTCTGACTATAAAGAAAGAATGAAAACCTATAAGTATTCTAAACGCAGAATGCCTCTATACTGCTTATTAGACGGTATATTACATATTCATCCCTATCACATGAAAAAGAAGATTAAGGAGCATGAAAAAGAGGTTGCTGAGTACTACCTAGATTCTCCATATCTATCTCAAACAGTCTGTTATCCCTTTTTAGACTGGTCAAAAGATAAAAATAAAAAGAAACTATATTCTAATAGAGCGGATCTTCTCCCAGTTAAAGAGTATATGTTTGAAGGAGTGATGCTATACTCCTTTAATAACTTAAAGCAGTACTGTATCGATGAATACGGAGAAAAGTCTTTAAGAGTAAAAGAGGGGGATAAGTGGGTTGATCCCTATCCAGAAAATAGAAGAAGTCCTCATCACCTTTCTAAATACTCATTAACGCGAGAAAAAGTAGTAAAAAAATAAAAACGTATTATAATATTTAACTATGAAAAAGAAATTGCCCCTTACTGTATGTTTAATATCTATTATCTCGCTTTCTTCATGCGCGGATATGGATACCCTTGGATATTGTTGTCTTAGTGAGCTTCTTACTGTCCCTTTAACTGAAGACTCCTACTACACTGAGGAAGAGTTATATGAAATGAGTGACTTTGTCTATGAAGTAACAGTCAAAGAACAGCAGTATTCAAATAGAGTGACAACATTTGACGTTAATCACCTCTTTATGAGTGATGAAGCCGCCCAAGCGGACAATGATCTTTATAACGAGACAAATGGACAAGAGGGTCTTCCAGGTTATAACTGGTACTTTACCTATTACGAACTAAAGGTTAACACCATCATTAAAGAGGATATCGAGATTCCTACCTACTACGACGAGTATTTCCCTGATTGGGACGAAGAAGTGGATGGACTTAAATGTATGATTACCGCCGGGGCATTCTTCTTTGGGGCGACCGCAGATGAATGTGGATGCTATCACGCTAACACCGATGAAAACCTCATTATCGGTTATGACTACCGTGTTTATTTAAAGTACTGGGCGGAACAAGACTGTATTTTAACAACCACTGGCTCCTTAGGTCAGGGAGCGGTTCTCCTCACTAAGATTAACTCTCCTTATGATAATGACGAAGATGAAGACTTAGAGGAAGATCTAGACTCTAGTGAAGAAGATAGCGAATAAAATAAATAAATTATTTGACTAAGTATATATATTATATTAAGATAATAAGCGGTTAAGAAATTAACCTCTTACTTACTCTTGTAAGTGGCCAAGGCCACTTTTATTTTTAGGGGATATGGAAAAAGAAGAGCTTAAAAACCTATTATC
>JAJQAP010000032.1:0-3533 GCA_021203745.1 Coprobacillus sp.
TATCCATCGCTCCAAAATTCTGTATAGAATTCAGGTTTTTGACGATGGTTTTCTTTTTTGACATCGACATTGCACCCTTAGCAAGGCATGTTGTCACTATCATCGGCAGCATCTCAGGAGTGAGTCCCACTGCAACAGATATACCAAAGAGGAATGCACTTAACCAATCGCCTTTTGTAAGTCCGTTCAAGATAAAGACAATTGGCACCATAACAAGCATAAATCTAATTAAGAGCCAACTAACAGCATTGACACCTTTGGTAAAGGATGTTTCTACTGATTCTCCCTGGATATCCTGAGCCATTGTGCCAAACATCGTGTTATCGCCTGTTGCCACGACAATAGCGATCGCACTTCCTGATAAGACGTTAGAGCCCATTAAAACGATATTAGAGTAGTCTGATACTGATTTTCGACCTTTAACTGGTTCAGGAGTCTTTTCTATTGGTTCGCTTTCTCCAGTTAAAGAGGCTTGAGTAATAAATAAGTCTTTGGCCCATATAACTCGGCAGTCCGCAGGAATCATATCACCAACGGAAAGATGGACTATATCACCCACCACAACATCATCAAGGGGTATTTCATTTTTACCAACACCAAACCTAGTGACTGCGCATGTTGTAGATATCATCCCTAATAGTTTTTCAGTCGCGCTGTTAGATCTTGACTCTTGAATAAACCTTAAAAGGACTGAAGCAAGTATCATGACCGCAATAATTACGACGGTAATGTAATCAAAATCTTCAGGGTCTGTACCTAGCCATCCGAATGTTGGGAATATCATATCGGTAAAGATAGAGACGATAACTAAAACAAATAATATTAAAGTGAAAGGATCAGCAAAAGCACCTAAAAGACGCCTAAACCATCCTTTTTTCTTTTCTTTTGAAACGATATTTGATCCATATTTATCTCTTGACTCTTCTACTTGGTCCTCATTTAAACCATCGTAAGAAGTCCCGTAAAGTTCAAATAAATCTTCAGTTGTGGATCTTGCCGCTCGCCCAATGATGTTCGCGTTTTCACGACGTCTTTGGACTTTTTCCTGTTTCTCTTTCTTCTCTTTATTAGCCTTATTTTTGCTTGGCATGTTCTTGGCCCTTCTTAGTCTCTTCTCGGTAATAAAGTTTTTTCGTGGATATGAGTATCGCGTCCATCACAATGGCGACACCCCAAATTATCATCGCCCAGATAAAGATTTTATCGTAAAAGAATTCCCATAATCCCGCGGCAAGAAGGATGAGGGAACAAGCGATAACCATACAGCCGATATTTATGCTGATTGCCTTCATGTTCATCTTCGCTCTTTCTTTAGGTTCCATCTTTTTCCAGAACGGGAAAAACCTATAGAGTTTTGTAAAGAAGAACAAAATTCCAAAGATGAATAAGACGATACTAAAGGCAATACATGTAATATTCATAACACTTCCACCCGGGTTAAGTATAACCCCCATAACATTAAATATCTATATTTAAAGGCATATTAATAAAAATAATATGTCCTGATTTATGGGCACAAAAAGTTATCATCTTGAAAATATATAAAAAGGATTTACTATATAAGTATCGAAAGTAATTTGTCTGTGTGTTTCTTTTTTCACCTCCTTTCTATATATAAAAAAGGCAACTAGAGAAATCTAGTTGCTCTTTTTCTATGTAAATGAAGTGGGGTTATTTTTTCTTTGTGCTTGTTTCTTGGAGAATGTGTTCTTTAAGTCCCCATTCAGGATGGAGTTCGTCCACTTTAAGGATAGCCTCGTTGTAGAGGTTTCTTTCCATCTCTTTTCGATTATCTGGGGTGTTTTTGAAGGCTTTTTTCACTCGATTGATTGTTAATTCACATTCTGATTGACTTCTATCAAGGAGTCCAGACATAAGAATATACGCTCTAATGGAGACCATGGAATTATCTTTAGAAATTAATCTTCTGGTCTCTTGATCAACATTCTCATCATAATAGGTTTTAGACTCCTCTAGACTCTTAGTAAAGAGATTGATATAAATCTTTTGTGCAAATGTCCTAATATAGGTTTTTTCACTAACTGTCTTCTTGCTCTCAATTATCTGATCTAGGAGAACTTCTGCTTCTTCATAATTCTTTTGGTCTAACAAGACATAAACTTTATTTAAGTTTAAGTCCGCGGTGAAGTTCGTGATTTGATCAAAGACTGGGATTTCTACATCCGTTGCCCCTTGAGAAATTAAATAATCACTTCTTAATAAGGCGTTATAAGCGGTTCTGTTGACTTTATTTGAAGTCATCGTGAGTTTATACCCATCGTTTAATGAATCAAGACGGAAGGGGAGAATATTATACACAACAATAACCGCACCGACCACTCCAACGATAAGGAAGAAATAAACCATATTAGAAACCCATCCAGCCTCATTACGATAGATAGAGAAGAAGATGATAACCACAATTATCTCAATTGCGTAGATAATCGTTCCAAGGAGTAAATACCATCTTGGATTAGATTCTGCTTCTTTTCCTTCCTGTGGGGTGATTTTTGTTTCTCCGGTTAATCCATCAAAGGATTTGAAATGGAACTTAAATTTAGTGTCTACACGATACCATTCAAAACCAAGTACATTAACTGAAGTAATAATATAGTGAGATGCTTTTGCTCCAATTATATGTCCTAACTCATAAAGGATAGCGTTTATCAATATACCCGCGACAAGAGCGCCAAACACAAAACCAACATATTGACCGGTGCTCATATAAGCATAGGAATAATGGTCTCGAATAACAGTGAGTCCAAAGACCACCGCTAAAACAAGAATAACAAGATATACAATTACTCCTAGAATATTCTCTTTTTTCATTTTGATTCCTACCTTTCTTAATTAGCCTCTAATCAGCAAATGTGTATTATTATCTAGTTAATAAAGATAGACTATTTTTTACTCTTCTTGGGAATCTTGGAGAGCACTTGATTTATTGAGTTCTCAATAAATCCTTCCTCTAAAAACACAAACTGTTTCTTTAAATCTATTAAAGTGATGTTTTTATGGTCGTTTATATAGATAGTAACAACGTTGCTCACTCCAAAGGCATGATATCTTGCAATTGCCCTCTTTTCATGAGTGGTTAGTCCTTTACTATTTGGGACATTATCAATGAGTCTTAGAAGCACTTGATATGAGTTATTTTGAATAAACTCCACGAAGAGATCTTTACAAGCAGAATCAATTGTCCCATCGACGAAGTGTCTATTTTGGTCATAGTACTTATAAATAGCTTCGATTAAACCTTCAAAAGACTTTACGTCGTTGATTCCTGGTATCTCTTCATAGAGGTATGACACCATTAACAAATCGTACATATCATGAAAATGATAGTAGAAAGTCTGTCTCTTCACCTTACATTTCTTTGAAAGGGAGGAAACAGTGATTTCTTCTAGAGGTTCAGTCTCCATGAGGAGTTTGAGGGTGTCCACGAATTTTTTTTCAGTTTTCATACTACCACCTTTAAAACGATAATAATCGCGCTGTATGAGAGATGAAATCCACTGTAATGTTAATGGTGT
>JAJQAP010000032.1:3633-5483 GCA_021203745.1 Coprobacillus sp.
CCAAAGATAATACCTGCCGCGGCAATCATGACAATTCCACCTGGCAATGCTTTTATCAGAATATTTTTCAGGAATCCAGTTTCCACAGGATCGGAACGTTTTTCCATGGAGATAAATAAGGCGGAGGCTCCAATGCCAATAAACTCCCAAATATACATATTTTCCGCTCTAAATGGATAGAGAAGATCATCATTACCAAAAATAAGAAGAAGGATTAAGAATAGTAGCGTATAGAAGAAGGCAAACATCGTTTTACATAAGAATAAGGAACTTGTTCTAGTTAAATTATTAATGGAGCGACGACCTTCTGCCACAACATCAGGTAAATGATCAAAGTTTGAATCAAGAATTACAAGGTGAGAGGCGTTTTTTGCGGCCTCAGACCCAGAAGCCATTGCAATAGAGCAATCTGCGGCTTTTAAGGCAAGAATATCGTTAATTCCGTCTCCCGTCATGCCCACTGTATGACCTTGTTCTTTTAATGCTTCAATTAAAATTCTCTTCTGATCTGGCTTAACTCTACCAAAAACAGTGTATTCTGAGGCTATTTCCTTAAGTTCTTCCTCAGACTCAATTGTGTCTAAGGATATATATTTATCAGCATTAGGAACACCTGCTTTTTGTGCAATTTGACTGACTGTTACAGCATTATCACCTGAAATTACCTTGATATTGACTTTATTGTCGATAAACCACTGGAAGGTTTGAGGAGCGCTTTCTCTAATGTGATCTTCAAGGATTATCGCTCCAACGGCATCACATAAACCATCCATCTTTTTACCTGTTATCTTTTCTTGGGAGGTCGCTACAACAAGCACTCGATAACCCTGTTCGTTATACTCCGCTAGTCTCTTTATAATAGTGTCTCTGCTTCTAATTGGAAGGTATTCAGGAGCGCCCATTAAAAGGGTGGGGAAATCTCCTACAAATGATGCACCCGAATACTTGTTATCACTCGTAAAAGGTAAGGAATGTTCCACAACAGCATTGCTTGCCACTGTGGCATAATCTCTTAGTGCTTTTGCGGTGTCATTTTCATCATCTGTGGCATATAAAATATCTGCAATATATTGTTTGATTTCTTCTTCGGATGATCCCTTAAATGGAATAACTTTCATTACTCTCATCGATCCATCAGTGATAGTGCCGGTTTTATCTAGACAGAGAGTATCCACTCGAGCAAGCATCTCAAGAGAATACATATCATTGACCATGGTAGATTTCCTACTCAGAGCAATAACACCAGTTCCAAAGGATATTGAAGACATCAGGTATAGTCCCATAGGAATCATTGCCACCATTGAAGCGGTAAATGGAGTAAGGTCTGCTTTAAAGGCGGACCAGGAAGACATTCTTCCTTGGACAGCATAGACAATCATTGTGAAGACAAACATCACCACAACAACCGCACCAATAACTCTAAAGAGTTGGTTTAGGGATTTCATTATCTCTGAAGATGCTCTCTTAAATTTTCTAGCGTCCGCTTGTACAGATTGGATATAGGAATATTCACCGACTTTATCAGCCTTAATACGGCATCTTCCTGACACAACATAGGATCCTGATAAAACATAATCATTCACCGTTTTATCAAGTCCAACGCTTTCTCCAGTAATCGCGGATTCGTTAACTTCTACTGATCCACTCAAGATTATTCCATCACATGATATGGCGTCACCCGCATTCAACTGGATAACATCATCTAAAACGATGTCGTCGGAATAGATTTGTTTTTCCTCTCCATTTCTTATTACTGTGGAATGAGGAGCGTTTAATATATGAAGTTTAGACATTAATCGTCTAGCTTTAAGATCTTGGTAAAGACTAATAGCGATATTAGGTATCAAAAT
>JAJQAP010000004.1 GCA_021203745.1 Coprobacillus sp.
ACTAGTGCTAGGGCAGTTATACTTGTTAATAATTTAGTTTTTTTCATAAATAAAATACTTTCTCCTTTCGGTATATGCTTATTATACACAAAAAAAACAAAAAAACACTAAAAGCGGTGGTTTCTTAATCCTATGTTTTATCAAATAGGTTAGAAAATCCAATATATGAGTCCTTATTTATAGGTATTTCATAAAATTTCTCATAATTTGCATTTTTTCAAATCAGGAAAACGTAGGTTAGTACTATTTTAGGTAATTAAGGATAATCTAGATAATAAAGGAGCGGTTTTTAGAACCACTCCTATAGTATTTAGATAATATCTATTAGAAGTATTTAGATACCCATTCAGGCTCTGGGAAAGACTCTCCTAGATAGTCATGACAGACTAGAGTTTGGGTAAGGAAATAATTCACATCATCGTAATATTCATACATATCGATATTATAGTTTAGCTCTGTAAAATTTCCTTCTTCATCAAAAATAACATCAAGAGTCATCGTACCCTTAACATCGATTGTTTCTCTATCTTCTGTATAGGTATAGTCCGCATCGATGATTGCGGTGTATTTCGTATTACCATAATCACTTGTGGAGATTGATCCTGAAAAGTAATAACCAAACTCTTCCATAAGTTTAGTTAAACCAATAAAATCGGTATATTGCTCAACAGCGTATCCAATTGTTAGCTGTGGATACCAGGTAAAGTAGGCGGTAGAGACGTTTGGATAGTAGTATGAACTTGACTCTCCATAATATCTTCCATATAGGGTAGTGCCGTCAAAGTATTCATACTCACTCCACTCATCGAGCTCCTCTCCAAGGTAGGAGATAACCGCTTCGTATAGGGCGGTAAAACCGTCTTCAGAAGAAGCTAGAACAACATCTTCATGGATTGTTTCCCAGAGGATCCAATCGTTATCGTAATCGACATATTCATCTTGTCGGTTGTCGTAGTAAAAACCTTTCCAGTTAGAGGTATCAAGAGTTAAGGCCGCTAAAGTCTCTAACACAGTTTCAACATCATCTTCTATGACAGTGTAGGTCTCTCCTACCTCCTCCTGGTCTGTGGTGCCGCTGCAAGCGGTTAAACTTAATAGGAGACACATAGGCATGATAAGTAATTTCATTCCTTTTTTCATAAATTATTCCCTTCTTTCTTATTCGCTCAGATATAATCGTTAACCCATTCTGGGGGGTCAACTTTTTCATTATACTCTTTAATCGTTAAAATTTGTTCACTTTTTATAAAATAATCACTGTCTGTATAAGTATATAGATCTCCCGCTTTATAATTAATTTCTATAATTTCATTATCTTCGTTATAAGAGATGATATTCTCTGCGTAGTCTTTTCCATATATAATATCCTCTCCATCTACTTCTATATAGTTTTCATCAATTCTAATACATATATTTGTGTTTCCTAAGTTCGATGTTTCAATGTAGCCAGAGAATGATACATCTAAGATTGATTCTAAAAGACTTACTAGTCCAGAGTAGATAGTAAACTTCTCAATTGAAGCCTCTAATACGAGTAAGGGGTAAGACATAATATAATCTAGGGAGAGATTAATATCTTCTTTTTCAAACTGCCCAAAGTAATTACCGTATAAAGTATATCCATCATAGTATTCCCATTCAGACCAATAGTCTAGATTATATCCTTCTATATAGATAACTATGTCGTTAATACAAGTAATTAATCCTTCTAGATCACTTGCAATAGTCCTTTCTAAGATATGCTCATAAGTTGTGTATCCATCATTATCATTCCCTATTGAGTCATCGATATTATTTAGATAATATATACCATTCCATGAAGAGGTATTAGAACCTCTTTTAATTAACTCCTCTAGGACCTCTTCACTATCAGTGGACACAACACTAAACTCTTCTTTTTTAGGTAAAGAGGCGCAACTAGAAAAAGAGAGTATAAAGGTAAACAATATAAAACTTTTTAATAAACAACTATTTTTCATAAATTAATTAAATTGAGAGGTATAGACACTATCGATAGAAGAGTTACCTATATCATAAACAAAAGATGATGCGGAGAAATAGTATAGCTGATGATCAGACCCACTTCCTATATCTTCTAGATAATACATTGTTGTGTCCCACTCCTCTGTGTCAAAGAGATAGATTGAATCGCTGTAAGGAGCACCATAACTTTCATAGTATGTCTTGTAGTTTACCACGAATGGCGCGGCACTCTTTGTATAATTATCATCGGGGTAGTAGTTGCCACAGTGAAAGAGTGATTCCACAAATGTAGTAAGAAGATCTAGTGTTTCTATCTCTAATGTGTAATCTAGGCTTACTTTGTCATAACTTTCGGGGTTAACTACTATATAATCTAGGTAATCTAGTAATGTTAATAGACTAGAAAAATACGTCTGCCAAGTATAACCATCATATGTCGTATATTCATGTAAGTTTGTCGTGTAGTTATCGGTTAGAAAGTAAACATCTAAACCTGACTCTGTGTTAACATAAACTTCGACATCATAAGCATCATTAACCCCATAATCACCATTATTGTAATACTCTAAAAGAAAGACATCCTCTGTATAGGTAAGATTAATGATATAGTCATAGACAAAGTTTTTTATTATTGTGCCGCTATAAAAGGCCGAATACATTTCCTCTTCATCAGCATATGTTGATGATTTCCAGTCTTGGTACTCAATCCTTAGACTATAGTTACTCTCTTCTTTAACTGAGTTAAGTAAATCTAGTACTGGATCACCTGTATAAGGTTCAGGTTCACTAGTTGTGTCTTCTTGTGTGGTGTCTTCTGTGTCTAGATTAGGAGAGGACTCTTCACTAGTTAACTCTTCACTTACATCGTTATCCTCTAGGTTTTCTAGACACGCTCCAAGAGTTAAGACTAAGGCTAATGATAATATACTTGTTAATAATTTACTCTTTTTCAAAGTCATTCTCCTTTTAACCAATCTGGGGTCTCTACACTTTCAGTGTAGTTAGAACATGTTGTACTCTCTTTAAAGATATACGTTACATCTGGATCATATTCAGGATAAGTCTCCTCTCCGTACTGCTCAAGGTCAAAATCTAAAAGACCACCATAGAGATCATAGACAACTTTTAAAGTTAAGCTCTCTTGTCCGTAGTATGTTCCATAAAGCCAGTAGTAATCTTCATACTCACCACTTATAGAGATATAGATAGTATAACTATCTTCTTCTTTACTGATAGAACCAGTAAACTCATAACCATCTTCTATAAATAGTTGAGATTGACCACTTAATGAAGCAACGTACTCTAGGTAGTAGGTAATATAGTAGATTGGACTGCTCGTAAAGTAAGAGAGTGATAAGTCTCTTTCCTGACTAGTGGTAAGGCCAAAGTTATTACTATATAAAGTAGATCCATCGTAGTATTGCCGCTCAGTATATGAGTACGTATAGTCATCAGATGTACGTGTCTCAATATTTTCATATAAACCTGTAAGTTTAGAGTCTAGCTCGGAGGCTTGATAGGTTGTTTCATCTTTTACCGAGTAAAAGGTAACACCATCTTTGCCGGTTTCATAGTTTTGCTCATAGTCGTGGTAATTAATACCAGCCCAAGAAGAAGTATCTACACCTAACTCTTCAAGAAGTGAGAGCGCTACTTCTACATCACTAGACTCCTCCACTTCTATCTTATCTCTTTCTTGTGTGGTGTCTTCTGTATCTAGTTCTTGCTCACTGGTCTCTTCACTAGTCTCTTCTTCTTTAAGAGTTTCATCTTCATCTTGCTGACACGCTCCAAGAGTTAAGACTAAGGCTAATGATAATATACTTGTTAATAATTTACTCTTTTTCATAAAACCATTTCCTTTCTGGTTATTAAAGAGTTTATTAGATAAGGAGTAAAAATACAAGACAAGTAAAAAAGGTAGCAAACATTTGCTACCCTTTAATGATTAAATGGATTAATTAGTCTTCAACCCATGCTGGACGTTCAACTTCACCATCGAATGGAGCGTAGCTGATTACTTGTTTAACAATGTCAACTTCTTCGCCTTCATTCCAGTCAGTGGTGTCGTCATATGTATAGGTGAATAGAGAAATTTCGCCTTCAGCATCGTATTCAACAGCGACTTCCATATAGCCTACTTCGGTATAGGCACCATAACCAGTATAGGTTCCCGCGGTATCATATTCGATTCTCACTGTGGCTCTTTGTCTTCCGCTTGGAGCTTCTTCAATGGTGCCACTCATTAGCCATCCATCTCCAAAGAGTCCTAATTCAATATAGACTCCATAGAGTTCAAATGTTGGAACAAGACCAGATTCTTCATCGATAAGAAGATAGGAAATGTCTTCGGTAAAGTAGTCAAGACCAATACCTTCCGCACCACCAGCAACTGGGATTACCGTGCCATAGTAGTTAAGCCAGTAGTCATCTCCTTCGATATACTCACCATAGACAAGGTCCCCATCGTAATAGCTAGTGGTTTCTTCAAAGAATCCGGTTAAAACACCTTCTTCATCCACGACTGCTTTTTCAATAAGAAGGTCGGTGTAGGAATCGAGGTAGTCAAACCAGTCAGCTTCTCCACCATAAGCGGTCATATCAAGGTAATATTCAACTTGTGTATCCCAGGATCCTTCTAGGCCAGTCCAAGAACCAAAAGCTTCACCTCTTTCTCCAATGAGACTAAGAGCTTCACTCCAGTCACCACTGACGACTTCAAAGTCATCTTTGGTGCCACATCCACCGAGACCAACGACAAGTGCTAAGGCGGCAATAGATGTTAGTAATTTAGTTCCTTTCATAAATAAAAATACTTCTCCTTTCTGTAATATTTTACTAGTTTCCTAGTAAGTTTTATTACACTAACCCAAAAAAAAGAAAAACTCAATATTCAATTATATCTTTTTTAAAAATAATCATTTATTGTGTTTTAGTTTTATAAATAAAAGAGATAGACTTTGTCTACCCCTTTATATTTAACTTAGATCCAGTAAAGACTAATTATCCATTAAGACCAGTTTGGAAGTAGTCATGGTAATAGTCTACGGTTTCTCTTACATCAGTGGTGCCGACATCATAGACATCAAAATAGATATCTTGTTCTCCGTAGTATACGTTAGCGTATGTGTAGTCGGTATAATCCATATAACCATAGGAATATAAAGACTCTAATAGTTGATACTCTTCAAGGAAGACTGTGTAGTAGTGTAAGAAGTAGTAGTATGCATAGGTATAAGCATAACTACTATAGAGGAATTCACCCCCTAAATCACAGAACCACTCTGCAGCAGAGGCACTGACTTCCCAAGTATATCCACCGTAATAGTCGTATTTCCAATCATCAAAGTCATAATAATCATAAGTTTGGTAATACTGTAGATGATCTAAGACTTCGGAGTCCGCGGCATCAAAGAGAGAACTATAGAGGTCTTGCCATTTTGACGCCCCATAGTAGAGAAGATAGGAATCTGGAGATATATAGTACCATGCCTCACCATCTTCGGTGTAGTATTCCCAGATACCCTCTGAAGTATTGACGATGATATCAATATAGTCAAAATAGGTGACATCATTAACGACTTCATATGCTTCAATGTAGATATAATCGGTATCGTAATATATATACCAAACAAGAGTGTCCACTAAAACAACGTCGTCAAAAAGTGCATAATACTTTTCAAGTGCATCTGCATCACCATAAGAAGCCAAAATATAATCCGTATATGATATGGATCCAGCACTTTGAAGTAAGTCATACTCAATCTCGACTGTATAGTTACCATAGGTACTAGCTTTTTCGACGAGCTCCGCAGGATCTGTCGCCACAACTTCACTTGGTTCAGGTAGAGTTTCTTCAGTTGAGCAACCTCCAACACTTAAAACAAGTGCAAGAGCGGCAACACTAGTTAATAGTTTTGTTCCTTTCATTTTTTTCTCCTTTCTGTAAAATTCTTGTTAGGTGACTAACAAGTTTATTTACACTACAATAAAAAGGGAAAAATATCAATAGATATTTTAAAAGGGTAGCAAAGACTGCTACCCTTTTATAAATCTAGATTAATACCTTATCCCTCGTATGGGACATAGTAATTAATATTATGACCTTCTCCTGTTGCAGTGCCAAGTTTATTGACGACCACTCTTACTTGAGCGGTACCCTCTCCATCCTGAACGTCATAGAAGTAGTTAATGCCTGTTATAGTGGCCTCTCCTTCATCTTCACTACCTAAAACTGAGATAGTAAGAGAACCAGGAACGACATTCTTATAGTTTTCTGTAAAGATGGCATCTGGTAAAAGCTCACCAAGGATTTCTTCTGTTGTATACTCACTCTTTAAAGTATAACCATCTGTTGTGACTTCAAAGTATGAGAGATCCGCGCTTCCTTTGACGATAAGATCTGACACTTTAGCATTTTCATCTGGCGCGGCATCAGCGATTAATTGATAACCACTCCACGATCCATTATCATAGTAGTCGTCTAGGGTAAATGGAGTTAATCCACCAGTTGTAGGATCATCAATCCAACCTTTCTTCTCTCTTGGACTGGCATTCCAGTTTTGCTCTAAGAGGAATGTTGGGGTAACAAGGGCAAGGAATGATGTCTTGCTATAATCTGTCGATATATTTTTAGAGGAGTAATCATAACAGGATATTTCATATCGACCCGCTTCAACGAGAGCGAAAGCGGCTTCAAGTAATGGTCCATCCTCTCCAAGTCCTCCATAATCATCACCTAATGTCTCTGGATCAGGGAATTTCTCACTGATACTCTCAGTAAGGGTAACTTCATATTCTACTGGTGAGGTTGTATCTTTTGTTACTGGTGAGTCTTGATAAGAAACAAGGACATGAGAGGTTAAAAGTGTTCCTACCTCTTCATCCTCATAGTAGAAAAGAAGACGATAATCATGGTCCTCACTAACGAGAACATCTTTAAAGGTATAGGTATAGGAAGTCACTCCTTTACTATTTGTGGTCTCTTCTAGTTTTACAGGATCACCATAGGTAAGTGTATCCTCCTCGGTAAGCTCTCCATTAAAACTACCATAATAATAGAGATCTCCGTATTCAGGGACTGTCTCTACCTCACCATCCACATAAAGAGTGACGACAAATTTAAGTTCGTCTATTGTTGTGGGTTTGTCTTCATCTGGTTCATTTGGGGTGCTTTCACCATCACCCGTTTCATCCCCTTCCGTTGTGGTGTCCCCTGTGGATTCAGAATCATCACCAACACTAATGTTGATATCACCATTGATTTCGCACGCCCCTAAGCCTAGGACTAGTGCAAGAGTGGCAATACTAGTTAATAATTTTGTCTTTTTCATAAATAAAACCTTCTCCTTTCTGGTTTATTATGTTTATTACCTTACTACAAAAAGAGAAAAAAACAAGGCATTACCTTGCTTTGTTTTGAGAAAGTGACAAAAAATTAATATTTTTTATTATCTAAGTTTAGGGCGTCAATTAGGGAAAATACATTTGAACTTGCTTCAAACTTCCAAATAGGATAAGACATATTTCTATACTCTTTTGTATAGTTTTCATAACCCTTTTTTGATATTTCATAAGCTGTTTTGTAGCGCGGTATAAATATTTTAGAGGTCATCTCATAATCTCCCTTTTTGTAGATCATATTTGGGTTCGTCTTTTGGATAAGGGATGTAAGAAGATTGATTTGTTCTTTTTGACTCATTCCTCTTTTTGGTTCTTGGAAGTGACAAATTAAAAAGATTTCAAACGAGGGATTAGAGTAGGCAAGATTAATATCGTTATTTTTCGCTAATGAGATAGCATCATTGATTGTCTTTTCTTTTGGCGTGGAATCTATATCAAAGACACACCAAACTTGGTTTGCCCCGTCTTTTACTTTAATAGCGTGTCTAACGAGATTTAGAGTATCACCATCATAAAATTCCACTTTGACACGATAGATGCTCTTTTTACCAAGAAGTTCAAAATAGACCTTTTCACTCCTTGCCCCGTTAGTAATGATAAGAAAATCTCTATTAACTGTTCTTGTTTTGCTTTTTCGATATTTTCTATCTCCCATTGATTAAATACCCCTCTTTAAATTTGGGAGTCTTGTATAAAAACCCGCTAAAAACTTCTTTGAGTAGGTTTCGCTCTTTCTCACATCTTTAAAGTCAGAGAGTGAATATAAGGAAGTTACTCCATCATTATCTTTCTCCGTAAAGTAGATCTGATCCCTTCTTAAACCCCTATCCATCAATGATGCGTTTTGGACAGTAGCGATAAGTTGAGCGTTTTTTGGATTAGTGTCAAGAGAGTTAAACATCGAGATAAGGTAACAAGCCAAAAGGAAATTAATTGAAGAGTCAAATTCATCAATGAAAATGGGATTGCCCTTATCTAGAGCGTCAATTATATATCCAAGAACATTTAAAAGGTTTTCTGTTCCTTTTGAGTTAAATGATGGATTAGTGTATAGGGGAATATCTTTTTTATTTACGATATTATGAGTCTCTTTAGAATCGTAAACATCATAACTTGTCATAAGATCTAAATCATAACGACCCATATCGTCTCTTAGAAGTTGAGGGGAATTTATATCTCCTCGATTTGAGTTTTGATAAAGGAAATCGTTTAAGTTACTAATATCATCAGTCAATTTAACTTCCTTTACTTGCATATCTTTTATCCCTATGTTTGCTCTTTCTAAGATATCAAGGGCTTTTTTTGTATACTCTTTACTAGCCTTATATAAAGATAGACTATTTGCTTTATCAGTGGATATTATTGTAAGTTTTTGAAACCATCGTATGACGTTAAAGATATCCTCGCTTATTGGAGAGGAAAAACTAAAACCAATGGACAAAAAGAGAGATGTCTCACTAAGGGAGACAAAATCGATCTTTCTCGAACTAGGTTTATTTATATATACGTGATTTCCCTCTCTTTTAAAAAGGGATTTTTTTCTCTCTTCCACTGAATCAAGCCACTCAGAAACGACTTTACCACGATTAAGGGTAAAACCATACCTATAGTATTTAGAACCTTCAACAATCTCTACTTCATATAGAGAGTCTTCACAAGAAGCGGTTTCATAAAAAGCAAATGGACGATTGGAATTTATCGGTTTATCTAAAGAAGAGCTAGAGGAATCAAGAACAAAAAACTTCATGAAGTTAAGGGCTTTTAAAATGTTAGACTTGCCACTGGCATTGGGTCCAAAGATTAACACGGATTTCACTAAATCGCTTTTTTGAGATAAAGGACGATTGTCATTAGGACAAAAAGTATTTAATCCTTCCAGTGTTTTATCTTTTGTGGCTTCCATTGATAAAGTTGTTTCATTGTAGAAGGATAAGACGTTTTTAAATCGAAAACTTATTAACATAATACAAGCTCCTTTTTAGGCTTCTATCATTAGCATTGCTTTTATTTTAAGGCTAGTAACATCCTAAATAAACAATTATTTTATTTTTTTGTAATTATTGTGCAAATTTTAATTTTAATTGTATTTTTATCTAGATATAAAAAACAAGGCATTACCTTGCTTTAATTAATTTTTGTTATCTCTTTACTGTAACCAATCAGGGATTTCAATTACGTCAGTGTATTCTTCCGCAGAGAAGGTTTGAGACTCGGTATAAGCAAATCCATAATCAATGGTAGAAGAATATCCAAAATAGATTGAATCAAGGGTGGTGTCTTTTCGATAGTTTGCATCAAGCTCGACATACCCTCCTTGATACATATCCTCATACTCATAGTCTTGTGTGCCGTATATAGAGGCTTTTACTAAGTCATCTTCTTCAATAAGGTAGACGGAAGAGAAATCAATAAGATAGTCTTCTTGAGCGTCAACATATGAATCAAAGAGATAGATGACATACTCATAGTTTTCGATAACGAGGGCTTTAAAGACATCAAGGGTAGTAGATGAATCGCTTTTATGCGTTACTTTACCATTATAGTTTGTATAGAGCACTCCCGCTTCATAATAGATAATTTCTGATGTCCCATAAGAGTCTTTATACTCTTGTAAGGCGATAAGATTACCTTTTCTTGTCGTCACTGTGGTTGTTTGTGTCATAGTGGCTCCATATTGATTAGCCTCTATTGAATATCTAAGACCAGTCCAAGAATCGATATTACAACCGACACTTTCAATATAGGATAAAACCTCACTAGGATCGTCTGTGTCGCTGACTGGAGGCAAGGTATCACCACTAGTAGAGTCCTCCACAGTGGAATCAGGGATTTCTGAATCTAGAGTGGTCTCTTCACTCGTTTTTGAGCACGCGCCTAGGGTAACAAGTAAGGTCGTTAGTAATGTTAAACATGCACACTTTTTCATACGTTATTACTTTACAAAAAAATAAATAATAATCAAGCAAAAAAGAAATAGGGATAAAATCCCTAAATCTTTTGGAAAGGAGGTACATAAATGCGGCACAATCTATTTTTTTGAATAGTATCTTTTCTTTTTAAAGTTTTCTTTATAATCGCATTCAGGATTATTACAGGCAAGAAACGCGCCATAGGGACCCCTCTTTTTGACCAGGTATCCTGTTTCACATTTTGGGCACTTCTTTAATTTAGAGGTGTCAATAACTGGCGCCTCTTTTTTAATGTAGTCGCACGCTGGAAAGTTAGAACAGCCGATAAACTCATCACCCTTTTTGTTTTTCTTTTTAACAAGTGGGGATCCGCATTTAGGGCAGGTCTCTCCAGTATAGATATCTTCAGGTTTATCTTGCTTAATATAGGAGCAGGCTGGAAAGTTAGAACAACCGATAAACTCTTGACCTTTTTTATTTTTCTTATAGACAAGAGGGGATCCACATATAGGACATAGTTCTCCTGTTGGTGTGTCTGGCTCTTTATAGGCTTTATTTTTAGCTTCCTCTTTATAGAAGTTAACAAGATCTATTGATTCCTTTACCACTTCTTTATAGGTTTTCTCTTTATTACCTATCTGGTCTAGTTCTGTTTCCATAGAGGCGGTGTATTTTGTGTCTACGACATTAGGGAAGTATTTATTTAAGACTGTAGAGGTCTTTTTACCTTTTTCTGTAGAGACCATAAAACCATCATTTCTTTTTTCAACATACCCTCTTTCTTTTAACACTTTAATGGTGTTTCCGTATGTTGATGGTCTTCCTATCCCTTCTTTTTTCATGAGGTTAACCACTTTGCCTTCACTATAGTGTTCAGGTGGTTCAGTCTGTTTTTCTTCTAATTCTTTAGATAAGACCTTAAAGGTATCCCCTACCTTTAAAGAAGGTAGTTCACTTAGATTATTATCTTTACCATCGATAATAGAGTCTCCTTTAAAGGTAGTCTTACTAAACTCTAGATGATAGGTTGCGTTATCTAGTTTAAAGTAGATTGTTTCAACATCTTCTTCTTTAGGTTTCATTAAGGATTTTAAGGTATGGTTATAGATTAATTGATAGAGACGATATTTATCTCCTGAAAGTGTATCTTTTAAAGATTCAGGGGTAGCTTTTATATCTGTTGGTCTTATGGCCTCATGTGCATCTTGAGTGGTTTCACTCTTTTTTGAACTATGAGCATATCCAACATATTCTTTACCGTATGTCTCTTCAATATATTTTGAAGTGGAATATATAAATGATGGGGCAAGACGCGTATAGTCAGTTCTTATGTAGGTAATATATCCTTCAAGAAAGAGCTGTTCCGCAAGATTTTGCACTGCAATAGTGGATATCCCTAATTTAGTGGAGGCATCTTCTTGCATCGCCGCAGTGTCATATGGGATCTTTGCCTTTGCGCTTCTTTTAGAGAACTTTATATCATCTATAGATATAGATTCTCCTATAGAATCTAAGACCTTTTTTGCCTCTTCTTCTTTCTTGATTTTGTCCTTTTTTCCTTTATACGTATCGTAAACTAGTTTACATTCTTGATTATCTAAGGATATAGAAATATTAACGTTATAATACGTTTCACTGATAAACTCATCAATTTCTTTATCGTGATCGGTGATAAGTTTAAGGGTGGGGGATTGCACTCTTCCCGCGGACTCACTTTTAATGAGGTTATTAAGCCAACCACTTATAGAAAAACCAAGCACTCGATCCACAACGCGTCTCGCTTCTTGAGAGGCCACAAGATCCATATCGATAGTTCTAGGGTTAGCCATTCCCTCTTTTATTCCATCTTGGGTGATTTCATGAAATTCCACTCTTTTTGTGGTCTTTGGATCGAGGTTTAAGGTATCGCATACATGCCAAGCAATAGCTTCTCCCTCTCTATCAGGATCGGTAGCTATTATTACTTCCTCAGCTTGTTTAACTTCTTCTTTTAAAGAATTAACGACCTCTTGCGACTTTTCGTCTTTAACTGTATATATAGGTCGATAGTCGTTTTTGATATCAATACCAAAACCACCTTTTCCGCGTGTAACAAGATCTCTAATATGCCCTTTTGTGCAGGCAACCTTATAATCTTTTCCTAGGTAATGAGAGATCTTATCGACCTTACCTGGAGATTCAACAATGACGAGTTTCATAATTCTCATATTGCGACGAATTTTTCATTATGTCAAAACAAAAATTTTTCCTCTTTCTCTTAAATAAAAGATATAGATTATATAGATTTTATTTAAAAATATAGTAGTAATCGTCTAGGATATCTTCAAGCGTTTCCACCATCGGCGCTCCCTCCTTAATAAGACGATTACACATACTCTCTTCGTTAGCTCTTGTGGGCACACATAAAACATCTCTTCCATACTGAAGCGCATAGTTAATTGTGGATACCGTACCGCTTTTATATTTAGCCTCTATTACTAGGGTTTTCATACTGGCGGCGGCAATTAATCTATTCCTATCGATAAAGTTTGATGGTTTAGGTTCGACCTCGTTTGGGTATTCACTAATAACGAGATGATGCAAACAGAGCTCGTCATATAAATCCTTATTACTCTTTGGGTAGCAGTAGTTAATCCCGCTTCCTAGTATTGCCGCTGACTTGCCTCCAGCATTTATCGCTGCTCTTTCTGCAATTGAATCAATACCTCTTGCCATCCCTGAAACTATTACAAGCTTTTCACTTAGAGCGGGTACAAGTAGTTCTGTCATCTCCTTTCCATAAGTCGTATTAGATCTTGATCCAATAACTGATAGACAGTAATCAGGATTAGATAGAAGTGATATATCTCCTTTATAGTAAAGAACAAAGGGTGGCTTAAAGATGTTAGCAAATTGTCTTGGATACTCTTTATCGAGGATTGTCACAACATTAGAGTCTAGTTTAGAGAGTATATCATCGCTATCAGAGAAATCGAGATTCGCTCTATTTTGGATATCTTCATATATCTTATCCCAGTCCCCATCATTTTTAAGGGATAGATAAATTAGTATGTCTCTTCCTTTAATCATAAAAAACCTCCTATTTATATAAATAGGCAGGTAAAGGGAAAAACTTCCTAGTTTTTTTATTTTTTTTCTAAATACTTTTTTACTGGAGCGTAAGAAAAGCGATACACTCCTTTTATTGGTCCATACTTATTTAATATCTCTAGGTGTTCTTTTGTGGGATAGCCTTTATGCCTAGCTATCTTATACTGGGGGTACTTTTTATCTAGTTCTAGACAATAATTGTCACGTGATACTTTAGCTAGGATTGAAGCGGCAGCAACACACATCGCTTTTGCGTCTCCTTTTATTAGGGGGATAACAGGTTTATCACTATCAATTTTAACCGCATCCGTAATAACTAAGTCATAATCTACATTAATTTTTGAGATAGCCTCTTCCATCGCCCTTTTCGAGGCTTGTAAGATATTAACTTCATCTATTACTTCTGGAGGTATAGAAACAATAGAATAGACTAGTGCATCTTTTTTAATAACTTCATATAGTTCCCTTCTCTTTTTGTCGGTTAACTGCTTTGAATCGTTAATAGCTTCATTAACATAATCTATAGGAAAGATCACTGCAGCGGCAAATACAGGACCTAAAAGGGGCCCGCGTCCCGCTTCATCAGTGCCAACAATCACTAGATCTTTATTATTTATTCTTAAGTCTTTTTCGTAATTTAGCATAACTATCTTTCGAGAGATATTTTCCCTAGTAGTCCATCTTTAAATTCTTTAAGGAGGAGCGATTCCGCTCTTGCTATATCAGGTTCATTACTTTTTGTAACTAGATGTCTATTTAGACATATTTGGTTAATAACATCTGTATACGTAGTGATACTTTCTATCCCAAACCTCTCTTTTAAGGAGCTTGGATAATACTGTTTTAAGTAGTCGATTAGATAAACACATAAATCATAGTTAGGGAGTATTGACTCTCTAATAGAGCCGATTAAAGCGAGATTTATACCAACTCTCTCTTCACTAAAAGAGGTAGGGAGTATTCCTGGGGTGTCAAGTAGATGGATATTATCGTTTATTCTTACCCATTTATTACCCCTCGTGTAAGCGGGGATATTGGCAACAGGAGCGATCTTTTTAGACACTAATCTATTAATTAGAGAGGATTTACCGACATTAGGAATACCAAGCACCATGGTTTTAATGGGTTGGGTTTTCATCCCACGTGATTTATCCCTTACTCGTTTAGCCTCAGCAATCATATCTATTTCATCGGTGAGTTTTTTCTTTGTTTTTGGGTCATTAACCTTTAAGGGGATGACATGCTCATAACATTTACGTAACTCTATTAGTTGGGTGTTTAAAAAGTTACGATCACAAAGATCCACTTTTGAGACCACAATGAGCTTTAGTTTATTTTGAGATAGTTTATCAAACTCTTCATTGATTGATGAGAAGGGTGCTCTTCCGTCTAGCATTATGATGACAAGGTCCACTAAAGCGACCTTTTCCATTATCTGGTCAAGGCCCTTTTTCATATGTCCGGGATACCACACAATATTTGCCATACTTACATTATAAGAAAAAAGGGATGAACTATCATCCCAATTTCTTTTATTAGAGTTTTCTCTTGATTCTCGCGGCTTTACCACTTCTTCCACGTAGGTAGTAGAGTTTATTACGTCTTACTTTACCACGCTGGACAACTTCAATTGAATCGATAGAAGGGGAATTGTAATTGAAGGTACGTTCCACTCCTATGCCATTAGAGATCTTTCTGACTGTGAAGGTTTTGGAGATTCCTCCTCCTTTAACTTGAATCACCACTCCTTGGTAGGTTTGGATTCTTCTTTTATTACCTTCGACAATTTTTACCATGACCTTTATTTCATCACCTGATTTAAAATCAGGAAGGTCTGTACGAAGCTGGGACTTTGTGATCTCATCAACTAGTTGATTATTCATAATGTGTCCTCCTAAAACAAACGATTTATTAGAAGATATTCATATATGACAATAGCGGAATATCAGCGGTTATTATCTTAACAAGTGATATTTTAAATATCAATAAATATTTAAACTTTATAAAGGGTAATAGAGGAGGGGGTGCAACGCTCGGCTCCACTTCGATCATAACTATAGGGGTCGTTATTATGATATGGGGTTAACCAGAGTCTTGCTTCAAAGAAAGAATCTTTTTTAGACGTGGCTTCTGTAAAGGTTAACTGTATATCGAGATTATAAGTATCATTATAGAAATACATCGCTTGATAGGTAAAGCCATCTAGGTTAGCATATGGGAATAGGTCATAGAGTAAGACATCATCTACATATACATAGAGGATAAGATCGGCCATTGAAAGATACTCTCCACCGTCTATTGCCCACCTATCGAGTTCAGAATAGACAAAGTCTTCTTCTTCATTTGGGAGTAATACTACTTTTAAAGATTCAATTGTCTGATCTGCCTCACTAAAAGTAATTGGATCTTGATTTTCCCAAGTGCCCTCTTCATAGGCTGGATAATGCCCACATGAAGTAAGAGATATAACACAGAGAAGTGCGAGTGATAATATACATTTATTTACTTTCATAACTTATCCTAACTAGATACCAAAAAGAATATCTTTTGATATTATACCACTAACTTATATGTTAAATATCAGTAAATGTTAAACTTCGTAGAGATAAACCGTATAAGGAGTGGAACTTTCCTGTGAACCTTCAACATAAGAATATGGGTCGCCTTCAGGATATTCATAAAGATAAAATATGGTTTCAAAGTATGTTGTTTTGTTTTTACGATCATTATTTAAGCGAGCGCGCATTCCAATAGTATAGGTCTCGTTATATAGATAAGTCCCATGTCTCCAACTATCAGACATCCAGGTAAATAAAGACAAATCGATAACGGCTACATCATCAAGATAGAGATAGAGAATGAGACCGGTATTTCCTAAATATTCACCACCATCGTCTCTAACAGCATTAAAATCATCATAAACAAAATCTGGGTCAGTGTTTTCAACGATTTCAATTCTGACTGATTCAATAGTTAGATCATGTTCTTCAAAGGTAATGGATTGGTCATTTTGCCAAGTACCCGCTCGAAGAGATAGATACGATGAACAAGAACTACATAGTACTGACGAAATAAGTATTAATGGCAAAAGAGTTTTTTTCATTTTCATAATATTCACCCCCCCTTAATAAAGGTAAAAGAAAAGACTAACATTTTGAGTTAATTCTTTTCTTTCTTTCATAAAAGCCTCCTTTATCCCAAAAAGACTTCACCTTTAATATAACGGATAAAAGGATTTTAGGCAACTAAAATACAATTATAACAGTTCTAGTACTCCTGTCAGGATAAAGGACAGTAAAAAGAGTAGCGCAATAACATAAATGGCCACTCCTACTTCTTTGCCGCGTCTAGCAAAAAGGCACATAACACAGTAGGCAATAAGACCCATTCCAATACCTGAAGAGATGGAATAGGTTAAAACAGTAAATATCAGGGTAATAAACGCAGTAAAACCCACAATCATATCCTTCCATTCAACATCTTTAACGTTATTAACAAAGATCATTGCACCCACACTGACAAGCGCTGCAGCGGTTACACTTCCGGCGGTAAAGATAGAGAATATAGGATATATAAACATACAAAGTAAGAAACACAAAGCAGCGGTACACGCACTTAAACCAGTTCTAGCCCCCATACTAACACCGACATTAGACTCGGCAAATGAGGTGACGGTTGAAGTTCCCATAGGACCACAGATAAGAGCGCCTGTTGCATCCGCGATAACCGCTCTTTGGTAATTTTGTACTTTACCTTCTTCGTTAATTAATCCTGTATCTTTACCAACTGCAAGCACTGTTGCAGTGGTGTCAAAGAGATTAACAAAGATAAGGGAGAACATCGCGACATAACTAACAGGGTTAGTAAACACTGTAACAAGAGAGGAGCCAAAACTAAACTCTGTGGCATCCTCTGCAAAGATTCCATAAAGGAAGACTTCACTCATACCAGAGAAATCCGCCCACTTAATAGAGGAGTCATATCCTGGCCAGATTGGGAGTTTTGTTTCTACTCCTTCTAATGAGTTAACATAACCCGTATAGACAAAGGAACCATTTACATTACTAATAGTGCCCGCTTTTATCATCGCTGAGGATATAACTAGTCCTACAAGTGCGATACCAATTATTGTCATAGGTATAGCTAAATTTCTTACCATCTTTGACTTACAAAACATCAGTCCAAGACACACCATAATACCCACCACTCCACATATCACTCCTGGATCTAGGAAGGTATTTAGAGCGACAAGTGTTGAACCATCCGCAACTATAATGCCAGCATTCTTTAATCCCACAAAACAGATAAAGATACCAAGGGCAGCGGCAATTATATATCGAATATTTTTAGGAATAGCTTCAATTAACCATTTACGGACTGGGGTGATACTTAAGATAAAGAAGATAATGCCACACACTGTTAAAAGGATCATTCCTTCTCTCCAAGTCCAAGCATCATTACCGAGCACTATGGTATACACTAAAAAGGCATTTAAGCCCATTCCACTACTTAAGACTATTGGGTAGTTAGCAACAAGACCCATAATCATACTAACAATGAATGTTAGTAGGGCGGTCATCATAAAAACACCTGAGGAGTTCATCCCCATATCTGAGAGAATTGCGGTGTTAATTGGAAGGATATAACACATGGCCGCGAATGTAACGAGACCCGCAATAACCTCAGTCTTAACAGAGGTATTTCTTTCTTTTAAATGGAATACTCGATTAAGGAAGTTCATACTATGTACCTAACCTTTCCTTATTATACACAAGTTAATAAATTATTGTAATAATTTAATTTGTACGGCAAAAATGCTTGACACCTTAAATATAAATAATTTATTATTTAACTTGCTTAAAGGAGAAATGTTATGGCAGTAAAAATTAGATTAACAAGAATCGGAAGACATAAGGACCCATTCTATAGAATTGTCGCTGCAGACTCAAGATACGCTCGTGATGGTCGTTTTATTGAACAAATCGGTTATATCGACCCTCATAAAGATATTAAAGAAGCAGTTGTCGATGAAGAGATTGCATTGAAATGGCTTAACGAAGGCGCTATTCCTACCGACACAGTAAAATCAATCTTTAGAGCAAAAGGTATCATGGAGAAGTTTGATAAACAGAAACGGGAGGCTAAAAAATGAATTACACAAAAATAATTCATGCGATCATTGATCCTCTTGTGGAAAATCCTGATTCTATCTTTATTAGAGAAATCGAAGAGAATGAAGGTAAAGATCTTAAGATTGTCATTGCCGCAGAAGGTGAAGATGTCTCAAGACTAATCGGTAAAAAAGGTGTCATTGCTAATTCAATAAGAGAAGTTGTTTCTATCGCTGGTAAGAGTGAAGAGAAACATGTCCACCTCTCATTTGAATCATTTGATGAAGATGAAGAAGAAGGCTAATTCTTCTTCTTTTTTTATTTAGTATGGAACTTGTAAAACTTGGTAAAATCGTCAAAATAAGAGGAATTCGTGGAGAATTTAAGATTTTATCCTCCACTTATTTTGGTGACCAACGTTATAAAAAAGGGAAGACAATTTATGTTGGCCTAGAGGATGAAAAAAATCCATTACCACTTACAGTAAAGTTCCATTTCAAAAAAGAAAACTTTGATTATGTACAGGTAGAAGAAATCGGTGACACCACTAGCGCGGAACAATATGTCAATTGCTTTGTCTATGCAGATAAAAATGACATCACACTCGAAAAAGATACATATTTCTTTGGGGATCTAGAAAACTGCAAGGTTTTTGATGAAGATAACAATGAAATCGGCCTCGTTAGTGAAGTAGTCGAATATCCTGCACAGATAACGCTAATTGTCACTCAAAAAGACGGCAAAAAATTTCAAGTTCCATTTATTGAAGACTTTTTAGTGGATATTGATATTGAAAATAAGAAAATAACCATACATTTAGTGGAGGGAATGCTATGAAGATAAAGATTTTAACACTATTCCCTTCAATGTTTGATGGAATACTCACTAATTCCATCATTAAAAGAGCTATCGAAAAAGATTTAATCGAAATAGAAATAACCAATATTAGAGATTATACGCAAGATAAGTATGGAAGAGTTGATACACCACCTATTGGTGGGGGTGCAGGTTTAATCATGAAGTGTCAACCAATTGTCTCTGCGTTAAATGCAGTTAAGGGTGATAATGACCATGTCATACTCTTCTCTCCAAGAGGAAGAACATATAATCAAGATGTCTGTAAAGAACTCTATAGCAAGGGCCAAGATTTAGTCTTAATCTGCGGCCACTACGAGGGAGTGGATGAAAGGGTTAACGACTATGTCGATGAACAGATATCAATCGGTGATTATATTTTAACGGGAGGAGAAATACCTGCGATGGTACTTGTGGATTCTATTGCGAGATTAATCGATGGAGTCATCAGTGAAGATTCCTTAAAAACTGAGTCATTTGATAATAATTTATTAGAATATCCTCAATATACAGAACCTTATGAATTCGATGGAAAGAAAGTTCCAGATATTCTTTACTCTGGAAATCACGACGCGATAGATAAATATCGTTTAAAAGAAAGTTTAAAACTCACGATGAAATATCGCCCTGATTTACTCGAAGGAAGAGTCTATACTAAGCAAGAAAAATCTCTTCTAAAAGAAATAGAAGAGAATAACGATAATCCTAAATGGATGAATGAAGCACTTAAAAAGGGAAAGAAGTTTATTAAGGATTAACGACGGAGACCGCCGAGTCCACTTAAACCTCCCATTCCAGACGGCATCTTGCCGTTTTTTGTCATCTTTCCGAGCTGATCCATTTGCTCTTTCATTTGGTCATATTGTTTTAAAACTTTATTAATTTCCGCGACAGATTTCCCACATCCTTTTGAAATGCGGAGTTTTCGAGAATATTTTAATATCTCTGGATGCTCTCTTTCTTCTGGGGTCATCGAACTTACAATGACTTCAACGTTTTTCGCGGATTGCTCCGCTGTGGCAATTTGCTCCTTAGTTATTTTTGGCATTCCTGGAATCATCGATAGTAATCCTGAGAATGAACCCATACGTTTAACTTGCTTTAACTGGTCCACCATATCATTGAGGTCAAACTTACCTGCCATAATCTTGTTGGTGGTCTTTCTCATCTCTTTTTCGCTGACATTATCTTCAGCTTTTTCGACAAGCGTCATAACATCGCCCATACCAAGGATTCGATCCGCCATACGATCAGGATGGAAAACATCGAGGTCAGTGAACTTTTCACCAAGACCCATAAACTTAATTGGCACTCCGCTCATATATTTAATTGAGAGTGCCGCACCACCTCTTGCATCACCATCTAGTTTAGACATTATAATTCCAGTTAAAGACAACCTTTCATTAAAGGCCATTGCGACATTAACCGCATCTTGTCCTGCCATCGCATCGACAAGTAAAAGGATTTCTTCTGGTTTAACAGCGTCTTTCATCTCGTTTAATTCGTTCATTAAATCATCATCGATTTGTAAACGACCTGCGGTATCAAGGATTAAGAAATCATAATGGTCATTATAGGCTTTTTCTTTTGCTTTCTTTGCTATCTCAACGGGTGATACTTTATCGCCCATGTTTAAAACGTCCACACCAACTTGTTTAGCAACAGTTACTAACTGCTCAATAGCGGCAGGTCTATATGTATCGCAAGCGGCAAGTAAGACTTTTTTATTCATCTTATTTTTAAAGTAATAGGATAGTTTTCCTGCCGTTGTCGTTTTACCGGTACCTTGGAGTCCCACCAACATAATAATCGTTGGTTTATTTTTATTGATATGGAGTTCACTATCAGTGCTACCGAGAAGATCAACGAGTTCATCGTGGACGATTTTGACCACCATTTGTGATGGGTCTAGTGTCTCTAAAACTTTTTGATGAAGAGCTTTCTCTTTAACATTATTTGTAAACTCTTTGACAACTTTATAATTAACATCAGCGTCTAAAAGAGCGAGTCTAATCTCTTTCATCATTTCATCCATATTTCCCTCGGTTAATCGGGTTTGTCCTCTTAACTTTTTAAAGATGGATTTAAAGCGATCTGTTAAGTTTTCAAATGGCATTTATTTTCTCTAGCTCCTCAAGTAACTGTTCATAATTTTCATCTTTTTGTTTGAGTTTTGCAATTATTTCACTGCAATTTTCGGATTTTTCCACGATATGCAAGGTTTTTTCATATTCTTTTAATTTTGTCGTCGCTTTACTAATTGCATCTTCCGCGGCGCTTCTTGAAATGGAGTTAATTTCTCCTATTTCACTGATCGATAAATCCATATTAATTGACTCATTTAAAATTTCCTTTTGCGTGCTAGTAAGTAAATCTCCATACACTTCAAGGAGGTTAGATAAATATGTTCTTTCTTCTAAGTCTTTCATAACGCTACACAAAGTCCATATAGATATTGATCTAGATCAAACTCTTCTAAATCATCTATTTTTTCTCCTAGTCCAATAAATCTCACTGGAATACCTAATTGGTCTCTAATAGCAAGGATTATTCCACCTTTCGATGTTCCGTCCATTTTGGTAATAACAATTCCTGTTATATTGCATACTTCATTAAATTGCTTAGCCTGAATGACACCATTTTGTCCTGTCGTTCCATCGATAATTAAGAATGTTTCATGAGGAGCTCCTTCTATTTCTTTAGATAAAACTCTTCTCATTTTAGCGAGTTCATCCATGAGATTGGTTTTATTTTGGAGTCTACCCGCGGTATCGACGATTAATAGGTCGACATTTTCTTGTTTTGCCCTTCGCGCTGCTTCGTAGCAGACTGAAGCAGGATCAGCATTAGGTTCACCATTAACAATTTCAATACCGAGTCGATTTGCCCAAATAGTGAGTTGTTCCACCGCTGCGGCTCTAAAAGTATCTGCCGCACATAGCATCACTTTTTTACCTTGGTTTTTGTATCGATTTGCTAGTTTTGCAATCGAAGTCGTTTTACCCACTCCATTTACGCCTACTACTAGTAAGACTGTTGGTCCGTTATCAACAAAACGGATGTCGTTTTGAACTACTTCTCCACTATCTTGATAAGATTCAAACATCGTATCAATAAGGAGTTCATTAATATCTTTTGGATTTTCTAGTTTTTGCTTTTTTGCTTCATCTAAGACTGACTCAATTATCTTAAAAGAGAGATTAACTCCGACATCCGCTTCAATGAGTATCTCTTCGAGGTTATCAAAGTAGTCTTGATTAACCTTTTTATATTTAGACGATAGTTTATCTAGTTTAGCGGAAAAGTTCTCTCTTGATTTAGCCATCCCAGAGACATATTTATCATCAACCTTGTTCTCTTTTTTAGAGAACTTCTCTTTTAATCTTGATAGGAGTCCCATTAGTTACTCCTTTTCTTTAATGCGTTTTTGGCAGCGTCTTCTTCGGCATCTTTTTTACGTTTACCCTTACCTGAAGCTAATACAATATCATTAAAGGTAACAGAAACAGTAAAGGTTCTATCGTGAGCGGGTCCTTCTACTTTATCTAAAACATACTTAACGGATTCTCGATACTCTGATTGCAAGGCTTCTTGAAGCTGTGTTTTATAATCGATAATTTTATCTTCATCGACATTTATCACCTTATCGAGCATATAAGAAGCGATAAAGTTATAGGTAAAATCTAATCCTTGGTCGAGATAAAGTGCTCCCATTAATGATTCACAGACATCTTCAAGGACATTATCCGCTTTAAACATCTTCTCTCTATCGACTGAATTACCAATCCTTATATACTGGTCTAAATGCAGAGAGCGGGAAAACTCCGCTAAAGAATGAGATCTAACAAGATATGACTTAAGTTTAGACATAGAACCTGGATCCATATGAGACTTATTTTTATAGATAAGATCGGCGACGACATAACCAATAACGGAATCTCCTATAAACTCAAGTCTTTCATAGTCATGATGTTTTGTTTTTGCATCGCTATTATAAGAAGAGTGAGTCAAAGCTAAATTAAAGAGCTCCTCATTATGAGGAGTAATATTAAGCTCTTTATATAGATCAGTTAATGGTTTTTCACTCATCGGTTTTTAATCCCGCTTTAATTTTATCCACAACATTATTTTGGGCGAGTTTATAGGCAACATTTAACGCGGATTTGAAGGAATATGTATCGGAGTTACCATGGGCTTTCACTACGACTTTATTTACTCCTAGTA
>JAJQAP010000036.1 GCA_021203745.1 Coprobacillus sp.
TTTGTCTCCATGAGTAGTGAGGAAACAGATGACGCGAAAGAATACGTTGATAACCTCACAAAAGATATCTTTGAAGCAAATATTTATGTTTTTACACCAAAAGGTAAAGTAATAGAGCTTCCTGCAGGATCTACCCCTGTCGACTTTGCTTATAGGATTCATACAAAAGTGGGTGATACCACAGTGGGCGCCCTTGTTAATGGTGTTATGGTGCCTTTAAACACTATCCTTAACTCTGGCGATATGGTAGAAATCAAAACTAATAAAAATAGCCATCCATCAGAGGGTTGGCTTAACTTTGTGCAAACTAGCACCGCCAAAACTTCGATAAGAAAATATATCTCAAAAAAGAATGCCGACTTAGAAAGAGATGAAAAGATAGCAAAAGGTAGGCAGTCTCTTTCAGATGCCTTTGAAGCAAGAGGGATTGAAGAAGAAGAGATGATGAAAATGATCTCCGATAGAAAACTTCTCGATTACTTTGAATGTAAAGATACAGATGATCTCTTTATTAAGCTATGCGGAAGAAAACCCGCACCTAGTGCAATTCTTGATTATTTAAACATTAAAAAACCAGTCATTATAAATCCTGGAGTGAAGTTTAAAACAAAGAATGGAGTAAGTAATGAATCTCCAGTTTATACAACAGGAGGGGATAATATTGCTATATCTTTAGCAAGTTGCTGCACTCCAATTCCAGGAGATGATATCGTAGGCTTTATAACAAGAGGTAAGGGGATAACAGTGCATCGCAAAAACTGCCCTAATATAATTAACTCCCAGGAAAGACTCGTGGATGTATATTGGAGGGATGATATAGAACAGGCTTCTTATCCTGTTGATATCTTAATTGAAGCGAGTGATAGACAAAAGTTATTACTAGATATAATGGCAACACTAGCTAATCACAAAGTTAACTGTACCAGTATACACGCGAAACTCATCGGTAATAGTGGTCGTGTTTCTGTTAACGCGACAATCCTCGTAAGTGATGCCTTAAGACTAGAAGATATAATTAATATTTTAAGAAATATTAATGGAGTGTATGATATAAGGAGAGTGATACATTAATATGGACTATCAAAAAGTAAAAGGAACCCATGATTTTATTGGAGAGGATGCAGAGTATCTCTCCTATATAAGAGAGACCTTCTTTAAGGTGACCTCTCTATTTAACTATAAAGAGCATGTTATCCCCACTCTTGAATACAGTGAGGTATTTTCTCGAGGTGTGGGACAAGGCTCTGATATCGTAAGAAAAGAAATGTACTCATTTTTAGATAAAAGCTATAGATCTTTAACATTAAGACCCGAGTTTACCGCGGGGATTGTTAGAAGTGTAGTGGAGAATAAACTATACGCAACAGAAGTATTACCCATTAAATCATCTTATCTTGGTCAATCATTTAGATATGAAAGACCACAAGCGGGGAGATATAGAGAGTTTTATCAAGGTGGCGTCGAGTGTATTGGAGTCTCTGGAATAGACTATGATGTCGAAGTTATCCAGTTATGCTTAGAACTATTAAAAAGATTTCATCTTGATGATAAAGTGGCTTTATCTATTAACTATCTAGGAGGGATAGATACAAGAGAAAGATACACCGCTTCTTTAACTCAGTATTTTAAAGGACATATCGAAGAGATGTGTGATGACTGTAAAGAAAGAATAGAAGTTAATCCCCTTAGAATCCTCGATTGCAAAGAAGAAAGAGACCAAAAAGTCGCAAGTAATGCCCCTGAAATTACGTCATTCTTATCTGAGAAAGAGAAAGCGGATTATGAGGCAATAAAAGAAAGACTCACTTTACTTAATATTGAGTTTCATGAAGATACACATCTAGTAAGAGGACTAGATTACTACTCTGGACTCGTCTTTGAGTTTAATGTCCCTCTTGAAGATAATGCATTGTGTGGTGGAGGCCACTACGATAACCTCGTTAGTGAATTAGGGGGACCAGAGCTTGAAGGAGTAGGATTCTCTTTTGGGATCGAAAGACTCATTCAATTTATGAAAGATAATGGAATAAAACCAGAGTCAAAAAAGAGTAAATCATTCTATATTATGCCCCTTGACAAAGAGGTATCTAACTACGCTTTACGTATTGCTAGACTATTAAGAGAAAACGATTACAGGGCAGAAATAGACTATGATGGTGGTAAGATCGCCTCGATGTTTAAAAGAGCGGAACGCCTTAATCTCGATTATGGCATCATCATTGGGCTAGACGAGGCTAACGCAAAAACGGTTCAATTAAAAGACTTAAAAACACAGGAGCAAATTAGTGTATCTTACGATAAATTACTTGAGGAAATATCAAAATGAAAATAAAGAATACATCATTATCTAAAGCTGATTTAGGAAAAGAGGTAACACTAGAAGGGTGGGTCGCTAAAATCCGTAATTTTGGGGCGATTACTTTTATTGACTTACGTGATCGAAGTGGACTTATTCAGCTTGTTTACTCTAAAGAAAATATCGATATTGACCTAAGAAATGAATACGTTATCAAGGCGCGTGGCACCATAAGACTAAGAGAAACTCCTAACCCCAGTTTGAAAACAGGGGAAATAGAAGTAGATTGTAAAGAAATTAAAGTACTATCAAGGGCGGAAACCACTCCTCTAATTATCGCGGATGAAACAGACGCTCTTGAAGATACGAGATTAAAGTATCGTTATCTCGATTTACGTCGTCCATCTATGCAAAGAAACTTAGACATAAGAAATAAGATTAAAATGGCTACACATAAATATCTAAACGCTAATGATTTTATCGAAGTGGAAACACCTATATTGAATCTATCCACTCCAGAAGGAGCAAGAGATTATCTTGTCCCATCTAGAACTAAAAAGGGTAGTTTTTACGCTCTACCTCAATCCCCTCAGATCTTTAAACAGCTACTCATGATTGGGGGACTAGAAAGATACTATCAGATAGCAAAATGCTTTAGAGATGAAGATTTGCGTAGTGATCGTCAACCTGAGTTTACCCAAATTGATATCGAAGTATCCTTTATGGATCAAGATGAAATACTCAGTTTATCTGAAGGTTTAATTAAAGAAATATTTAAAGAAGCAATTGACCTAGATATAAATACCCCTTTTAAAAGAATAACCTATAAAGAGGCTATTGATAAGTATGGTTCAGATCATCCTGATACAAGATTTGATCTCACTTTAAAAGATATAAAAGAGTTAATGCTAACATCCTCTTTTGAAGGCTTTAAAAAGGCAGAATCTATTAAATGTATAGTGGTGCCCAAAAAAGCCAGTGATACCTCAAGAAAAGTGATCGATGATTTAGCAGCGGAGGGTAAAAAGTTCCTCGTTGATGGAGTGATTGTTTTAAAGGTAAACGAGGCAAAAGAGATAGAAGGATCATTTACTAAATTCTTTACTGAAGCGTTAAAGAAAGAACTTATTGAGTCTTTATCTTTAAACCCTGATGATTTAGTTATTATCTCTTATGGAGATAAGTCAAGAGTATCGATGTTTTTAGGGGCAAAGAGAGTGGAGTACGCAAAAGAATTAAAGCTATATGATGAGTCTACATTTGATCTACTTTGGGTAGTGGATTTCCCACTTTTTGAAAAAGATGTTGAAGGTAATATTACTAGTGTTCATCATCCCTTTACTCGCCCTCAAGAAAAGGATTTAGATAAACTAGAATCTGATCCTTTCGCTTGTCTCTCATACTCCTATGATTTAATTATCAATGGATATGAAGTTGGTGGTGGATCCTTAAGAATATATGACCAAGAAGTGCAAAATAGAGTGTTTAAAGTACTAGGTTTAACAGATGAAGATATTAGACGTAAGTTTGGTTTCTTTGTGGACGCTTTTAAATACGGCACTCCTCCGCATGGAGGTCTTGCCTTTGGTCTAGATCGACTTACAATGCTTCTTAGTGGGACTAACAACATCCGTGATGTTATTGCCTTCCCAAAGAATTTAAATGCTAGCTGTATGATGAGTGGGGCGCCCACTCCAGTTGATAAAGACCAACTCGATGAACTAGGTATACAGATAAAAAAAGGAGAATAAGTGTATGAGTGTTAATTATGATAAGTTAAGTGTGGCAACTTTAAGATCATTAGTGCTAGATATGACGAACAGCGCAAACTCTGGTCATCCTGGGATGGCATTAGGTAGCGCTCCTATACTACATGCCCTCTTTACAAGAGAGCTCGTTAGTGATCCTACTCATCCTGACTGGATAAATAGGGATAGATTTATTCTCTCTGCGGGTCATCTATCTTCTTTACTTTACTCTATCTCTCATGTCGCGGGTTATAACATTAGCCTTGACGATTTAAAAGAGTTTAGACAGTGCGGATCTAAAACTCCAGGTCATCCTGAACTAGTACTCTGTCATGATTATACAGATTGTACCTCGGGACCCTTAGGTCAAGGGATAGGACAAGCGGTAGGAGAAGCAATAGCAGAAACAATGCTATCCGCTGACTATAAAGACGGCAAAAAACTCATTAACCATTATACATATTGTCTATGTGGAGATGGATGTTTAGAAGAGGGTATAAGCCAAGAAGCAATTAATCTAGCAGGGCTTAATAAACTCAATAAACTTATTCTTTTATACGATAAAAATGATGTAACTCTAGATGGACCATTATCTTTATCTAGCGATGAAAACACCAAGAAACGTTTTAAGGCAGCGGGCTGGAATGTCTACACAGTGAGAAACGCTAACAAAGTAAAAAAGGTCGCTGCAAAAATTGCTAAAGCGAAAGAGAGTCGTAAAAAACCATCTCTAATTATTTGCCATAGTGTTATAGGATACGGCACTAATGTTGCGGGTACTAGTAAAGCACATGGTTCACCTGTCGGTAAAGAAGAGGGGAAACGCACTAAAGTGGAGTCATATAAATTTGACCATGAAGATTTTTATGTTCCTCAAGAAGTCTATGACTTCTACAATGAAAACTTCATTAAAAAAGGACAAAAAGCCTACGAAAAGTGGAATAAAAAGTTTGAAAAATACGCGAAAAAACATAAAGGAGACGCCGAAAGATTTAAAGAACTCGAACATAATGATGTCAGTGGTTATCTTCCTGATGTCTTCCCGGATATTGAAACAGGGACGATGATGTCTACACGTGTAGCAAGTGGAAAAGCCTTAAACGATTATCAACTATCAATCCCTAATCTCGTTGGAGGAAGCGCCGATGTTGCGGCTTCCACAGAAACAAAACTAGAGTTTGGATGGGACTATAACCCAAAGCATAGAGATGGTCATAACCTCAACTTTGGAATCAGAGAGTTTGG
>JAJQAP010000052.1 GCA_021203745.1 Coprobacillus sp.
AGAGAGAGAGAGAGAGATTCAAGTTGAATTGTTATACACTGACAAAAACAAAAAGGATAGGCCTCTTTAGGAAATAGATACGAGTACTTGCTATATATAATCTATTTATATATAATAGATATGTTTCTAGAAATCATCGGAACAGATGTAAAACGCTATCCAAACTGTAGTCGCGGATGGAGACTCTTAAACCCATCTTTTTTTATAGAAATAATCAGTAAAACCTTTTAAAGAAAGAACTGACCACTGATTTTTCTTTACAGATAATTTAAATGGATTATAATAAAGTTATTCATCGGGATAGAGATGTAAAACACTATCCGAACTCTGGTCCTGGATGGAGACTCTTAAACCCATCCTTTTTTTATCGAAAATGGCAGAGAAAAATAGGAAATCATTTAAAGAAGAAGTGAGGCATATACTTTTTCAAGTTGCTCCTTTATTTCATTCTTATTTTTCAGATCAGAAATATCTAGTAGTATCCCCAGACTTTAAAAATCGCCCATATTACATTATTGCCGCAAAAGACATTAATTTTTTGCATTTAACTGGCCTTGATAGCCCCTAAACCCATACACATTCTTTAAAAGTTGTGAGGATCAGACATTGACAACAAACGATTTTAAAGTGTCCTACATTACTAAATATGGGACAAAGATGGATAAGGATACGATAAAGGCAAAAATCTCTGTCTTGCCAGATATAATTGATATCTTTAATAAAGAGATAGTATTTGAAGAAGACTTTTCAAAGGGGCAATATGTTTCCTGTGGCATTGCTCTTGGAGAAGGCATCTTAACTTTGGGTTTTGTTGTCAGACAAAATTGTCGTCCAGAGACTCTTCTTAAGGGCAATTACATTCATCAAAACAAAGCATGTAAACCATCATTAATCATGAGTGCTCCAGGTGGTGCCACAACTAAATTTGACACAATCATCTTAGGAAATGAAAACGAAATTAAGAAAAGCATAAATGAGATTGGTACACTAATTTCTAAAGACATACTAGAAAAGATAAAATAAAATGAGAGAGAGAGAGATATATATATAAAAAGCATCCTATGGGTGCTTTTATATAGTATGTAAACATTATTTATTATATTTAACTTCAACTATAAGAGATTTATTAATGCTCTTAATTTTATCAAACACCATTTTGAAGTAATCATACGTCTGTTGATTCAGTTTGCCATTTTTTATCTCGGTTTTAACTTTTAAAGATACGCAGAAAGTCTTTTCATTAAGATGGTATCTATGTACTTCATCCTCCGTAAAAAGGGACTCAACACCACAGACCTTTTTATCTGTAATGATTTGATCAAAGCGAAGAAGAACAATTGACTTATCTTTCTCGTTAGCTTTATAAAATGAAGTGCCACCGCCATCATTATCAACAAGGAAAAATGGTACCTTATCTAACTTCTTGATGTTTTCGACAATCCTTGCGGTTTCAGAGACTCCACCAAGAGGAAGAAATACAATATTTTTATCTTCATCACTAGCAAGTTTTTGACTAATTAAATATTGCTTATAGGCAGTCAAATAATAATAGTCAGTAGGCCCCTCCACAAAGACAACAAGCTTACCCGGTTCATCTAGAAGAACATTTCTTGTGGTGGACAGCGCATCCGTTATAAAAGATAGAAAATCATTATCAATACTTTCACGAGTACAACTTATATCAGAAAAAATATTTTGGACAATAATTTCTTTTTCAGGTTTTTTAATAATCCTGACTTCTTCTAAATTATCGACATCGATAAAGGCGGGTCGATGAGTGGCAACAATAATTGTTATATGATAAGAGAGGGCAAAATTCCTTAGATAATCTCTAAATTCGTTAATAGCACTATCATGAAGATAAACACATGGATCATCTATAACTATAATATCACCCGGTTTTAGATTTGTGTTTGATGGATAAAATGTAAAGAAAAAGTCAAACATCCATCTAAATCCAGAAGAAGTTTGGTTTAAATCGATAGTTCCTATTTTTGCAGTCGAGACCGATAGTGAAATAGAGTCAGGATTTAATTCGATATTGATGATATACTCATTTTTACCCTCGCTTGGGAAAAAGCGATTCATCCACTTTCCGACACTATTTTTGATTTGCTTATTTATATCGTTTGCGGCGTCATTTAGTTTTGCGGGGGTATTATGCTGTTCCGCTCTTTCATAGCAAGTAAGTATTTTCTTGTAATCATAGTTGATTACACTTAATAAATTTAAAAAGAAATCTGATGGAATCGATGGAGGTTTATATCTATTAAAGGTCATAACAAGGTCTTTATTCGAGTATTTAAATATCCTCTTTCCATCGCTTGCCATTGTGGCGTCGATAATATTTGGTTTAACGGAAGAACCTATCTTTTTTTCGGTTCTTTCAAGATTAGTTAAAGAATAATCCTTTTTAAGTTTATTAAGAAGGTCTGAATTTTTTATGGAATTAAGTGTTTCTTGTTGTGAAGGATTATATGGCAATCTTTTGCTGGTTGCAATCTCATAAAGTTCATTAATCGGTTTATAAGTAATAATAGTTGATTTATCATCTGCTTTCTGAAATTTATTTAAAAATGAACGGGTATCTTCATGTTGGGGTTTTCTTAATTCCTCAGAAAGAGCCATATTTATAGGATTGCCCACTCTTGGATTAAAATTTCCACCACTATCTAACAAACCAGAAAAAATATTAACAAGATCGTCAATAAGTTTAAGGTCATTATCATCTAAAGTTTCATTTTGCTCACTAAGATTATATTTTTGGATTGGATTTTTATCTATTTTAGATACTGATACATTATATTCACTAACAAGTTTCTTATCTTCAATACACTCTATGGAAATGCTTGGAACAATATCGGGTGAGTCTTCAAAAAATGGTGAATCATCATTCCAATTTAATTTAGTTTCATTGTCATTCTTTAAAGATTTAATTGCATCAAGAACATTAGATTTACCAACATTATTGTGACCAATTAAAATAACGAGCCCACCTTTCTCCTGTTCATAGTTTGGATTAAGGATAAGTTCAAAATTGTTGTCCACTCCGATGTTTCTAAAGTTATTAATTTTTAAAATTCTTTTCATACAAATTATTACTGTTTAAATGCATAATTTAATTTACACATCATATTCACACCCACCGAAAGAGATGGGTGTGAATAAATGTTGTGTTTATCTACTTATTATAAGTAACCATAGAACGTCACATTAAAGAGTAAAACTCTTTCAGATGTGACCATATCAATTGCTGTAGATTCTCCAATTTCATAGGTGTAAGTGGTTAAACTATCAACAGATTCAACATCCTTTGCAGATTGAGTAATCGATTGTTGCACACCATTGATTGTTAATGGCTGAGAACCACTCCAACCCGCTGCTTGAAGTTCAATCTTTGTAATGGTGTTGCTAACATTGAAAGCTAGTTCACCTTTGGTTTTACTCTTACCAAACTTAATACAAGCAGTAGATAGTTGCAAGTTGGTGTTGCCATCCTGACCACCAGCTTGGGCATAAATAGTATCAGCCGTTGTTACAGCAGTAACAATATTCGAACTGGCTTCACCTGCAACAAAAGATTCACTGAAGATTGTCATCATTTGATCAGTAGATCTTACAGAATTGTTTGTATCGGTTTTCTTTGAGAAGTCATAACTACATAGTTTGACTTCTTCTTGTCCTGTTGGAGTTTCAATTACCGCAATGACAATAGATTCAGAAACATTTGTATCTTTTATAGATGTTGCGGTAATTGTTACAGACTCCGCTAAAGCAAGAGCTTCAATAGCACCATAAGCATCAACGCTGATACTTTCTGGATTGCTTGAAGACCATCTAACATCGTGGTTAGCGCGATCTTGGGTTTCAATACCTAATTTTGCAGTGTTACCAACATATAGAGAGTCAGGACCACCAGTAATAGTTAGTGTGGTTGGAGTGTCTTGAGCATATAGATGAGCGGGGTATTGGGTATTGTCTGATGACTTAGTGCCGTCAAGATAACCAATAGAGGATACTCTTAATTCATTGTAAGTAGCACTGCTGCCATAGGAATTACCAATAAAGACATAATCATTTGTGGAATCTTTTGCTACAAATGTATCATAGGTAGCATTGTACTCCCAGACAAATTCTTCGCTTGAGAATGAGAAGTTACGATTAGTAGAATTCTCAACAAACTTAATGTATTGAGTGCTCTTTGTTGTAGAATCATTAAAGCTTAATGTGTATCCACCTTGTGCCTCTCCAAGAGTTACACTGACAGATTTGTTTGTGTCAGTCTGGACACCACCATAATAGGATGATGCAATTGTGCCATCAAATGAATAGAACTTGCTACTATATTCATAACCAAACCAGTATGTTTCACCAACTTCATATGGGAACTCTTCTTCTTCCTCTTCGTCCCATAGCGTAGGATCAAAGTCAGCCATTGATGTCTCTACCTTATCAAAAGTAGTTTCTTCAGCATACCATCCTTCAAGATCCCCAGCAAAATACTCTCCATATGCGAGAGCGGTGACATTAAAGTCCTCGTCAACAATATAGATGTATTCATATTCATAGTAACCCATGAAGTCCGTTTTAAAGATAAGTTCATACCCATCTCCGTACTCTTTTAGTTCATAAGTGTCCGAATCTAGGTCAAAATCTTCCGCACCATCGAGTTGCTCTTCAATGTACTCATCAAGATGATCACTATATTCTTCCCATTGATTATCAACGCTATACTCATCACGATTTGCGGCATATTCGTATTCCTTACCATCTTGGTAATAATAAGCAAAAGTTATCTCATCATCTTCAGTGTCAATGATAGATCCGTACATCCCATCTTCATCTTCGGTTAAATAGACTATTTCCCTTTCATCATAACCTTCATCAATGTATTCACCATGGAATGCATCCCAACTAATGCCTTCATTAACAGCATCTAGAATTGCCTCTGCAATAGCGGCATCATCATCCTCGCTTGTTTCTCCCTCTTCTTCTTCACCCTTTGCAGGAAGGATTTCTGCTAGTCCTTTTGTGGCCACAAGAGTGGCGCTTACAGAGGCATCGCTGACTGTGAATTTAGCATTAGCATCTCCATTGACTTTATAGTCCCAAAGAGAGTCATCATCAGGAAGCTCTTCACCTGTATAATAGATAACACCCAAGAACTGATAATCGATTGGAGCGAGAC
>JAJQAP010000057.1 GCA_021203745.1 Coprobacillus sp.
TCGGGACGTAGCACAGTTTGGTAGTGCGCTTGATTCGGGTTCAAGAGGTCATGAGTTCAAATCTCGTCGTCCCGACCATGTATAAAAAAAGAGTCTTTAAGACTCTTTTAATATTACCTTGAATTTTTTTATGTTTTAGATCTTGTGATATCTAGTGGTTTGACGTTTTCTTTAAAGTCTTCCATAAACTTATCGATATCTTCACTGTGTTTTGCGGACACCACTACATGAGTTCTAATGACTTTTTTACCTTTTGATTCAGAGAAGTTAGAATCGATATCTCTATAAGAGATATGATACTTATCAAGGTAGACGAGTAAATCACTTAGCACTGTGGAATCAATGTCGGAGAGTATCACAATATGGGTTCCTCTTCTTCCTATCCAGCGGTCCACTCTACCAAAAGCAATTAAGACCACAATAGAGAGGAGTGTCGTTATCGCTCCTACCACAAAGAAGCCCGCTCCACAGCATAGCCCTATTGCGGTAACGAGCCAAATAGTTGCAGATGTTGTAAGTCCTCTTACTGAAGACCCGTTTTTAATAATACAACCCGCCCCGATAAAGCCTGCTCCAGTTACACCAGCAGAAGCAAGTCTCATTGGATCTCTTGAAGCGCTTCCTGGGATACCATAGATTGATAAGACCATGATAAGAGCGGTAGCAAGAGCAATTAATACATGGGTTCTAAATCCTGCCGCATGTCCATTGATTTCTCTTTGGAGTCCGATGATGCCACCAAAAATAGTGGCGAGTAATAACGATAATACTATAAGTATTAAGTTTCCCCACCAACCTAAACCATTAAAGAAGTTGACAATAATTGTGTCAATTCCTTCAGGGGTAGAAAAAGCACCGGATTCTTCTGCAAAAATGGTTAAATTAAGCATACTTGTATTTTAGCACCGCTTTATTTTAAGTCAACACTTAAAATAGGGTAAAACCCTTGGTAAATAAAATATTTATTTAGAAATATTTTTGTATTATATTATTTAGAGTGTCTTATGGCAGAAGCAGTAATTGAACCAAACCAATCCTTAAAACGAGAAAAAGCCTTTGACAGAAGAGTTCATGAGATCGATTTTGTCAGAGGTATTTGTATTTTACTCGTCGTTTTTGATCACCTCATGTTCTGTTTTATGGAATACGAGAATAATGCTTTCTGTCAGATGTATTGGGACTCCACCTTTAGAAGGGTCTTTAGAGAGTTTGTCCTCTTTGCCTTCTGTTTCTGCTCTGGAGTTAGTTGTGGGTTTTCACGTAATAACTGGAGAAGAGCCTGTGAACTCATCGGCGTGGCCGCGGCTGTCCTCGTTGTTATGGGTATAGTTAACGCCATGGGAACCTTTGGATTTACCAGAATTGACTTTAACGTTATTGGAGTGTTAGGGTTTTCCACCCTGATCTATGCTTTCTTTGAAAAGAAGTCGTGGAAGTCTGTCCTTGCCATGATGCTTATCTTACTCCTTTGTTGGTGTTATGTTATCCCAATACTCTATAATGAGTTCTATAACGGAAGCATGTCTTCCCTTCCTTATATCCCCTTTTTCTGGCAAAACAGAAGTTATGCCGATTATATGCCGATGTTCCCATATTGTGTTTGGTTTTTTGTCGGTGCGGTCTTTATGAGATTCTTCTATAAAGAAAAGAAATCACTCTTTAAACATAAGTGGAACTGGGAAAGGCCAATATGCTTTGTAGGAAGACACACCATCTGGATCTATCTTATCCATCAAGTCGTGTTCGTTCCATTCTTTATGATTTTCTAGGAGTTAAATATGTTTGAAGATATGAGTATGTATGAAGCCTTTAAATGGGGATACCATCATAACCCTAAAGAGGCAGCAATTACCTATGAAGGGAGAAATATCTCTTTTACTAAGCTTCACTCCTTAATTAATAAATACGCGGCAATATTAAAAAATGAACTAGGCATTAAAAAAGGTGATGTTGTTTTAATGGCTATCCCTAATATCCCTCAAGAGATTATCTTTCTATACGCTGTTAATAAGATAGGAGCAATTGCTAACCTCGTTCATCCCTCCACCCCATATAACCAACTAAAAGGAATAATCGAAAAAACAGAAGTCAAGATAGCGATTCTCTTTGAACAAAGTGTCGCTAAAGAAGCAGATAAGTTTAAAGAGATTAAAGATATGATTTATATCGTTCAAGCGGAAGATTTCCTTGGACCTATTAAGAAATTCTTCTATCACACCTTTATGAATAGAAAGGTGAGAAAGAAGTTAGTTAAGTCAAAAGACTTTGAAGGATTTAAGTTTGTTAAAGACTTAAAAACAAAAGTCCCATATTGTGAGACTGAAACTGGATTATGTCATGAATGCGCTTGTATATTACATAGTGGCTCTACAACTGGAGATCCTAAGATTATCTTAATGTCAAATGATAACCTTAACTTTATGGCCAGCCATGCCTCAGAGTTCCTTGGCGTAGATCTTGCTAATACTAAACACTATGGAATGCTCTCTGTTTTACCAGGTTTCCATTCCTTTGGACTTTTATGGACTATACACGCCCCTCTAAGTTGGGGATTTGCCTCAATTCAAGTTCCTGACTTCACTCCAAAAAATGTTGTTAAAGCAATTAAGCATTATCCCACCCTTGCTTTTACTGGCGTGCCTAATATGTATATTAAGTGCTTAAACTATAAACCATTTAGAAAATGTAAAGCGTTGAAATACTGCTATACTGCTTGGTGCGGTGGAGATGTTATAAACCCAGAAATTGAACAAGATTTTAATGACGTTCTCGCAAAAAACGGTTCTAAAGGTGGAAAAATCTTTGAAGGATATGGACTAACAGAAACCTGTGCAGCGGTTGTGGTTAACACCCATGATCATTACTGTCCAGGATCAATAGGATATCCCGCAAGCGAAGTAGAAACAAAGGTTGTGGATGAAGATCGTAATGTTGTGCCTTATGGAGAGATAGGAGAACTTGCTATCCGCTCTCGAGGTAATATGATAGGCTACTACAAAGACGAAAAAGCCACAAAAGAGACTGTGGATGAAGAAGGGTGGCTCTATACAGGAGACCTAGTTACCCAAAACGAAGAAGGATACATCTTCTTTAAGCAAAGAAAGAAGAGAGTGGTAAAAGTTTCTGGTGTTATGGTTTTCCCAAGTGAAGTAGAAAAATATATAGAAACAATTCCAGGAGTTAAAGAAGCTTGTGCGGTTTCCGTTCCCTTCGCTAAAACTGGATCCGCTTTAAAAGTATTTGTTAACGCAAAATACACAGATGCTGATAAAATGAAAGAGACCATTATGGAAGGTTGTCGTAATAACCTCATTAAATGGGCGGTTCCTGTGGAGATTGAATTTAGAAAGAATATGCCTCATACGATGATAGGCAAAATTGATTTCAAGATCCTGCAACAGGAAGAAGATAAAAAGTATGGTGTGAAAACACTTTAAGACCATCTGTGGTCATGGCGAAAATGGCAAACGCGCTAGCCTCAGGAGCTAGTGGATATCCTTATCCTTAGAAGTTCGAATCTTCTTGGCCACACCATTTGCCCGAGTGGTGAAATTGGTAGACACGCATGACTCAAAATCATGTGCCAGTAGTGGCATGTCGGTTCGAGTCCGACCCCGGGCACCATTAAATAGAATAAAGTCATCATTAATTTGATGATTTTTTTATTTTATCTAAAATAAATACTTTGCTTTTTACACAATAATGTACATAATTATGTTATGAGCAAAATTATCCCAATTAAAGATTTACGTGATACAAATAAAATTAGTGAGATTTGTCACTCTCAAGATGAACCTTTATTTATCACAAAGAATGGTTATTCAGATCTTGTCGTGATGTCTAATGATTTTTATGAAGCCAATTTTAGTTTGTCTCAAACTCGACATATAAAGGAAAAGAAAGGTTATATCCTTCCCAAAAACGCAACATATTCACCTCTTGATCAAGACTTTTTAGGGTATGTCAGGGTTGGATGTAGTTCATTTAATGTCAGTGTCGGAGACGTTAAACATAATGTAGAAGAGATTAAAAATATCCTTCGTGACGCGAGTGAAAAACAAGTGAAGGTGCTTGTCTTTCCAGAACTTTGTCTCACAGGTTATACCTGTGGTGATCTCTTTTACTCTAATGATTTACAAAATCAATCCCTAAAAGGTCTTGATGAGTTACGTAAGTATTCTCTCCCACGCGATATTCTCTTTGCGGTGGGTCTTCCTCTAAAAAACAACAATAAACTATATAACTGCGCTGCCTTAATCTATAAAGGCGAGATTCTAGGGGTGTATGCAAAAAAATACCTTCCTCATAAAAATGAGTATTATGAAAATCGTCAATTTGAACCATATACCGAAGAGAACACAACCATAAACCTCTTTGGTAAAGAAGTAGTATTTGGTAATAAATTCATTTTGCAAAACGCTGAATACTACAAAATGTGTATTGGGCTTGAAATATGCGAAGATCTTTGGGCTATCAATACACCATCCACTCAGCAAGCATTAGCGGGAGCTAACATTATACTTAATCTCTCAGCGTCCAACGAAATCGCTGGAAAAAACGAATACCGCAAACAATTAATTTCCTACACTAGCTCCCGCTTATGTTGTTCTTATATCTATGTTTCCTCTTCTCCAAGCGAATCAACAACTGATCTTATCTATTCTGCTTATAAAGGAATTTATGAAAATGGAGTGTTGCTAAAAGAATCTGAGTTATACCAAGATGGATTAATCTATACCGATGTCGATATCCTAGATTTAGAAAATAGCAGGGTAAGACTCTCATCATTTGAAAAGGATGGAGATTTAGATATCGATATAATCCCCTTCTCTATGAAGTTAAAAAACGATGAAATTTGTCGTACGTATCGTCAAAATGCATTCATTTATGATGAAAGTGAGCCAAAAGAAGTACTAGAAATGCAATCATATGGTTTAAAGAAAAGACTTGAAGCCACCCACACAAAAGAAGTGGTCGTGGGACTATCTGGAGGACTAGACAGTGCACTTGCTCTAATTGTTTGCTGTAAAACATTCAAGTTAATGGGTTTACCTCTAGAAAATATCCACGCCGTTATTCTCCCCGCTTTTGCTAACAGCGGTAAAACCTTGCAAAATGCAAGAGAGCTTCCAAAAATCGTGGGAGTTTCATC
>JAJQAP010000023.1 GCA_021203745.1 Coprobacillus sp.
ACTGAAAATCCCTGTGTCGACGGTTCGATTCCGCCCTGGGCCACCATCTATAAAACATTACTTATCAATAGATAAGTTTTTTTATACCTAAAAGAGTCCTTTTTTAGTAAAATAAGTTTGAGGTAAATATATGAAATATTGTACAAAATGCGGAAGAGAGTTACCTGATGATGCTAAATTCTGTCCTCGATGTGGGAATCCTATCCCCGATGATCAGAATGTCGTATATGTGACATCCCCCACCCCTAATAGTTCAACATATTCTGGAAGTGCTAGTGGTCGTAATGGTCTTGCTCTTGCGGGTTTTATCTGTACGCTTGTTTCGATCGTTGGTATTGGGTCAATACTTGTGGCAATTGTCGGACTCGTCTTATGTTTAGTCGCAAGAAACAAAAAAGACCAGTACCTGGAGTGGAACGCTTTTATTAAACCTGGAATTATCCTAGGAATTATCTCCATTTGTCTCTTTGTTATAGAATTAATTATTGCTATCGTCCTAATTGTTACTCTCGTCTAGTTAAATATTTACTACATTTATCTTAAATTGGTATAAAATTAATAAAATATGGAAGAATTAAGAAAAAAGATTAGACCAAATAATTATCAAACAGTCACTGAAGACTTAATGCTTTTTGATTGGGTTGTTATTAGTTCGACTTTTGATAGCCATGATGAAACTTACCATGTCATCTTACAAAGGGATGATACCACCCCCTACTACGAAGAGATAAAAAAGCTTGAGAAGGAGTGGAACGACCTCGCAAAACAAATCCCTTTGTGGCCGATTGCTTTCTTTTTACTCCCTGCCTTTTTACTTGTTACGATTTATTTTGCCATTGAATACGCAGGGGTTTCCGACTGGTTTAGTACAACTGGGGCATACTGTGCCTTCTTTATCCCCGCGGGAGTGCTCATCGCTCTCGCCGTGGTCTATACAGGAGTAAGAGCCCACTCCTACAACAAGAAAGTTAAAAATAACGACTTATATAGACAGCAAATCATCGATAAAGTCCATGCCTTAAAAGGAGAAGCCACTAATGAGGAAGTTCCTTCGTAAACTCTTTTCTCCTGCGGTTATCTCTATCGTCTTAATCATTTTACAGTTAGCACTTATCGTGCTTGTTTTTGTTTATCTTGATAACTATGTTTGGATAGCTCAGGTAATACTTGAGGTCGCCGCTATCCCGGTGGCATTTATCGCTGTTAACTCGAGAATGGATAATAACTATAAAATAGCTTGGCTCTTTTTTATTATCTTATTACCGCTTTTTGGTATTATCTTCTATCTTATCTTTGCCAATAAGAAATTTTCAAAAAAGAAACTCCGAACCTTAAAAGATACAAGCGATATGATTGTCTCCGTTCTCTCAACCTCGAAAGCGGAAGATGTGATTAATGAGATAGATAGAGAAAAAGATGGAGACTGTTATACAATTGCTCAATACGTCGAAAATACCTCCAATAGTAAAATATTTAAAAACACCAAAACCCAATACTTTAAATGGGGAGAAGAAGGTTTTGAAGTTATAAAAGAAAAACTCGCTAACGCTAAACACTCAATTTTCTTAGAGTTTTTTATCGTGGAACCTGGCAAGATGTGGGATGAGACCCTTGAAATACTTAAGTCTAAAGCCCTTGAAGGGGTCGATGTTAGACTCATCTACGATGATGTTGGCTGTTTAGGATTACTTCCAAGAAGCTATCCAAAAGAGCTAGAAAAATACGGCATTAAATGTTTTGACTTTAACAAAATGAGACCAGTTGTGGATATACGTATGAATAATCGTAATCATAGAAAGCTACTTATTATCGATGGTTATATCGGTTTTACTGGAGGCTTTAACTTTGCTGATGAGTATATCAATGAGAAAGTTCGATTTGGCAAGTGGAAAGATAATGTCATCATGCTCGAAGGAGAGGCAGTCTTTGATATGAGTGCTCTCTTTATGACAGACTGGTTATATAACGATAAGAAAAAGAGAGGCTTTGCTGATTTTAGTGAATATCTCCCTTCTAGATATGGGGACCAAGAAGAGTTTAAAAAAGGAGAAGGGTATGTTTTACCTTATGCCTCCTTCCCTTATACCTTTGAAAGCGCGGGACTTAACGTCTATTTAAATGTCATTACAAGGGCAAAAAAGTATCTCTATATCTCCACCCCTTATTTAATCCCTAATAAGGATATAGAAAACGCGATTAAACTATCCGCAAAATCGGGAGTGGATGTCAGAATCCTCGTTCCCGGTATCCCCGATAAAAAGACCGTTAACCAAGTGACTAAGTCTTACTATAGAACCCTTTTAGAGTCAGGAGTAAAGATCTATGAGTATACCCCTGGATTTAACCACGCAAAGATGTTTCTTGCCGATGACTCTATGGCCACAGTGGGTTCGATTAACCTCGATTACAGGAGTATGTTTTTACACCTAGAAAACGGAACCTTCCTTTATAAAACCCCATGCATCATGGATATAAAGGATGACTTTAATGATTGCTTTAATGTCTCTAAAGTTGTAACTCTAGAACAGGTCAAAAAGACTAATCCCTTTGTGGTCTTTGGTCGTCTTGTTTTAAAGATTTTTGCCCCGCTTTTATAATTAACTTTTCCTTAATTTATTTTTAACCCCTTTTTAACTACCTTTAAATTATTCTTTTAAAGGTCATTTTTAAACTATACTTGTTTTAAATGATATATATCATTTATGATAAAGAAAGAAAGGAATGCGTTATGTTAAAACTTGAGGGAATTACAAAGGACTATGTTTCTAAGGGTCAACCCACGGTTAACGCCTTAAAAGGGATTGATATATCTTTAAGACGTTCTGAGTTTGTGGCGATCCTTGGTCAATCAGGATGTGGTAAAACAACCTTACTTAATATCGTTGGAGGCTTAGATAGGTATACCGAAGGTGATCTTATTATCAATGGTAAGAGTACAAAAGACTATAAAGATGGAGACTGGGATACCTATAGAAACCATTCTGTTGGCTTTGTTTTCCAGTCCTATAACTTAATTCCTCATATCTCTATTTTACGTAACGTTGAAATGGCCCTTATTATTGGGGGTGTAGATAAAAAAACAAGAAGAGAAAGGGCGATGGCCGCTTTAAAAGAAGTTGGTCTAGAAGGACTAGAGAAGAAAAGACCTAACCAACTATCTGGAGGTCAGATGCAAAGAGTGGCAATCGCAAGAGCTATTGTCAACGATCCAGAAATTATTTTAGCGGATGAACCTACCGGTGCCCTAGATACAGAAACAAGTATCCAAGTTATGGATATATTAAAAGAACTATCTAAAGATAGACTTATTGTTATGGTTACCCATAACCCCGATCTAGCCGAGAAATACGCTACACGTATTGTTAGAATGAGTGACGGAGTCCTTGTTAGTGACTCTGACCCTTATGCAGACCAAGACTACTATAAAGACTGTGAAGTATATCTAGAAGAGTTAGCGGCAAAACAAGAAGAAGAAAACGCTTCGAAGACAAAAAGACAAATAAAAAGAGAAGCGCGTAACTCTAGAATGTCCTTTGGAACCTCTCTTGGCCTTTCGATGAATAACCTTGTCGCTAAAAAAGGAAGAACAACCCTTGTTGCTATTGCCTCCTCAATCGGTATTATTGGTATCGCCTTAGTCTTATCTGTCTCTAATGGTTTTAATGGTTATATCCAAAATATTCAAACGGAAGCCTTGTCTACTTACCCATTAACAATATCAAAAAATAACACCGATATCATGTCATTAATGACTGGTATTATGGGTTCAATGGGTGATACATCAGGGGTCGCCTACCCCGATGATGATGTCGTTGGAATGGACACAACTACCGCAGATTTACTTGATGCTTTAGTGGCCTCAAATAACCAATCTGATACCGCATCATTTAAAAAGTATGTTGAACAAGACGAAATAAAAGAAGAGTATATGGACTCAATCTCCGCAATTGCCTACTCTTACGATGCTGGGATGCATATCTATCTAAAGCAAGAGGATGGTAGTGCGGAGCAGGTTATCCCACTAGATCTAACTAAGGGTGATTATACTGAGATGCAACTCCAATATGTCTATCAATTTACCTCTATCTTTAGTTCGTATCTATCGATGATTCCAATTTTTGAAGAGTTAATGCCAAACTGGGATACGATTAATTATCCTGAAAGAACCTATAACGAAATCATTGAATCTCAATATGATTTAATGGCGGGTGAGTGGCCAAGTGAAATTACCGATGTTGTGATTGTTGTAAATGAATACAATCGACTTGATGATTACCAACTCATCGGTATGGGTTTACAAAGCGCGGAGCCACTCATTGTTAGACTTTTAAAGAGTTATATGGATAATGCCGATGAGATTTTCCCAGGGGACTACGAACCTGACCAGTTCTCCGCAACATACGACGATTTATTAGCCCTTGATTACTACATCCCAATGGCCTATGAGTTATATGACTTTAACCAAGATCTTGATGAAAATAAAGATCCAATTGATCCTACGGAGGACGCTCTAAATGGTTATTACTCCTTAAAAGAGGGAGATGAGTTAGAGGATCTTCTATATAACGATGAGTCCACAATTCATCTTAACGTATGTGGTATTTTAAGGCCAAAACAAGGAACAAGTACAACGTCAATCTCTGGATGCGTCGGCTACTCTCCTTATCTTACTGAATATATTATTAATGAAGCAAATAACTCCGTTAACTATGAAGGCTACGATAGTGTAACCACTAACCCAATAGTTGCCCAGCAAACCTACGAAACCATTGATGTTTTAACTGGTGAAGGATTTACCGACACCACAGCAAGCGCAAACCTCACATCCTTTGGTGTAGCGGATCTCTCTACTCCTGAAACAATCTATATCTATCCAAAATCATTTGACTCGAAAGATAAGATCTATGAAATGATTGGTGGATATGATGACTTTTTAAGGGAGCAGTGTCTAGCGGAAAACCCACTTGCGAGTGAGCAGCAGATTTCTCGATATATTGATGAACATACAGTCATGGTTAATGATACGATATCCTCACTGATGGATGTCATTACGATGATTGTTAACGCAGTGACCTACGTCCTGATTGCATTCGTTAGTATCTCGC
>JAJQAP010000002.1 GCA_021203745.1 Coprobacillus sp.
GTCTAATAAAAAAGAGGTATTGATTTACCTCTTTATTTAGCCTCGTCTTTATGAGTTCTTTCGTAGCTATTTCTAATTAGATAGACAAAGTACTGGTCGAGGACGTAATCATCATAGTAATGATAGGATAAAAGCATAATTGGATAACTAGATCCATCGTCTAGTGTTACAGTGAAGTTATGCGCTCGGGTGGGCATTGCGTGGTACTTTACACTGTGGAGATGCTTTGATAAGTAGATTAGTCTATCAAGACTCTTCATCTTCTCAAATGGGTTCTTATTACCTTTCTTTTCTCTTACTTTATTTACTTCTTCTTCAATGGAAGCAATATCCTTTTGAAAGCGTGCTTGCCCAAGTGCTCTTAAATCGAGCTTTTTACGACGAGAAGCACTGATAGAAGAAACAATGATAGTAAGAATAAGTATTACTAGACCGACAACGAGTAAGATAATAGGTACGACAATTGAATCTAAAACGGTAAATAAACTAGCACCCACAATAGCAAGTAGAGCCCCTACAATGACAAGTATTGTTGTCCAAATTCTTGCTCTTTTTTGACGAGCGGACTTAATGATTTCCCCAATCATTGGAAAACCGTCAAAGGTCCCAACGGTTTCCTTAAAATGTTTTTCTTTAGCCATATATAATCCCTCCGTATATACACTAATATACACTTTAAGGGTCTAATAAAAAAGAGGTAATCACTTACCTCTTCCTCATTAGGTGTGTTTATGGAACAAGTCTTCGTATATCTTTATCACTTATATATGGGGTAACTATCCTTAAGGGGTCTTCTCTCTTAATGGCGTTAGACAAAATAAGCGCGTCCCCTTTACCAATAAGGTATAAGGCATCTTTTATATTAGTTAGATGAGCGGACTCTAGGTCATCCACTTTAAAGATAAGACAACTAGATAGGTACTTACCAAGTTCAGGTATATATGTAGAAGATGAGAGAATTATATTTAGACCAAGACGGGAGGACCTAGAGACAAGATTATAGACAAGATTAAGGTAATCATTCTTATATTCATCTAAGAAGATATTTATTCTAGGTAGTGTATTTATCCCATCATTTAATGCCTTTTTGTTATAGCTTTTAAATGTCTCTCCATTTAAAAGAGCTTCTCTTCTATCTAGTTCTTTTACGAGGTGATTTAATGAGAGGATTATATCATTAGACATATAAGCATTTTTACTAAAGAGGGATAAATCATGGTAATAAGAGTTATCTAAGATAACATTAATATCCGAATTGTCCTGAGATAGTATTAAGGATGTTAGTAGTGTTTTTATAAAGGTAGTCTTACGGGTTTTAGGACCCCCAATAACTAATGTATTACCTAGCTCATCTATTGTAAGGGAGAGTAGTTGGTTAGTGGTGTCTATCCCAATAGGTAATTTACCTTTACCTTGAGTATTATCTAAACAGTACTGGTAAGAGAGATCAAAAGGAGAGGGATTAGCAACTTGTAAACCTAGATATGATGTATTTAAGACATTATCGATTAGTCTTATATTATCTGTTTCTAATAACTCCTTTAAATCTTGAAGTGTATCCTCTAGTTTTGCCTCTTGACTTGACGCGATAGGTTCCACAAGAAAGGTTATAACATACACACTTAAAATAGAGTCAATAACCTTAAATGGATACTTCTTTTCTATAAAGTAGTTATTTAGACTCTCTATCGTCTTTTGGGCGTAACCACTGTTAGTCTTTGTACTTTTCCTTTTTGAACGACTGCTTAAAAATTTACTGAATGATATTTTTGGCATAGATAATCTTATGCGTAAAAGATAACGATAAATCTCGCAAAATTCACGAGAAATCTCAATCTAGCCAATTCGCGTCCAAAAAAAGGTACTAAATCCACAAAAAGGGTACAAAAAGGACACCTTTTTTAAAGTGTCCTCTTTATTTATGGACTATTTTATTACCATGGATAAGTCGTTAATGCAGTGCCTGTATTAAAGTCTATCGATAGATATCTATCATCACTAAAGGAATAGGCCTCATTTAAGGATGTAAAGGCCTCTTCTACACTAGCATCGTAGTAGTGTAGATGCATAAAGTTAGACATTAAGATATCGCCCACAGCGAGTCCTTCGTAGCCCGCTTCAATCGTGGGTCCTCCCACACCAATAGTTAACTTAGAACTACCTTCTGCTTCTCGATAAGCCGCTTTATTAAGGGTAACTGAAGATCCATCATCACTAATTCCTTCAATCATCGCTTTGTAGAAAGATATCTCTTCCTCTTGTTCATCTTTATAGATAACAACAGGGATATATTCGCTTATAACATAGGTAATTGATCCTGATTTGTATCTTAATCTACCAATAAACCAGAAATCATCCCCTTCTTCCCAGCTATCTGGGAGGTAGACCACTTCAATACCACCATGCATATAGGCAGCGGAGTATTCACCATATATGTTATTTGTTACCGCGCTGATTGAGTTAGTGCCATAGTATGTTCTTGTTTTACCTTCAGAGTAGTGATTTATGATATCATAGGATCCTGATTCGTCCTCGGTGCACTGCGCGGCATAGTCAATTGTTGCCTCAGTAAGTGTGTGGGTGTAGTCCACGAGTGTTTCTGATTCATGAACTTCCACTTTACCCTTTACTGTGATAAGTAAGGCATACGCTGTCTTTAATTTTGTATCTTCATCTTTATCAAGTTCTACTTCTAGACATAGTCCTGTTCCCTTATCAGAGGAAGAGGAGTACTCTTGAATTGTAATTGTGGAACCATGTTGTTCCATTAATACTCCTGTAAGAGTGACTTCATCACCAGTATTGAATAGTCCTGATAAGACTCCTGACACATCGGTATTACTACCTTCCATTACGGAAGTATATCCAGTATAAGTCGATGCTGTAATATAGGACCTTTCAAACTCATCAAAGTTGAAATAGAAGTCTTCGTAGTAGTATTGATATTTAGCGTATGCTTCAAAGAAGTGATAATCACTAGGCTTATAATCATAACCTTCATCAGTTATAGGCTCTTCTGGTAACACTCCTTTCCAAGAGGCGGTAAAGATTGTAGAGCCCACTTGATGAGAACTACTGTCTTTTACTCCATCAAAGAAGTAATCATAATAGGTCTTTGTTTCGCTAGTGAGATCATTATATAAAACGATATATGTATAACCTCTATCGGTACCTGTAGAGTAAGAACTTGTTCCTTTATACCAGTTACGATACTCCACTCTAAAGGCTCTATATAGATTTGGAACTTCTAAGACCTTATTATCATCCTCTGTTAAATTAGAGCTGGTCGCTTTAACTTCATATAAGACTCTAAATTGATGCTTAACAATTTGCCCTGAATAGTAGAAGTAAGTATAGGGATCATTTTGAATATATCTGATTTTTGCAGCGTATCCGATTGATCCAGAGGCGGAGTATTCCACTCTTGCATCTTCTAAAACAATTCTTCTGCCATACTCTACTGAGACTGTACCCATAACATTGATCTTTGTCCCAATCTTCACATCATCAGGAATAGAGAGACACCATACTTCAACATGATAATAGGTTGAGGAGTATGTTTGCTGGATGGTTATTGTTTTACCATGACGACCAATAACACTAGCTCCCTCAATAACCACTCTATCGCCACTATAGTAGGTATATCGATTTAAGGCATCATAGACAGTTATTACTGGATAATCGGTGGTATCTTCATCCTTAAAACTATATTGTCTTTCAGGGAGTATCTCGCTTAATGTCTTTGTCGCGGTTAGATCCACTTTAACTGTGGCGCCATCTAATGTTTCATCACTAATTGTAAGTGAAGCATTATCTCCATTTACTTTATAGTCATATGGATCTCCATCATACTCTTCCTCGGTATAATATAGCACTGCACAGTAAGAGTATGTTGTGGGGGCTATTTCACTAAAGGTATATGCATAGTAATCATATGATTCATTTCTTTCTGTATTACATTCATACCACTCTGACCAACCATTAAAGTCTCCAGTAATACGGAGTGAAGCATAATTAAGAGCATTTTCGTTATCCGTTTCTCCCTCAAGTTTAATATCAAACTCAATGGTAATATTTGTTTTAACACTTTCTATAGATGGGATAATTTCACTTAATGCACTTAAAGAAGTGATTTCAACATTATTTGTATAACCATCTCCATCATCTTCCCCAACAGTAAAGGTCGCGTTTTGCCCATCTTGAGTAACTCTATATGTATAACTAGTACTTTCGGATTCTTTGTAATCAAGCACTAACTGATACTCATAAGTACCTGGGGCAATTGAGTTAAAGGTTATCTCATACTCTTGAGACTCGCTATTATAAGTTAAGATGTCCCACTGGTTATCCCAGTTATCATAAGATCCATTGATATATGCGTTTGCGTAGTCAGGAACAGTTTCATTTTGCCCATTGTACTTAATAGCGATACTTAGGGTGTAGGCACTAAAGGTTGTCTCTTCGAGTCCTTCATCACCTGTCGTCTCGCTTTCGCCTGGCTCTTCTAAAACCCCTCCTCCATCTGTAAGGTCTTCATCAACTAGGCATGTATCATCACCCTCTTCGCAGATAGTTTCATCGTCACATCTAATAAGGGTTAGACATAAGACTAACACTAAAACAACGATAACCACTCCAGTAACAACACCTATAATGATGCCGTTTCTCTTTTTATTATTCTTTGGAGGGATAACCACAATTCCAGCGGTGTCATCATCGTCATCTTGTTGTATAACAACCGCTTTATCTTCCTCTTCTTCCACAGGGACTTTTTCTTCTTTTTCCTTTGTAGTCACTACAACTTTATTACCTTGTTCATCGGTAAGTTCTGTTGTGGTGGTTTTATTTTCATCTTCTAACATAAGTATATTCTCCTTATATTAACTAAGCTTTATAACTATCCTTACGGATAGCAAGGGATATAGCGCCTTCAAAGATTTCACTTGAGAAATCATATGTGACTTTTCTTGCATCGGTAATAGAAATACCTCCAGATACAACATCGGCATTATTATTATCGATTGTGGTAAATAGATCGTTAAAAGCAGGTAACACTGTTACATCTAGTTTCATCCC
>JAJQAP010000010.1 GCA_021203745.1 Coprobacillus sp.
GGATCACCACCTGTTTCACCACACACACCAACATGGAGATTTGGATTAACCGCACGACCTTCATCTGTAGCCATCTTAATTAATCTACCAACACCCTTTTGGTCGATTGTGGCAAATGGATCTTGCTCAAAGATTTTCTTGCTGTAATACTCTGGTAAGAATTTACCAGCATCATCTCTTGAGAATCCATAAGTCATTTGTGTTAAGTCGTTAGTACCAAATGAATAGAAGTCTGCATGTTGACCAATTTCTCCTGAGAGTAATGCGGCACGTGGGATTTCAATCATCGTGCCAACTTCATACTTGATGTCGGCCCCCTTCTCAGCGATAACCTTATCCGCTTCTTCGGTAATGATTGATTTCACATAGAGGAATTCTTTCTCATCTAGGGTTAAAGGAATCATAATCTCTGGAACGATTGGTTTTTTTAAATCGTGCTGGGCTCTAATCGCCGCTTGGATAATTGCTCTTGTTTGCATTCTACCTATTTCAGGATAGGTAACATCAAGACGGCAACCTCTATGACCCATCATTGGGTTGAATTCATGGAGGTAGTTAATTCTTTCTTTAACATGCTCCACTGTATAACCCATTTCTTTTGCGAGCTCTTCAATCTTATCCTCTTCTTGAGGGAGGAATTCGTGTAGTGGTGGATCAAGTAATCTAATATTAACACTTAATCCATCCATGGCCATGAATAGTTGATAGAAGTCTTCTTCTTGGTAAGGAAGTAGTTCATTTAAGCATGCTTCTCTTTCCTCAACGGTTTCAGAGAGAATCATCTTTCTCATATGGAAGATTCTTTCAGTGTCGAAGAACATATGCTCAGTTCGACATAGTCCAATACCCTGTGCTCCAAAAGCTTTTGCTTGTTTTGCATCTCTTGGTGTATCAGCGTTTGCTCTAACTTCCATTACGCGGTACTCGTCCGCCCAAGCCATGATTCTTCCAAAGTCACCAGTTAACTCAGCATCAACTTTAGCGATATCTCCGTCATATACATAACCTGTAGATCCATCTAGTGAGATAGTATCACCCTCAGTATATGTTTTACCACCTAGGGTTAATGTCTTACCTTCTTCATCGACAACGGCATCACCGCATCCTGTAATGCAGCATTTACCCATACCACGAGCAACGACTGCAGCGTGGCTAGTCATACCACCACGTTTTGTTAAGATACCTTCTGCACTAACCATACCTTCGATATCTTCTGGTGATGTTTCGGTTCTAACGAGAACAACTTTTTCTCCTGCTTCATGTCTAGTTTTCGCATCATCTGCATCAAATGAGAGATGACCAGTTGCAGCACCTGGAGAGGCAGGAAGTCCTTCACCAATCTTTTTCGCATTCTTTAATGCCTTCTCATCAAAGGATTGATGGAGAAGCGAATCAAGAGAACTTGGTTCTATACGAAGTACTGCTTCAGCGGGAGTAATAATACCTTCATCGACTAGATCACAAGCAATCTTTAAGGCCGCAGGAGCGGTTCTTTTACCATTTCTTGTCTGTAAGAAGTATAGTTTACCCTCTTCCACAGTAAACTCCATATCTTGCATATCTTTATAGTAAGATTCCATCTTTTTAATGACCGCCATAAACTGGTCATAGACGTCTGGCATTCTTTCGTGTAATTCATTGATGTCTAGTGGTGTTCTAATACCAGCGACAACATCTTCACCCTGAGCATTTGGTAAATACTCTGCAAAGACTTCTTTTTCACCTGTGGATGGGCTTCTTGAGAAAGCAACACCGGTACCAGATGTTTCACCCATGTTACCAAAGACCATTGACTGGACGTTAACCGCGGTGCCCCATGAATAAGGAATGTTATTCATCTTACGATAGACATCCGCTCTTGGGTTATCCCAGCTTCTAAAGACTGCGGTAACAGCCTCATGTAACTGAACATATGGATCAGTTGGGAAGTCTTCATTAAAGGTTTTCTTATAGTATTCTTTATATCTTGCCACAAGATCTTTAAGTTCCTCTGCGGTTACCTCTGTATCAGACTTATAACCTTTTGATTCCTTTAAGTCTTCTAGCATCTTATCCATGTCGTCTCTTGAATGACCTTTTGCGATATTTGTGTACATAAGGATAAATCGACGATAGGAATCGTAAGCAAATCTTTCGTTGCCTGTCTTTTTAATTAAGGCTTCTACAGTGGTTGGGTTTAAACCTAAGTTTAAAATTGTATCCATCATGCCAGGCATTGACACTCTCGCACCAGATCTAACAGAGAAGAGTAATGGGTCTTTATCACCACCAAAGACCTTGCCACTTTCTTTTTCTACACGATGAACATTGTTAACGATTTCATCCCATAAATAATCAGGGATTGTTTTACCTTGCTCGTAGTAAAGCGTACAAGCTTCAGTAGAAATGGTAAATCCTTTTGGAATAGGGATTCCTGCGTGAGTCATTTCTGCGAGTCCCGCTCCCTTACCTCCTAAGATTTCTCTACTTTGTCCGTAGGCTTCTGCAAAGGGGTAGACATATTGTTTTTTAGCCATATTCTTTCCTCCTATGGGCTTATTAATAATGTATTATTTCATACCGATAATTAGTTTAACATAAGAGAGGGTTAATCTTCAAAATAAATTAACTAATTTATTTACTCATTAAAATTGTGTATATTAGATAGGTATAAATAATGATTAGAGGAGATAAACATTATGACAGCTAATCCTTTAGCCTTAGTGCTAGATTTTGGAACCCAATCTTGTAGAGCGTCTTTAGTGAATAAAGATGGAAAGATTGTCGCATTAATAAAAAAACCATATGACCCCCCATATAAGAATGTTGGTAAAGGACTCTGTGAACAGTCCCCTGATTTCTATTGGGACTGTATATCAGAGGCCCTTACAAAGTTAGATGAGCAGTATCACGACTTATTTAAGGATATCGTTGGATGCACTCTTGCAACCTTTAGAGATACCGCAGTCTTTCTAGATAAAGACCTTAAACCAGTAAGAGATTCAATTATGTGGTTTGATGAAAGAACCGCACAAGCGAGCGAAAAGATCCCAACCCTCCATAGAGCAATCTTTGCCCTTGTTGGTATGAAAGATACCATTGACCTAAACAGAAAGAGAACTATGGCGCATTGGGTTAAAGAGAATGAACCAGAAAACTGGGCAAAAACTTATAAGTATGTCAATATCTCTACTTATCTATATTATAAATTAACGGGAGAGCTCCAAGATAGTGTTGGCTCCTTTACTGGTCACTACCCATTTGATTTTAAAAAGAGAGACTGGTATAAAGATCACGCCCTTAAAGGAGACATCTTTGGAGTAAGAAGAGACCAGTGTTGTAAGCTTGTTAAACAAGGAGAGGACATGGGTCCAATACAAGATACAGTTGCAGAGAAATTTCATCTCCCTAAAGGCATAAGAGTGTATGCCTCAGGTTCCGATAAAGCCTGTGAAACTGTTGGACTTGCGGCATTAAATCCCCAAATTGCAGCGATTTCATACGGCACTGCATCCACAATTGAACTCTCTAGTAAGAAGTATGTTGAACCTGTAACCTTCCTTCCTGATTATCCCGCAGCACTTCCAGGATATTATAATAGTGATATTCAAATCTATCGTGGTTACTGGATGCTTAAATGGTTTATCTCTGAGTTTGGGGATAAAGAAGTTACAGATGCAGAAGTGGCAAATATGACTACCGAAGAATATCTCAATAAAAAGATTGAAGAAATTGCTCCAGGGTCTGATGGACTCATCCTTCAACCATACTGGGGACCAGAACTAGATAGGCCACTTGCAAAAGGTTCTGTCATAGGTTTTACCTCTAAACACACAAAATACCATCTCTACAAGGCGATTATTGAAGGTATTGGCTACGCCCTAAGAGAGGGTATGGAGGGAATAGAAAAGAAGATGCATAAAAAGGCAAAACTTATTAGAATCTCTGGAGGAGGAAGCCAAAGTGACGCCATCTGTCAGATAACCGCGGATATCTTTGGACTCCCAGTTGAAAGAGTGCAAACATATGAAACCACCACACTAGGCGCGGGTATGTGTGTGCTTATTGCCTCAGGTGTCTATAAGGATTATCAAGAAGCTGCCTCTCATATGGTAAGACCACAAAAACCATTCTTGCCTAATGCAGAAAACCATAAAGAATATGATTATCTATATAAGAATGTCTATTTAAAACTCTACCCATCATTAAAGAATGTCTATAAAGATTTAACTAGACATCTAGATAAGAAAAAATAGTGTAAAACCTAGTTATTTATTTAATATTCGGTGTCAAGTCTAAACATATTATTTTCTATTGTAAATGGTACTCGTAGCCATTCATACTCTGTGAAGTATTGAATATCTCCACTCCTGTTTTCGTCGTACATCAGACAAACAACGGTAAACATTGGTCGAATCAACATACCACTTTTTCGTCTATTTACTAATGCGTTGATAATTTCAGTGGAAATGTACGTTTCATCCTCAAAATTATAATTCATAATATTTTTTTCAATGGTGTAGGAAAAACGATCCGAGAAAAAATCTTCGGGTTCAAATTCGTATAAAAGCCACCCGCCCTCGTCTTCTAAATGTTTGTATTTTTCGTTTTCATCGTAATATATGGACGATAGATATTTAGCATTTGTTATATCGTCTGCAAGATAGGGGTCAATTGTGAGATATACTAAGACACTAATTGCGTGTTCTGTCTCTGCATAGTAATCCTTTTCACTTTCAATAGTGTTTGCTAAAGCTAATGTATATGGATAATCACAGTCTATATCATACATTTGCCCATCAGTCTTATAACCTATATACGTGAACACATAGTCAATATGACCCCAAGGTTTGGGATGATAGTATCCTGTTGTATTTTCTGGGCCTTTCCCTCGGCACGAGCAAAGAGATAGAACAGAAATTAATCCGAGAAATACAATTTTTTTGGCATTTGTTTTTTTCATTTTTAGTCTCCTTTACCTACATTATATAGTTCTGCTGGATCTTTGATTCTTCCTCCGTTTGGATATCTAGATATTGGTAGTTGCACTAAAG
>JAJQAP010000050.1:0-66453 GCA_021203745.1 Coprobacillus sp.
TATAAACCTGCGTTAAGCGCCCTTCACTCTAAGAGCTGGGAGAAAAAGAAAGAAGCAATTAAACAAAGGGTTAATGATCTAGCAGAGCGGCTTGTTCAACTAAACGTTATAAGAAGCACCACAAAAGGATATAAGTTTGATAAAGATGATGAGATACAAAAACAGTTTGAATCAGACTTTCCATATGAATTAACCCCTGACCAAGATAAAGCCCTAAAAGAGGTTAAAGCGGATATGGAAGATGATAAAGTCATGGATAGAATCATCTGTGGGGATGTTGGTTTTGGAAAGACAGAAATTGCTTTTAGAGCCGCTTTTAAAGCGATTTTAAGTGGAAAGCAAGTTGTGCTACTTTGCCCAACAACACTTCTAGCTAGACAACACTACGAAAGAGCCTTAGAGAGATTTACTCCCTATGGAGTGCATGTCTGCCTTCTATCTCGTCTTAATACAAACTCCGTTAATGAGAAAAATATTAAGCTTATCAATGAAGGAAAAATGGACTTAATTATCGGCACTCATAAACTTTTATCTAAGAAGATTAAATTCCCTAACCTTGGTCTCTTTATTGTCGATGAAGAGCAGCGTTTTGGAGTGGAGCAAAAAGAAAGAATTAAAGAGATGCAAACAAATGTTGATGTATTGACGCTCAGTGCCACCCCTATCCCTAGAACATTACAAATAGCCTTACTTGGGGTGAGACAACTATCTTTAATAACCACTCCCCCTAAAGATAGAATGCCTATCCAAACCTTTGTTACTCCTTATAAAGAAGAGATAGTTAAAGAATTAATAGAAAGAGAACTATCTAGAAATGGGCAAGTCTTCTTTTTACACAACAACACCGAGACTATCTATAACTACGCACGTAGATTACAAGAGTTAATACCAAATGCCACTTTTGCAGTGGCACATGGTAAGATGGATAAAACAGACCTAGAAGATGTCATGGATAACTTCTATTCAGGTAAAATAGATGTCCTAATTACAACATCTATTATAGAAAATGGGATAGATATACCTAACGCTAATATGATTATTGTTAGTGACGCAGATAAATATGGACTCTCTCAGCTTTATCAAATTAAAGGTAGAGTGGGCCGTTCTGATAAGATTTCATATGCCTATTTAATGTATAACGAATATAAAGTTTTAAATGAAGGGGCAAAAAAGAGATTAAAGACACTACAAGAATTTACCTCTTTAGGTAGTGGTTATAAGATTGCTCAACGTGATTTAATGATTAGAGGAGCGGGAGATATCCTCGGTCCTGAGCAAGCGGGTTTTATCGATTCTATTGGTCTTGATATGTATATGAAGATACTTAATGATTCAGTAAACGATAAATTAAAGAATGTTAAAGAAAGCCTCTATAAAGAAGAAGTTATACCTTATCTATCAATGGATGCTTATATTCCTGATTCTTATGCCTCGGAGTCCGATAAGATATCACTCTATCAAGAAATTCAGAGCGCGGAAACTTTAGAGCAGGTTAATGAGGTAAAACAAAAAACCCAGGATATATATGGTAAGATGCCAAAGAACGTTGACTACCTCTTTACAAAAAGAGAGATTGATATCTTAATTAGTGAAGCGTGTATTACTTCTTTTCTAGAACAAGAGAAGTCCGTTACTTTAACATTAGGGCAGGATTATCTAAGAATAGAACAAGTTGGATCAATCATCTTTGAAGCAATGCTTCCCTATTTATCTTTAATACATTTGTCCTATAAAAAGAACATCTTTACCTTAACCATTTCTAAACGTCAAGAATGGTTTAATGATTTAAGAGAAATCCTTAAACTATTAATCAATGTGCTTAATATTGAAAGGAACTCCACTATATGAGAATAGATGCATTCTTACATAAAAGCGGTATCTTAAAAAGAAGAAGTGTTGCTAAAGAGCTATGCGATAGAGGAGAGGTTTATCTTAACGGAAAAGCAGTCAAAGCCTTTATCGAAGTTAAAGAGGGTGACACGATTACTTTAAAAGTGAACGACAATAAAAGAGAATACATTGCTCACGTAGAAAAGTACACTAACGGAAAAGAAAAAGTCAGTTATGATAGGAAAGAGTAATTTAGCAAAATACCTAGATAAAAATAAGAGGTATCTCCTTGCCTGTTCCTTTGGAGTGGACTCGATGGCACTTTGCTATTCTCTACAAAAAGAAGGTTATACATTTGATGTTGCCTATGTTAACTATAATTTAAGAGAAGAATCCCCAAAAGAAGAAGAATCGATTAAAAAATATTGCAAAGAACACAATCTAAAAATTCATGTTAAAGAAGTTAAGAAAAACTCCGCAACTGGAAATATAGAGGCTTTTTGCCGTCAAATTCGATATGATTTTTGCAGGGATTTATGTTTAGAATTTGGGTATGAGGGTACAATTGTTGCCCATCATCTAGAGGATCATCTTGAAACCTATCTCCTTCAAAAAGAGAGGAATGCATACTATGGTTTTGCGGGGTTAAAAGATATCACAGATTATCAAGGAATGAAGGTTATTAGACCAATTCTAAAAACCACAAAAAAAGAACTCATTAAAATCTGTGAAGATAATCATGTCCCTTATTCTAACGATAAGACTAATGAGTCCGATTTATACGAGAGAAATAAAATTCGACATAATGTTATTGAGAAGATGAGTGCTCAAGAGATAAAAGATTTAACAAAAGAGATCAATAACCAAAATGCTCTTATTAAGTCCACATTAAACTATCTAGCAAAAATAGATATCACCGATGTTAATGAACTACTCTCTTTAGATGAAGTTAGATTTAATAATTCTATCTACCTTCTTTTAAAAAAAGAAAACCTCTTTTATCCAATTTCTAATAAGCTATGTCAAAACATCAAAAATGCCTTACTATCCACAAAACCTAATATCCAAATGAGTATTGGTGATGATATCGTTTTTGAAAAAAGTTATGGCAAAGTACGATTTTTTAGGAAGAAAAGTGAAGATGATGTCCATTATATATATGTAGTGGATAGTCCAAAAACACTTGATACTCCCTATTTCTATCTCGACCTACTTAAATTCACGAACGTCTTGATTCACCCCTCGGACTATCCACTTACCATTAGGAACGCTTTAAAGGATGATGAGGTGGAAATTAATGGATATAAGAAAAAGGTTTCTCGACTCTTTATCGATTATAAGATGCCGCTTTCAATAAGAGAGTATTGGCCCATCTTTATCTCATCCACTCGAGGAATCATCTATCTTCCTCGTTATAGAGAGGGTTTCAATAAAGAAGATTCACCTTATTTCTATGTGAAATTGTAAATTTCAAAATATTCAAAAAAACTTTTAAAAAGTATCATTCGGGTATAATATATATACCCGGAAGCAGAAAGGAGCGAGCATGCCAGATAACGATCAAAATAATCAAAATAATAATAGCAATCAAAATGGTGATGGTTCAGGAAGAAGAGGACATGTATCCTGGTCTTTTATTGTGGCAATAGTTATCATTGTTGCAATTGTGGGTCTCATCATTTGGTTCTTTGCCGCTAGCTCATCAAGTTCCACTACCTTTACAACAGAAGGTTTTGTTACCTATGTCATGAATGACTGTGTAACAGAAATGTATGAAACACCTAAAGAAAATACTGTCGTGGTTATTGAAGGCTACTATAAACAGTCTCCAAGCGCAACCACTACATATTCATTTACATACACTGTTTCTTATTCTCAATACTATGAAGTAGAACAAACCTACTCTTATCAAGACGCTACAACCAATGAGTGGAAGCAAACCGAAGAAACAACACTCGTAGGTCTCGTTAATAAAAGAGTTAACTATCAAATTGAAAATGGCTACTCCGATGTTATGATTGTCGTTGTCAGTGATGCTTACCAGACCTCTTGGTGGTCTGAATGGGGTGCCACTCTGATAATTACTATTGTCATGATACTCATCTTCGTCTGGCTGTTCTGGAGACTGTCAAGGTCTATGAACCAGTCTAATAACCAAGCGATGAACTTTAATAGGTCGAGGGCGAGAAAAGAAACCCATTCGAACGTTAAGTTTGATAATGTCGCTGGATGTGATGAAGAAAAAGCCGAAATGCAAGAACTTGTTTCTTACTTAAAAGATCCAAAGAAATACGTTAAATACGGCGCAAAACTACCAAAAGGCATCCTTTTAGTGGGTCCTCCAGGATGTGGTAAAACATTACTCGCAAAAGCTGTTGCAGGTGAAGCGGGCGTTCCATTCTACTCTATCTCTGGTTCTGACTTTGTCGAAATGTTTGTCGGTGTCGGTGCGGGTAGAGTGAGAGACATGTTTAAAACCGCTAAACAAAACGCACCTTGTATTGTCTTTATCGATGAAATCGATGCTGTTGGACGTCAAAGAGGTGCTGGTATGGGAGGCGGTAACGATGAAAGAGAGCAAACCCTCAACCAGTTACTCGTGGAAATGGATGGATTCTCTGATAACTCAGGAATCTTAGTTATCGCCGCTACTAACCGAGATGATGTTTTGGATCCTGCCCTATTACGTGCGGGTAGATTTGATCGAAAGATTACCGTTAGTTATCCAGATAGAAAAGGGAGAGAGGAAATCTTTAAAGTCCACTCAAGAAATAAACAACTTGCACCAGATGTTGATTTTGAAGCACTTTCAAAGAGAACTGTTGGTTTTTCAGGTGCTGATATTGAAAACATTATGAATGAAGCCGCCATTCTTGCGGTAAGAGAAAACCTTGAATATATAACCATGGATATTATCGATGAAGCAATCGATAGAAGAATTGCAGGACCTGCAAAATCTTCACGTGGTATGAGTGAAATTGAAAGAAAGACAGTTGCTTACCATGAAGCGGGTCACGCAGTTGTAGGTATCCACTGCCCATATTCAGATAAAGTACAAAAGATTACCATTATTCCACGTGGTAATACCGGTGGTCATGTCAGAATGGGTCCTGAAGAAGATAGGTTCATTATGACAAAGAATCAGATGATCGCAGAGATTACTGGTTATATGGGTGGTAGAGCGAGTGAGGAAATCTTCTTTGATGATATATCTAGTGGCGCTCAAAACGACATTGAAATGGCTACTCGTCTAGCTAGAATGATGGTAACAGAACTTGGTATGTCCTCTCTTGGCCCAATCCAATATGAATCTGATTCATCTTCAGTATTTTTAGGTAGAGACTATAACAATATCCAGAAAAACTTCTCTTCTGATACCGCCCTTGAGATTGATAGGGAAGTCAGAAAGATTATCGATGAAGCACATGATAACGCAGTTAAACTCTTAACTGAGTATAAAGACGATGTAATCTTAATTGCTAATACTCTTCTTGAGAATGAAACTATAACCGCAGAAGAGATCGATTATCTATTAAAGTATCGTAAACCAAAACCAAAGAATACAGGAAAACCAAAAGAAGAGGAAAAAGTAGAACCTCCAATTTCTACGGATAGTTCCTTCACTAACATTGCTCCTGATCCTTCAGTGGATGATGTCATCATCCTTCCCATGAGAGAGGATGAACCCGAAACTCCTAGCGAAGCCACTCCAAAAGAAGAAACTTCTGCTGAGAAGAAAACAAGCACTAAATCTTCCAGCACAAAGACAAGTAGCACAAAGTCTAGCACCACCACCAAAAAGAGTACAGGTGAGACTAAATCGACTACTACCACTAAGAAAACCTCTTCTAAAAAAGAAGAGACTAGTGAAGAAGCTCCCTCTGAGGATGATACAAAGAAAGAATAACATTTAAATATATTGTTTCTTTAACTTTATAAACCCCTATTTATTAATTAGGGGTTTTTATTTAATAGAGAAAGATTATCTAATATAATTACTAGTATGTTTGATATCAACGAAAGAAAGAAATACGGAAAAGTAGTCCTTGGTCCTATGGCGGGATATACCTTTTACGCATATCGTAAATTTATGAAAAAGTTTGGAGTGAATTTCTCCTATACAGAGATGGTTTCAGATATGGGAATACTCTATGAAAACGAAGAAACTCTCTCTTATTTAAAGACTGATAAGAGTGAATATCCCCTAGGTTTACAGTTATTTGGTCATGATCCTAAAACAATTGCAAAAGCTTGTGAAAAAGCCCTAAAAATTCAACCAAATTTTGCTTTTATTGATGTTAATTGTGGATGTCCGGTGGTAAAAGTTAATCGTCAAGGTGCGGGCTCTTCTCTTTTAAGAGACCCCCAAACCATTAAGCAAATAATTATCGAATTAAAGAAGGTAACAACGCTTCCTATCTCAATTAAAATCCGTTTAGGATGGAATGAAAAAGAGATGAATTATTTAGAAGTAGTTAGGGCCGCTCAAGAGGGGGGAGTAGATTTTATTGCGGTGCACGCAAGAACAAGAAGCATGCTTTATTCTGGTAAACCTATATATGAGGCTGTTAAAGAGATAAAGAGTATAGCTAGTGTCCCTATTATCTATAGCGGTGATATCTTTACCTTAGATGATGCACTCAAAGTGGATGAACTTGTTCATCCAGATTATATAATGGTGGCTCGTGGTGGCGTTGGCAATCCATATCTAGTTAAACAAATAAACACATATTTTAAGACAGGTAAAAGACTAGAAAATCCATCATTTAAAACACAAAAGAAATATTGTCTCAAATTAGCAAGAATGGTCATTAAAGATAAAGGTGAAGAAATGGGCATGAAAGTCTTTCGTTCTATCGGACCGAGATTTTTTACTAACTATCCTAACGCCAAGAAATTAAGAGTGGAACTAACCACAAAAGTAAATACCTATGATGATTTAAAGAGAATCCTTAAAAACACAAAAACCTTGTAGTTTTTCTTTCCTTTTTACGTTAAAAATCCACTCTTTTTGGAACTGCAAGGATTTTGCATTATTCTTCATTGAAGAAAAATGCAATTTCTCTTATAATGAAAGCAAGCAAAATTATGGCAGACAATACTCAAAATTTAAATGATCAAGAGATAGTTAGAAGAGAGAAACTTTCTAAGTATCAGTCTTTAGGTGTGGATCCATATGGATCACGATATGATGTAACCCATCATGCTGACGAACTTCATAGTATGTGTAAGGATAAAACCCAAGAGCAAGTGGAGAACATGAATTTACATGTCTCTGTTGCCGGTAGAATCATGTCACTTAGAAAGATGGGCAAAGCCTCATTTATGACTCTTCAAGATGTCTCTGGTAATATTCAAGGATACATCTCTCTTGATGGCGTGGGAGAAGATACTTATTCTCTCTTTAAGCTTGCGGATATTGGCGATATCGTCGGTATTAAAGGACACTTAATGCTCACTCAAACTGGAGAGCCCACAGTTAAAGTGGACGATTATACCTTCCTAACAAAATGCCTCCACCCCTTACCAGAGAAGTTTCATGGACTTACCGATATAGAGGAAAGGACAAGAAGAAGATATCTAGATCTTATTATGAATCCCGAGGCTAAGAGCGTTGCCTTAAAGAGACCCGCGATTATAAGAAGCATTCAAAGATTCTTAGATGGTCGTGGTTTTGAAGAAGTTGAAACATCTGTGTTATCTCCAATTCTAGGTGGAGCAAATGCTAGACCATTTATCACCCATCATAACGCCCTAGATAAAGATTATTATCTAAGAATTGCAACAGAATTATATCTAAAACGTCTTATTGTGGGTGGGCTAGAAAAGGTCTACGAAATAGGAAGATTATTTAGAAACGAAGGTATGGATGCTTTCCATAATCCTGAATTTACCACTATCGAAATATACCAAGCCTATTCAGATTTAGATGGTATGCACGAGCTTGTGGAATCTCTAATAAAGAAAGTTAATCTTGATATAAATGGAGTGGAGCAAATCGAGTATCAAGGAACCACTCTTGACTTCTCTAAAACCTTTAAATGGGTCAAGATGAATGACCTTATTAAAGAGAAAACTGGAATTGATTTTGAGCAAGTTACCGATTTAGATAAAGCCCACGAACTCGCTAAAGAGTTTAATATAGCTATTGATCCTAAAAAGGACACCGTGGGATATATTATGAATGAGTTCTTTGAAGAGCTTTGTCAAAAAGAGCTTGTCCAGCCTACATTTGTCTATTGTTATCCTATTGAGACATCCCCTTTAACTAAGAAGAGTAAAGATCCTCGCTTTGTAGAAAGATTTGAACTCTTTATATGCGGTAAGGAAATTGCTAATGCCTACTCTGAATTAAATGATCCTATTGATCAAAGAGAGAGACTCAAGGCTCAAGCAGAGGCTAAAGCGAAAGGCGACGAAGAAGCTAACGAGATGGATAATGATTTTGTGGAGGCTCTAGAATATGGTATGCCTCCTACTGGTGGTGTGGGCATTGGTATTGATAGACTTGTGATGCTACTCTTAAATCAACCCACTATCCGTGAGGTTATTCTTTTCCCAACCTTAAAACCTGTTTCTGATTAAAATAATCGAGTTTTACACTAATTTTTATGATTGCAAACACTATTCTGTTTGCTTTTTCTTTACAGTGAATAAAAATATTTTTGCTTTTTTTAAAAAAAATTAGGAACTTTTTCGTTTTACCCTGCTACTTATAGTAATTGTAGAGTACTTATGATGTTTTTCTTTCTTTACATAAACTCAAAGTATTAGTATAATTACTAATGCTTTAAGCATTAAAACTCTCTGCTGTAAGATACTCATTACAGCCAGATGTCCAAAGGGAGGTGTACAGAATATGAGAAATTACGAAATCATGTACATTATAAAAGCAGACTTAGCTGCTGATGCTCGAAACGAACTTATAGAAAGACTCAATAACATTTTAACTTCAAATGGTGCCACAGTGAATAAAGTGGATGAGTCTATGGGTCTTAGAGACCTCGCCTATGAGATTAAGCATGAAAAGCAGGGTTACTATGTCGTTTTATATGTCAGCGCGGATGAAAAAGCCACAAGCGAATTCTCTCGTCTTGTGAAAATCAATCCAAATGTTTTACGTCATTTAATTACTCTACAAGACGAATAACGGAGGAATTATTATGATTAATCGTGTTGTTTTAGTCGGTCGTCTTACAAGAGACCCCGAACTCAGACAAACTAATTCAGGAACTAATATTTGTTCCTTTACAGTCGCGGTGGATAACCGCTCCAAGAATCCTGATGGAACTAAGTCTACAAACTTTATTCCATGTGTCTGTTTTGCTCCAACAGCGGATCTTGTGATGAAATACACAAAAAAGGGAGCTCTTGTGGGTGTGGAGGGAAGACTCACCCAAAGAAATTACAATCGTCAAGATGGATCAAAGGCTACAACATTTGAGGTAACTTGCGATAGTGTCCAGTTCCTTGAACCAAAAGGAACCACCCAAACAGAGGATGTTAAATTTGATGACACCCCATTGACCCAAGAGGAAGAAGATTTAACCGCCTTAGACCTACCCGACGATGATCTTCCATTTTAAAGAAAGGATTTAGTATTATGCCATACAAGAAAGTTAGACCACATAAAAAAGTTTGTTATTTTAAAAAGAATAACATTACCCATATCGACTACAAGGATGTTGAGATGTTAAAACAGTTCATCCTACCTAATGGTAAGATTGCCCCAAGAAGAAGTACAGGAACCTGTGCCAAGCATCAAAGAGAACTTGCTAGAGCTATAAAGAATGCTCGTATCATGGCGCTTCTCCCCTTTGTTGTTGATTAATGTATTCGCGATAAATTTGTTGATTTTTAAAATTTTTCGTGTTAAAAAATAAACGTGGTAATTAAACCATATTGCTAGTTCAAGGTATATTGATTGTCCACAAATTCAATTTGGAGGAATGATATATGCCTTTTTTAAAATTTTTAATCACAATATCCGCATTATTAACTGCTTCAGGCAATGCTTGTGTGCTTAGTGATGAGAACATTGAGTCAGGCTATAATGCTGAACAGCTGGTAGAATCGTTGAAGCATGATACAATCGAAAGTTTTGTTTATGAGGGACAAGACATTGTTTCTCAAAAAAATCTCAATGATTATTCTGGTAACGAGTATATTCTATATGAATTGTCTCCTGCTGGTTATGCTATCTATGCAAAAGATGGTACTTCTCAAGCATTTATCGAAGGATCAAAAACGTCCAATTCCCCATATTACCCATATTTGAATTATGATTGTTACTATTTTGGATTTGGCAATTATATTTATTTTGATGGTTTTAGATATGCTGATATTGTCAACAATGAATCAGTAGATGCGTCCTTAATCGAGAATTTACAGATTGAATTACCCAGTGAATTATTTAACATAAGTAATGAGATAGATGATATTGACATGTATTCAACATCATTTCCTAAAAATCCTGATCCAGACGAGACCGACACCTATTTAGGTTTTACTGTAATTAAAAATTATGAGTATTTTAGCACATTAAAAGACTTCCCGCGCAATTCTCTTGGAACTTGTGGAATAACTGCTCTTTGTATGTTTATAAGTTATCTTGATGAATTTGAAAACGATGGATATATTCCTGACAATCTTGAAACTTTATATAAGGTTGGAAACGGAACAAATACTGCTTTTGGAGATTACATCTTTGAAAATTATGGTCATACTTTAGCGGGCCTCGGTAATGACAATTCTGGATATCCTATGGCAAATGGAGAAATAGAAAATACTTTTAAAGATTATTTAAAAGGTGAATGTGATTCATCTTTATACAAGAGCACCGAATTTCATGATGGATGTCTATTCTACACACATGCAAATCCGAGAAAGTATATTAATGCCGGCCATCCTGCTATTCTTACAATGACAAGTTTTGTTGCAGAAAACTACCAAGACGAAACGACAAAATATACTTATCATACAGCATTAGCATATGGTTACAACAAGGATGATGATACATTCTTAATTCATACTGGTTGGGATGATGGAAGCCTAAGAGGAACCGATATCATTATCTCTGATGCAACAATTTATAGCTATAATACATTTTTATTTGTGGGGTAATTAAAATGAAAAAAAATATTATTAAACTTACAACTTTGTTATTAGTGGGTGTCTCATCCTTATCATCTTGCTTTATGTCTTATGAGGGTTCTCATATTGAACCTGGCCATTGGGCAACAAGCGAATCAATAGTGTGGGAAGATGGTTTTGTAATTGATTCCTTTGAAATTATGATTGAGGAGGTTGATCAAAATATTGATTATACAGATTATATTCCTGACTATGGTGAAATTTATAAAGAGCAAGGGATTTACTATTTAGTTTCATTTTATATGAATGGTGATCTTCTTGTTGATGGTGGTGCACTTACTCATATACGGGGGTTATTGAACCAAGCCTATTTTCTCTTTGATATTGATGGAATATACTATACTTTGATTTTTACTGGGTATTATTACAATAATAAGAAAGGATCTTATTTTCATATAGGATTTGGCCTTGATAGTTATTCAGATTCCGAACGCACTATGAATCGTACCAATTTGTCAGCTTCCCCAAGCGGATATCATGATTTATACCCTGTCGAATGATGTTTTAAGTCGTATAACTAATAACTGGGGCACTACTATGTGCCCTTTTTATTACATTAACAAAGTTTTTATTAATGAAAACTTTATTAAAAGGTCCTTGCTCTTTATAATATAAGCACAGGGTAATTTATGAATAAAACAGTCCATAGAATTCAACTAGTAATGTTTATTGTTACGATAGTCGAGCTTGCTCTTCTTATCATTTTTGGTATCTTCTACTACCTTGATCTCTTTGATATTCAAAGTAGAATTATAACTACCTATGTTTATGTTACTGTCGCGGTTTTAGTCATCGCAAACTTCATCGCCATTTGGATATGTCTTTGGAGAATTGGTAAGATTAGACGATCCACAGATTTACAAGCGGCGGAAATTATTGGTAATGATGTTCAAGAAGCATATAACTTTGGAATGCTTGGGCTCGTCGTTACAGATCACAATGACTCTATTATTTGGGTTAGTGATCTCTTCCAAGATAGACATATCAATATTATTGATATGAATATTCTAACTTGGCAACCCACTTTAAAAGAATTAAAAGAAAACCCCGACAGTGCAAAAACAGTCAAAGTTGTGATAAACCTAAGAAGTTATGAAGTAGAGCTATTGCCTGATGCTGACCTATGGATTTTTAAGGATGTTACCGAAAACGAATTAAACATTAAAAATCTCGCTGATAGAGCACCAGTTGTTGGAGTGCTTGCTATTGATAACTACCAAGAGATACTCCACGACGAAGATGACTTTAATGACACATTATCTAATATACGTACAGCGATATTAAACTACGCTGCAGCATCTAACGCTTTAATTAGAAGAATAAAAGAAGACTCATATCTACTTGTGATGGACTTTAAATCACTTGAAGGAATGAGAGCCAATAAATTCTCAGTGGTGGACCAAGTAAGAGGACTTGGTGCTTCTGGTAAAATCCCTCTTACTATATCGATAGGTATTGCTTATAACTCTGATTCCATCACTAAACTAAACGAACAGGCAAGTGAAGCCCTAGAAATTGCCGAGTCTCGTGGAGGAGACCAAGTAGTGCTTTCTCCCGTTGGTGAAGACATGGAGTTTGTTGGAGGTAAAACCGAAGCTCAAGAAAAGAGAAATAAAGTTAAAGTCCGTGTTCTCGCGGATTCTCTTGTTTCTTTAATTAGTTCATCCTCTAAAGTCTTCATTATGGGACATCAAATACTAGATTTAGATGCCTTTGGAGCATGTCTAGGTATAAAAGCAATATGTAATCATTTAAAGAAATACGCAAAAGTCGTTATAGATCCTAAATCCTTAGAGGCTAAAACTAGAGCGGCGATGAACTCCTCCTTTACTAAAGATGAGTTAGATGATTTATGTATAACTCCAAAAGAAGCTAAAGATGCGTTAAGTGCAGATTCTCTTCTTATCGTCGTGGATGTCCACATGCCCTCTCTTGTTATGGCTCCAGACTTAATTGACGCTTCAAATAAGATCGTTGTTATTGATCATCATAGACGAGCGGAAGAATATATTGAAAACCCTGTGTTTAACCACATTGAACCATCTGCATCATCTTCTTGTGAACTCGTTACGGAGTTAATTGAATACGCCGCCTCTAACCCCAGAATTAATCTCCCATCAATTTATGCAACCTTTATGCTTTCAGGCATCTTCCTTGATAGTAAGTATCTAAGGTCTAGACAAACAAGCATGAGAACATTTGATGCTTGCTCTCTTTTAAAGGATTATGGAGCGGATAACTCCCTTGCGGATGATTTCCTTAAAGATGATTATGAAGAGTATAGAGTGGTATCTTCCCTTCTATCTAACACCCAAACACCAACATATGGGATTGTTATTGCCCAAGGGCAAGAAAATTCAATCTATGAAATGTCCACACTTGCAAAAGCAGCGGATCAACTACTCACTATTAAAGGTAATAAAGCGGCATTTGTAATAGGTAGAGTATCACAAAAAGAGATAAGAATATCTTGTAGAAGTGATGGAACATATAATGTTCAATTAGTGGCGGAGAAACTCGGTGGAGGTGGACATCTAGCCGCGGCAGCAGTATCAGTCGAAAAAACCACGATTAAAGATGTTGGTGAGATATTAAAGAAAGTCCTCGAAGATAATATGTCCTCAATTAAAGTGGATGTTAGATCAAGAGGAGAAAGACTAGGGGAAGGAGAATAGTTATATGAAAGTCATTTTACTTGCGGATGTAAAAAAAGTCGGTAAAAAAGGTCAAGTTGTGGATGTTTCAAATGGCTATGCTTCGAACTTTTTGATCCCAAATAAACTCGCTGTGATGCAAACAGAAAAGAGTATGGAAATACTCGAAAATCAAAAAGAACACGAGAGAATTAAAAAGGAAAAAGAACACGAGCTTGCTTTAGAGATTGCCGAAAAACTCAAAGATATTACTCTCGAATTCTCTTTAAAAGCGGGACAAAATGGTAAATTATTTGGTTCTATTTCTTTAAAGCAAATAACAGAAAAACTACAACAAGAATATGGAATCGATATTGATAAAAGAAAGTTTATCGATAAAGGGCCTATCCAGATGCTAGGTATTAGTAAATTACAACTAGAATTAGATAAAGGCGTTACTGGAACAGTCACTGTCCATGTTAAGGAGGAAGAGTAAGATGCCAGATTATAGTAAGCAAACAAGATCTTATGATAGGGATAAACTCCCCTATTCAGAAACTGCAGAAAAATACCTTATTGGAGCGATGATGTTATCATCTGAGGCTCTTGCTAAGATTAGCTCTTCTTTAAGGGTAGGAGATTTCTACCTTTCTAAACATCAAACAATCTACACTGCAATACTCTCTATTCCTCTTGACCCCGATAAAAGAACAAAGACTGTAGACTTACAGGTAACCGCGGAAAGACTAGAAGATATGCAACGCTTAGAAGAGATTGGTGGCGCCGATTATCTCAGTGAATGTGCGGATTCTTATATCAGTCCCTCCACTCTTGATTTCAATATTGAAACCGTCAATAACAAAGCAGTTCTCCGTCAAATGATTGAAACTATGCGTGATATTGACTATGAAATAGCAACAGAAGATATCGATAATGTTCCAAAATACATCGGAGAATGTGAAACGAGATTTAAAAACTCAATCTCAAGAAGAAAAGTCTCTTCTTTTGAAAAGACAGGACTTATTACAGAAGAGGTTAGACAACAAATAGAAATGCTATCAGAAAGAGGTACAGGTAACGAAGAAGAGGATGCTGTTGTGGGTGTTACCACAGGTTTTAAAAAGCTCAACGCCATTACCTCTGGATTTAAAAATGGAGAAGTGACAATCGTTGGTGCGCGTCCATCGGTTGGTAAAACCGCTCTTGCTCTTAACTTTGCTTATAATGCGGCCACACAAGGGGGTAAATCAGTAGCCTTTTTCTCTCTTGAGATGAATAAAACCGAACTTGTAAAAAGACTCGTTTCTTCTGTTTCATTTGTTAGTCTCTCATCCTTTAACGCCCCTCGATATTTAAAGAGAGAGGATAGAGTGAATCTAAGAAGAGGACTTGATGAAGTTGCTCAGGCTCCAATCTATATCGATGATACCCCTGGTATTACGATGATTGATATTGAAAATAAATTAAGAATCTTAAAAGAATCAGATCCTAACTTAGGACTAGTTGTTATCGACTATTTAAACCTTATCGGTGGTAGTGAAGATCGTAAGGCCGAATCACGTCAAGAAGAGGTAAGACAGAACTCTCTTGCTATCAAAAACCTTGCAAGAAGCCTAGATTTGCCGATTGTTTTACTCTCTCAGTTAAATAGAGGTGTTGATGAAAGAGGAAAGAATCATAAACCACAGCTATCTGATTTAAGGGAGTCTGGAGCGATTGAACAAGACGCTGATGTCGTGATGCTTATATACCGAGCAGATTACTATCGAGATACAAAAGTGGACACCAATAAAAAGAGATCAGAAATGAGCGAAGAAGAGATCTTCTTAGCTAATCAGCAAGAAAAGCAAAATGCTGGTGACACCACTGGTGGGATTGATAATCCAACCTCTTATGTTGAAGTGGATGTCTGTAAAAATAGAAATGGACCGACAGGTGTGGCTTCCCTCTTTTTCCAGAAGAATATTCAGCGTTTTGAAACCCCAAATCAACAATGGGAAGATTTAGTTAAAAAATATCGAAGTGAGGGATATCCAGAAAACTAATGCGATATTCTTTGATTGCCTCAGGTAGTAAAGGTAACTGTCTTTTTATCCAAGAAAAAGATACAAATATACTTATTGATTTTGGTGTCTCTAAAACGAGAGTTAATGAAGAATTAGAGAGATATAACACAAATTTAGAAGGGATTGACGCCTTATTTTATACCCATAATCATTCAGACCACTTCCGTCTCTCCTCCCAAATTAAAAGGGATGTTGTATACGCTCTAGATGGGATATTACCAGAAGGTTATTTATATCACCCTCTAAAAATGTTTACCCCATTTACAATAAAAGATTTAACACTCACTCCAATAAAAACTAGTCATGATACTTACCCCTCCTGTGGATTTGTTATAGAGTCTGATTCTGAGAAACTTGTCTATCTAACAGACACTGGAATGTTTATTGAGCAAGACCTAGACTATATCGTTAATCCAGATTACCTCATACTAGAATCTAACCACGATATTAAATTGCTTATGGCCTCTGATAGATCCTATGAGTTAAAATCAAGAATCTTATCTGATTCAGGTCATTTATGTAATGAAGATTCAGCCTTTCTTGCCTCTCGTATTGTGGGCCCTAAAACAAAGGAAGTTATCCTTGCCCATCTATCGGAAGAGTGTAACACTCCTGAACTCGCTTTGAACGCCTATAAAAAGACATTTAAGAATTTGCATAAAAAGATGAACTTCTCCCTTAAATGTGGGAAGCAGTATGAAGCGGTGCGAGGTCCAAATGAAGATTAAGATTGTTTGTGTGGGTAAAGTAAAAGAAAAATATCTCACACTAGGAATAGATGAGTATATCAAAAGAATCTCTCCTTATATGGATATCTCTTTTTTAGAGGTTAATGATGAACCTATATTAAATCCAAAAGACCAGTCTGAAATTGATCGGGCCATTTCTAAAGAAGGAGAACGTATCTTAAAAGCAATCTCTTCAGACTCTTATGTCATTGCCCTTGATTTAAATCAAAAGGAGCTAGATTCAATAGAGTTTTCCTTCTATTTATACTCGAATTTAGAAAAAGGAGGTTCTTCATTAACCTTTGTTATCGGGGGCTCTTATGGACTATCTTCTGAAGTAAAAAAGAGAGTAAACGATTCTATCTCTTTATCTAAACTTACCTATCTCCACGAGATGAGTAGATTAATCCTTCTTGAACAAATATATCGAGCGATTAAAATTAGAAACAATGAGGTTTACCATAAATGACTTACGATGAGTTTAAAGATTTAAAGGTAATTGAAGATAAGACTAACCCCTTCTCAACATTATATGAACTAGAAGGGGGAGAGCGTTTTTATATAGAGCCAGCGTTTTACACTCAACTAATGGGCTTTAAAACCTTTCAACCAGATAACTATCCTCGTATCATTGAAGAGATTTATCGACTTGTCAAAAAGAATAAAAGGATTGTTTTTACCGCCTCCTACCAATACCCACAGACAGAAGTGGAAGGATATATCTATCTCGAAATTGAGGATGTTTGTGATCCACTTCAAATATATGCAGAAGATAAATCTAGGGGATCAGATTACGGAGATTAATATAGTTATTTCTTATAAAAAAATCCCAATTTGAGGGATTTATTTTTTAAATTGGTAAAATAACTATTGTCTTAATTGTCTTAAAGACATCCAAATAATTCTTATACCGATAAAGATAATATAGAAGACAATTCCATAGTTAGGGGCTAGCCAGCCAAGCGCCATAGCGAGCACGGCGGGGGAGAATGCCGCCCAAGCATTGATTTTTTGACAAGTCATATGCTTTAAGAAGTGGTAGTAGTTCCTCTTACCTCTCGTTAAGAGATAGACAAGTAGTCCCATAAAGAATGTCAGGGTAATATAGATAGCTTCATATATAAGTGTGGTGTATAGAGTCATCTGATTCTTTGTGGATATATACCCATAGTTAAGCATCGATTTTAAAGATACAGTAAAACCATCTAGGTATTCTTGATTTCTTAATAACTCATCTTTTTCTGCTTCAGTTGTGGGTGGGGTTATAAGCGTTCCGTCCTCTAACTCCACAGTTAAAAACTCAGAGATGATTTCTGTGCCTGATGGATAGTTAATCCAATCCCCTGAATAAGTATATGTATAATCATCGTCACCTGGAGCGACAATTTCTGCGTATATGTAGTTTGTGGATAGGATCAGAATTGATGGTCGATACATCGTTCTTTGATCCATAGGGTGAGAGTTATTCCAGATATCGAGATCTTCTTGTGTACAAGATCCTGTTGTATTGTTCCAGTAATAGGTATAAGAGATATCGGTAATTAAATCATTGATTGTCTCCGCGCCATTTCCTGTTTTATAAGTAAAGAAGACCTGCATCTCATATTCATTTGAAACACTGTTGACATAAGTTGCAAAAGGAACATGGTCATCAAAAGACTCTTCACTAACGATTAATCCATCTTGTCTTAATGTTGCAATGTTTTTACCTGTGGCCTCACTTGTATCCACAGTAATTGTGTACCCATCAATAGAGAGATCCATAAACGCTCCAGCGAGGTGGTTTTCATAGTTATAGGTATATTCACTTAAAAATGATTCACCTTTAGAGAGGGCGTTATTACATAAAGATGGGATAACTGGAATAAAGACAGAAAGGACAAAGACAATTAAAGCACTCCACCAAGGAAGTGTTCTACCACATTCGATTGCTCTCTTATTAAAGATAAGAGAACCAAAGATGTTTTTAAGATTCGTGGAAGTTGTTTCTTTCATACGTAGTCCTAAGTTATAATTTTATGAGAATTGAATATTTTTTACAAATAATATTTGTACATATAAATTTGTCCACCTAAAATTTATTGACTTTTTGTAAATCTTGATTACAATTTTTTATTGCAATTTACTTATGGGGTCGAATGGATTCGACGGTAGTTGTCTATCACTAATGGCAGCCGAGTGATGACGTAATCATCAAACCCAAATAATAACTGGCAATAGTTATCAAAGAGAGGCTTCTCGCCCCTCATTCTCTGCCGCTCTAGCTTAATAATAAGTTATCGGCAGCGCCTCCTATCGACTTTAGTCTTTACTTGATAGGTAGGTGTCATACTAAAAGACTAGATAACTAAATGACTAATAATAGTTATTGAAATTCTATTAGTCTCGTCACTGCAACAAGATGAAATGTTCACCAGTGATTAAAATCCTATTTCATCTAAGCTGTAGATGTTAATGGGGGACAATTATCGGACGCGGTTTCGATACCGCCGGCTCCACCAAGAGAACATAGCTTAAATCTATGATTTAAGTGCTAGATATATGGTATGTCTTTAAACAAAGAGGGAAAGAAAGGAGGTTATAATGAAAATTTGTTTAAGTACTGAAACGTTTGCAGATCTACCGGAAAAACTTATTAAAGAATTTAATGTAAGTATTATTCACTCATCCGTTATCTTTGGGACTGAAATTAAAAAGGATGGGCTTGAATGTAATAGTCAAGATGTGTTCGACTATTACGACAAAACAGGAAAACTAGCCACAACAACCGCAATAAATGAAGCGGAATTCGATGAATACTTTGAAAACCTCTTGAAAGAGTATGATGAAGTTATTCATATATCATTCACTTCTAAATCATCATTAACATGCACTAACGCCATTTCAAGTAGTGAGAAATTTGGTGGGAAAGTCCAAGTTGTCGATTCATTATCTCTTTCAAGTGGTATTGCCCTTGAAGTCTGTAAGTGTCGCGATCTCATGAAAGAACATCCAGATTGGGATGCAAAAAAATTAAAAGAATGCCTAGAGGATTATAGGCAGTATATACAAGCATCCTTTATCGTTAATACCCTTACCTACCTTTATAAAGGAGGAAGAGTCAAAGGACTTACCGCGGTAGTAGCAAATGTGTTAAGAATTAAACCTCAAATCATCCTCGTGGATGGTGATATGAAAACCGGTCACCGATACATGGGAAGTAAAGATGCTAAGATTATGGAGCAGTACGCAAAAGACATCTTCACCCAGTTCCCTAACCCTGATCTAGATAGAGTCTTTATCACCTATCCATCAGCAAGTGATGAAACAGTAGAAACCGCAGTACGTATGTGTAAAGAAAGAGGATTCAAACACATATATAAGTGCTTCGCTGGCGCCACTATCTCTGCCCATTGCGGACCGAAGACAATTGGAATCTTATTTGCAAGTAAGGATCCAGTTAATTGGGGAAAGTAATTTATCTTAAAAAATATTGTTCGGTATTTATTTAGAAATTGTGGGAGCGTCTTCGCTCTCACTTTCTTTTTCCTTTTTTGTGCCGATTCTAAAAAACTTCTTAAAAGAGTTTGTTAACGTCGCAAAAGACCATTTCATGAAATACTGCAAGATAGCAATTACCTCAATAGGCACTCCAATAACAAAGATGAGGTAAAGGTATTCGTTATAGGCAAAGAAGTATGTTGTTACATAAATACAGGCTAGTGATGCCCAAATCAGTGCAGATACACTAAGAAGGACCGCAAACCTCTGCTTATACACTAAAGCGAATATATAGGCAATTAAACATGTCGGGACACTAGCCCAAACAAAGGTTAACCAAGAGCACTCAAATCTGCCATTTGAACCAATCATTAGGGGTACGTATATCGCTGTAGCGACCAGCCACACCGCGGCAATAGAGAGTAAAACGGTAATAAATCTTCTTCTAAATCGTCTTAATCTATATCTATTCTGCTTCTCTCTAAAAAAATCATTAACATTGATACCATAGAGATCTGCGATTGCTTTTAAAGTAATAATATCAGGATATGATTCCCCTCTTTCCCATTTAGAGACGTTTTTATCGGAATAATTTAACTTCTCGGCAAGTTCAAATTGGGTCATTCCATTGGCTTTTCGGTAGTAGACAAGGTTTTTTGCAATTATTTCTTTATAGTCTTTTTCTTTTGCCATACCCCTATTATATTAGACTTTTTTCTTTTTAGGTAATCATTTAACTCGTTTTAAAAAAATAAGCGTGAAGGTTAACTAAACTCTTTGTCTAGTAAAGGATAGAGAGAAATTCTACACCTAAGAAGGTTTACAGTGTCTAAAGAAATAGAGAAAAAGAAATAACTTTAAATACCTAAATTATGATAAATTACTTGTATGAATAATGAACAAGATTATCTACAGGAAGAAGAACTAACCGCTGAACAAGAGGTGGAAGTTTATGATATTTATGAAGAAATAGAAGAAGACTCTTCTCCCTTCATCGACTCCGACGAAGAACTCTATCTTCTCGATGATGAAATTTAACTCGAAATGAGTATAATATAGGCTTATATGGAAAAAGCTTGTCTTGTTTTACAAGGTGGGGGTTTTCGTGGGGCGTTTACCGCGGGCGTTTTAGATGTTTTAAATGAGAACGAAATCGCGTTTGAAACCATTGTTGGTGTCTCTATCGGCGCACTCTGTCTTTGTAACTACATCTCTAACCAACCATATAGATCTATCAATATCTTAAGAAATAGTTGTGAGGATCAAGTCCTCTCTTCTTATAATATGAAGTCTCGTTTAAAAGGTAAAACATACTCCTATGAGTATCTATTTACCTATAGTAATGATGTTGTTCCTCCCTTTGACTATGATAAGTTTTACTCCTCTAAGGTAAGATTTATCGCTGTGACAACATCACTAGAATCAGGAAAGCCACAGTATACCGATATAAGTAGTGTTTCAAATCCCTTTGATGTTATCTTCGCCTCCGCGTCAATCCCTGCGATTAGTAAAGGTTATCTAGTCAATGGTGTTACCTCTTACGATGGAGGGACCTCTGACCCTATTCCTTATGAATACGCGAAAAGCCTAGGTTATGATAAGATACTTATCATAGAAACACAGGAAAAGAGTTATAGAAAAGGACCAATGCCAAAAAAGAATATCCGAGAGAATAACTTGTACTTTAGAAAGCACAAAGAATATGCGAAAGCACTAAACGAATATAATAACGTGTATAATAAACAAGTAGATTATATAGAGAAAGAAGAAGAGAATGGACACAATTTTGTTTTACGTCCTTCTATAAATGCGTATATTTCTTTAAAATACCCAACGATAGAGAAGCTAAATGCTTTGTATGAAGATGGAAGAAAATGCGCTCTTGATAATCTAGAGAAAATAAGAGAATATTTAAGTGAATAGTTATGAAAGAGTCTTTAAAGAACTATAGAGTGTATATAGCGGCTATTATCCTCGTAATCGTGGGTCTTGGTGTGCCTTTCCTAGTATTAGGGATTTCTCTCATCCCATCCTTTAATTTTAATCAATTTGAAGGCTATCCTTGGTTAATTGCGATTTTTATGGGAGTTTACTTTTTAATCGGTTTTCTCTGGGGAGATATTAAAGGGGCAACATACCGAAAAAAGAACAAAAACTATGATGGAGAGCTTCCAGAAGATATAAAGACGACATGTTGGTCAAGAAGATGGCCCTTTTTCCTTGCTGCGGCCCTACTTTTACTTGTTTTTATCGGAATTGATATATATTATGGTGTTGTAGGGCATTTCCCCTTTATCGTGACGAATATAACTTCATTGTTATAGATAAACTTTCCAATTTACAGTGTCAAAAAATAGACTCCGGTTTACTCCTTTTTTATATTTTTAAAAAAAATAAAAAAACAATTGTATTTTAGTACGTCTCATTGTATTCTTTAATCTATCATTGTGATGGAAAATATACTAGAAAGGAGAAAACAAACAAATGAAAGTAAGTAAATCAAAAACAATCATGGCCCTTGCTCTTTGTGCGGTAACACTTGCAGGGACAAGTTGTAGTTCCGGCTACAAAACGTTTACGATTGAAAATGCACTTTATGGCATTAATGGCAAGACTGCTCGTGATACGTATAACGCATTCCTTGCAACATCAATTGATACCTTAAACTATCTCGATAGCCAAGAATCCGCGGATGCTGAACACTACGCGAACTTTGTTGATGGACTTTTAGTCCACGATCAATATGGTATCCTTCAAAAGAATCTTGCTACAGAAGTAAGACATAATGCCGATTACACTAAGTTTGCTTTTACAGTCAAGGAAGGAGTCCCTTGGGTTAAATGGAATGGTTCTAACTACACAGTTGGAGGTAAAAAACAATACGTCTCCGCTCAAGACTTCTTAACAAGTGCAAAAGCAACCCTAACATATTCTAATGGTTCAAGTCTTTACTATTTAATTGCTCAATTTGTGAAAGGAGCAGAGGAATACTACTGGTATACATATGTTCTTGATGAAATTGCTCAAGGTGGTCGTACCGGATCGTCCCTAGCAAACGATAAGGACCGACAAGTTGAGATTATTATGAATGGCATTGAGGAAAACAACCCCACTGTCTATAACGCCTGGTATAAGGATAACCCAATTACTGTCGATGACCTTGATGATATCGCCAGTGGCGCTAGACTAGGTATTACTGTGGATGGAGTTACCTCTAATGGTGGTGGTACAGTGACCTATGAACTCTATACAGCCGCCTCATTCTTCCCCACTATGTTTACCTATTCATGTTTCTTACCAACAAATGAAACATTCTTAAACGATACAGGATTTGCTTCTTTTGGTAGCGCAAAAGATAAGATCCTCTACTGTGGTCCATATCTACTTAAAGACTACGATGAAACACAAGTTAACTATGTTAAAAACAATTCATATTGGAATAAAGACATCGTTCACCTTGAAAATATTCACTACACTGTCGCTCCAAGTACAATCGATGATGATTATACAAGAAATGCCTTTGAAAACGGACAAGTCGATGGATTTACAGTCTCATCTCGTGATGTCGCGGGATGGCAAAAATATATTACTGGACCAGATGGATCAGGCTCTATTGAAGATCCTTATGATCCAACAGTCTACTCAAGATGGCTTGATACCATCGGTAATATGTATGGTACAAACCTTGTCTTAGGTAGAGATAAGGAGAATCGTGATTCCACTAACTGTATCTATACGACAGGGATAAAAAAAGACGATGTTGATAACACCGCAAGAGCGCTTTCCTTACAACCTGTAAGAAATGCTATTTTAAAGTCACTAGACTATGAATCCTATAACCAGTCTTATGGAGCGGAAGAAATTTATCAAACCCAATACATGGTTCATACATACGTTCCTAGAGGATTCGTTATTGATGATGATGGTAACGATTATGTGACTCACCATCTATATCAAGTCTATGCTGACCATCTTGGTATATACTCTGGCATTGATGAGTATGAAGCTGATGGCACCATTGTCCCAGGTTCTGTCGCGGAGCTTCTTGAACCTGGTCAATATGCGACTAGACAACAAACTCCAGAACAGATTAAGGCCTTTGCAGAAGAAGCCAAAACCGCAATAGGTCTCTATAACGACATTTCAGAAAATAAAACAATCACCCTTCCAATTAAAGTGTCTGTTTACTGTTCATACTTTGATAGTGATTCAAGAGTCTTTACCAGTGAGACACTTGAAAGCATGAATGCTTGGATTAATGGATATTCAGTTAGAGAATATCGAGATCTTTCTGATGAAGATCTTGAAGACCCAGATAAGATTTGGTGTACATTCCTCCCCACCGATAAAGTTACCTCTTCTAACTACGATGAAGTGACTCACAATGGTTACTTTGATCTTTCTATCGCTCAATGGGGATGGGGAGCAGACTATGGTGATCCACTCTCATATATGAACACCTATCGTATTGGTGGTGACTGGGCGGATGTCTTCCCTTACATTTCAGATGAAGAAACCGCTAACTACAACCTCGTTTATGACGCGTCTGGTAGTCCAAAGCTTGAATACACCAACCTCCTAGAAGAGTACACTGCAATTGTGGCACAAGGTGCTGCAGTTACCGATGATACCAACCAAAGATTTGATATCTTTGCGGAAGCAGAATATATGCTAGAACAAGAACTAGCAATCTATATGCCTCACTGTAACTATGGTCAAGGTTGGGCGGTCTCTGTCAGTAGAACAATCGGTTACGAAATGCCAGCGGGTGCTTATGGTATTTCTGATGATAGACTTACTGGTATCTGGGTCCTCGATGAACTACTACAAAGCGACGAAAGAAAGCAAATCAAAGCGAACTTTGACGAGGCAAAAGAAGCATATATTCAAGAACTCAAAGATGCGAATAACGGAAAGAGTTCTTCCCTAAACATTTATGATTTAAATGACTATCTCATTCCAGATTGATAATCTTTTCTAAATCATCATAATGAGAAAAGTAGCTAGTGGGCGAGTCTTGCCCACTAGCTACGATCTCTTAATAAGGAGTATTTAATGACATCATATATAGTCGGCTACACAATAATCATACTAATCGTTTTGTTTATTGTTTTCTGTGTACTCGTCAAACGAAGAGTGCTTTTTGCTAATACTCCTTCCATGCAAAAAATATTTGCTCATCCTCTTCTCTTCTACTCATTCCGAAGACTAGGATCAGCCTTAATTTCTCTCATTCTCGCCATTTTGGTGACTTTCTTTTTAATTAGACTAGCCACTCCCGCGGATAACACTTGTTATAAACTCTTCTACGATCCAAAAATCTCTGAACTAGTTTATAACCTTAGATGTGATAACTGGAAAGAGAACATGGGTTTCTCTGGAACGATGCTTCAGCAGTTAATTAACTACTTCTACGCTATCCTCCCATTCCCAAAAACCCTCTGTGTGACAGAAATTAACGTTGATCTTGGAATGTATACGATTACTGGATGTCGTAACTTTATCTTTGACTTTGGTCGTATTTATAAGTTAGCAGGCTTTACCGATGGAGGTTTTGTCTGGGATTACATCCTGCCTAGAATGGGTGTTTCCTTTGAAATAGGGATTATTGCAGTGGTACTCGAGTTAGCCCTAGGTTATCCATTTGGTATTTTAATGGCTAAATACGAGAATGGATGGTTTGATAGGATAGGTAAAGCATACATTATTTCAGTGGATGCGATACCGGGTATTGCCTATTACTACATTTGGCTCGCACTACTTTGTTCAGTATTTATGCTGCCGATGACATACGATGCAGATAACTTCCTCTCCTGGCTTCCTGCTATCCTCACTATGGCCTTTACTGGTATGGCGGGGATTGGATTGTGGGTCAGACGTTATATGGTGGATGAATTTAACGCTGACTATGTAAAGTTTGCTAGATCAAAAGGATTAAGTGAATCACGTATTCTTTGGGTACATATTTTAAGAAACGCTGTGGTCCCACTTGTTAGAACTTTCCCAAGTGCGGTTATCGGTGCTCTTCTAGGAACCTACTACCTAGAAAATATCTATGGTATACCAGGTATAGGTCAAGCAGTAATGGTGGCCATTAACTCCAATAACTCCTCATTACTGTCCGGTATTATCATCATTTCTGCCTTGCTGAGTATTCTCTCTTACTTATTAGGTGATATTGTGACTGCCTTGTGTGATCCAAGGATTAGTTTTACTAAGGAATAGAAAGGAGGCCTTTTTATGAGTGAAGATGAAAATAAAGAAAACCAACAATTAGAAACCCCCGTTGCTACTCCTGAAGTAAAGGAAGCTAAAAAAGAAGAGAAGCAACAGATTATCTACGCCCCAGGTAGAAAAAAGCAAAGACAGAAAAAAGCAAAAAAAGAGAAAAAAATTATCCTTGGCGATAAGTCTTATACAGAAGAGGATCTCTTCTCGACCTTTGAAGAAGATCCTAGAATGGCTTCCACTGTAAGTGTAGACTCTACAATTGACGCTAACCTCGATGATCTATTTAAGGTTGTCGGCACTAACGAAGAGAATATCGAGCAACTCGATGCCGTTCCTTACTCCTACTGGAGAATGACTTTCTCCTATCTTTTCAAAAAACCAATGGCCATTATTAGTGTGGTGATTATTGTTTTAATCATCCTTCTTGCTATCTTTGGGCCAATGATTCATTCATACGATCCAATCCTCGTTAGTCACGGAACTGTATTACGTAACCCTGATGGTGTGTTTACAGATGAACTGGTCGGAGGGTATTTAGGACCTAACTCTAAATACTGGTTTGGACTATGTGGGTCTAACATGGGTACATGGTTTGAAGGAACCGATATGTGGACTGATGTCTGGCTAGGAACAAGACTATCTCTAGTTCTTGGTACTGTCGTTGCCTTAATTGAAGTCGTTGTAGGTATCATTATCGGCGCTTTGTGGGGATATATAAGATGGCTAGATCCTATCCTTATTGAGGTACGAAACTTTATCAACAATATTCCTGAAATCCTTCTCGATATCTTACTTATGCAGTTCTTTACCCCTTATATGGCGGATTATGGTTTCTGGATCATTGTCTTGCTGCTTTCTATGTTTAGCTGGATTGGTCTAGCGGGTTTCGTTAGAAACCAAATCATCATCATCCGAAATAGAGAGTATAACATTGCCTCTCAGACGATGGGCACAAACACCGTCAATATGATTACGCATAACCTCTTACCATACCTTATCAGTGTGATAGTTACCGATATAAGCACCGCAATTCCTGCGGCAATAAGCGCCGAAGTTGGTCTCTCCTTCTTCAATCTTTCCTTCAATATCGCGGATGGAGATATCACCCTTGGACAAGTTTTGACTCAAGCGGTTAATGGTACAGCATTCTTAAGCCATCCATACCTGCTGCTTGGTCCATTTATCGTCATTATTCCTTTAACTGTAGGATTCTTCTATCTTGGACTGGCGCTGTCGGATGCTACCGATCCTAGGACACATAGATAAGGAGGTCTTTATGGCGACAAGTAAATATCGTAATCAACCAATTAATAGTGCAGACCTCAACCTTGAACTAGGGGCAATGACTGAATATCCTACTGATCCTAACGAGGAAGTTGTGATGTCTATCCGTAATTTAAATGTGGGCTTTACCACAAGAGGTAAAAAGACACATGTTTTACGTGACATTAATCTCGATATATATAAAGGTAAAACACTCGCAATCGTCGGTGAATCAGGTTCTGGCAAATCAGTCTTTACAAAGACCTTTACAGGAATGCTAGACTCTAATGGCTTTATCTCATCTGGCTCTATTATGTTTGATGGTCAAGATATCGCTAAACTCACTTCTCATAAGGAGTGGCAACCAATTAGAGGTAAAAAGATTGCCACAATCTTCCAAGACCCAATGACCTCTTTAAACCCACTTCTAACTATCGGTTATCAGATTAGTGAAGTATTAATACTTCATCGTGGAATGAGTAAAGAAGAAGCTAAAAAAGAAGCTATATCACTTCTAGAAAGAGTAAAAATACCTAATGCCGCCCAACGATATGACGATTATCCATTCCAGTTCTCTGGTGGGATGAGACAAAGAGCGGTTATCGCTATTGCTCTCGCGTGTAAACCTGAGATACTCATATGCGATGAACCAACAACCGCACTAGATGTCACTGTGCAATCACAAATTATCGATTTAATTAAAGATTTACAAAAAGAGTATGGTTGGACAACAATCTTTATTACCCACGATCTCGGAGTGGTTGCCAATATCGCAGATAATGTCGCGGTTATGTATGGTGGTCAGATTGTGGAGTATGGGACGATTGAAGATGTCTTCTATCATCCTGAACATCCTTATACATGGGCGCTTCTTTGCTCTTTACCACAACTTGGTACAAAAGATGAACCACTTTCCTATATTAAAGGTAATCCACCATCATTTGGATCTGAAATTATTGGGGATGCCTTTGCTCCACGTAATGAATACGCGATGAATATCGATTTTGTAAAAGAACCACCAGCATTTAAGGTCAGTGAAACACACTGGGCAAAAACATGGCTACTTTCTCCTTACGCTCCAAAAGTTGAAAAACCAAAGGTTATTCAAGAACTCCATGAACGTATGAAGATTGCAGCGAAAGAATTAGCAAGACAGGAGGGAGACGAGTATGCCGAAGAAACAAAAGTCGGAGAGTGAACTCAATCTTAAACCCGCCACAGAAGAAGAGGATATCTTTGAAGTTAACAAGGTTGAAGAAGAACCAATTGTCAAGATGAGAGATGTCCAGATTGCTTATAAAGTTGGTAACGTGCAACGAATTGTTGTTAATCATTTAAATCTCGATATTAATCGAGGGGAGATTTTAGGACTCGTTGGAGAGTCAGGTTCCGGGAAAACCACAATTGGAAGAGCCATCATTAGAATTAATAAAGTCAGTGGTGGAGAAATTACCTATAATAATGTTCCAATTTCTGGAAAAATACCGAGAAAACGAGAAAAACTATTAAAAACAAAGATTCAAATGGTCTTCCAGGATCCAGGAGATTCATTAAATGATAGAGCAAATATCGATTATATCGTTTCAGAAGGACTAAGAGCCTATCATATGTATGATAACGAGAAAGATAGACTAGAAAAAGTTGAGGATATGATGGCTAAAGTCGGATTAAGAAGCGAATTCCTTTCCAGGTATCCTCATGAATTCTCCGGTGGTCAACGTCAAAGAATCGGTATTGCAAGAGCGATGATTATGAATCCAGAACTTGTTATCGCTGATGAACCTATATCCGCGTTAGACGTCTCTATTAGAGCCCAGATCCTTAATTTAATTAAAGAGTTCCAGCAAGAAAGAAAGATGACAGTTCTCTTTATTGCCCATGACTTATCCGTTGTTAGATATATATCTGATCGTATTGCGGTTATCTACGCTGGTAAAATTGTTGAGTTAGCCTCTGCGAATAGACTATTTGAAGCACCACTTCATCCTTATACGAAGTCACTCCTTACCGCAGTGCCTATTCCTGACCCTAAAGTGGAGAAGAAAAAGAAGATTCTTGTCTATAATCCACGTGAAGCTCATCAATACTCTAAGTATGATCCACCAGAACTCGTGGAGATAGAGCCAGGACATTTTGTTAGATGTGATAAAAAAGAAAAAGAAAAATATGAAGAAGAACTTAAAAGATTGGGGGATAGTTTAAATGCCTAGAAACTCTGAAGACTTATCAGCGGATTACTACATTGACCAAAATGACCAACCCCCTGAAGAAAAGAAAAAGCTCACTAAGAAGCAAAAGAATTATATCATCGGGTTATCAATAACTGCGGTTATTGTTGTCGCGGTGGCTTTGGTGTATTATTTTGCCGCCACTGTATGGCTCGTAGATTACACAACCCTAGGTTATTTAACATATGCTTATGAAGCGGATTCAAATGAAGCATCTGTGGTTCGTATTGACCTAGAGAGCGACTATCCAGAAAACTTTAGAATACCCGCGAAGGTAAAAGGTAAGACAATTACGAAAATTGAGGATGGTGCCTTTAGAGACGCCACACGATTAAAGAGCGTCACTATGACTGATAATATCGTTTCTATCGGTAGTGAAGCCTTCCAAGGTTGTACAGACTTAGAGACGATTAACTTCTCATCAAGTATCAATTATATTGGGACAAATGCATTTGAGAATACCTATTACTTTGATAACCTACCTGATGATGATTTAACTTTGGTGGATTCCATTCTCTTAAAAGTGGGTATCAATTATTTTGAACCAGATTCAATCCTTGTTAATAATAAAGCATCATATGATGCACTAGATGAAAAATATAAAGCCTACACTAATGTTTACTACTGGGAAGATATGCCAGAAGTTACCATGTGGATGAATGGACTTTTCGCTAATAATGAAAATCTCGTTTATGTCGAAATGCCTGATTATTTTGAAGAAGTCCCTGCAAACTCCTTCCAAAATTGCTACAATTTGCTCGGAATTGATTTTCCAGATAACGTTCAATCTATCGGTGATTATTGTTTTGCGGGTTGTACCCAGTTAGTGGATGGTAATCTACCTAATACCTTAACATCAATTGGTGATTATGCTTTCCAAGGAACATCCACCAAGATTCCTACTGATCTCACTCACTGCACAAATATAGGGGTGGGTGCCTTCCAAGATTGCTCTGGTGTTACCTCAATAATTTACCCTGCAAATTTATCCTCAATCTCTAACTATTGTTTTGATGGATGTTATAATTTAACCGATTTTCAGTTTGAGGATTCTGATACAATTACACTAATTGGTACTGCATGTTTTAGAGGAACAGGATTTGAATCCTTTACAGTGCCAGAGCATGTTAATGTTATTAGAGACTATACATTCTCTAACTGTGAAAATCTAACAACTCTATATCTATATAACAACACCACAAATACTGGTATTACTGAAGAACGTAGCTATACCTGGGAAGAAGAGGATCCTGAAACCGGTGAAATGGTGGAGTATGAAGAAACATATGAAGTCTTTACCGCAGATGGTGTGGATTCAATTAATGCCTACGCTTTCTATAATTCACCAAAATTCAATACGATTAATCTTTATGATGTAAATGGCAATATAACACAGGAACCAGGAGTTATTAATTTACCTGTGACCTTAATTAGAACCACAAACTCTAATGGATCTGTAGGAGGTTACTCATTTGTGGGTACTTCCGTAAAAGCTGTTAAGTTTAATTATGGAGCGTTAAATGTTGGACAATATCTCTTTAGAAATGTTACCACTCTCGAAAGTGTGAGTTTTGCCGCAAACGAAGAAGGTGAATACTCCTTAACATCTATTGGTATCAGTGCATTTGAGGGTGATTATAATTTGAGTCAGATTAATTTCCCTAATTCTCTCGAGTCAATTGGTACAAGCGCCTTTAAAGGTTGCTCCTCTATTACAAGTGCTCTTCTTGGTCATAGTAATGTAACCTCTATTCCTATTGATTGCTTTAATGGTTGCAGTTCTTTACAAGAGGTAACAATAGGTAGGTCCGTTACAAGAATCTACGAAGGTTCATTTGATGGAACAGTGTCCTTAAAAGAGATTGTTATACCTTCTAATGTAAGCACTATTGGGTCTGCAGGAAGCCCTGTCTTTGTTAATGAAACTGATGATGAACACACAGATAAACTAAATATCTTTATGGAATACACACAATCACAATACGAAAGTGCTCGTAACTTCGCTAGTGGTTGGTTTGATCCTACTTGCTGCAATGCTTATCACTATAGTGAAGAAGCACCAGATGCAGATGCCAAACCAGCAGAAAACTTCAGTGGTTATTGGCACTATGTTGATGGTGAGCCAGTTATCTGGAACAGTTAATATTATTTATTAAATTTATTTATAAATTTATCTAAAGCAATACTAGTAGTCTCAAACGAATAATCTCTGACTACTTTTTCTTTTCCTGTCGCTGCATAGTCGTCTCTCTCTTCTTTTGTTAAAGGAACGACTTTGGATATCGCGGCTTTTAACTCTTCAACATCATTTGTTTTAATCCAAATGAGGTCGTTTTTATATGTTTTCATGAGCCTTGTATTTTTTACACTTATTGTGGGCACCCCAGAATCTAGATAATCTAGTACTTTAAAAGGCACTGTATATCGATCATTATCTTCACTAAAGGGATGACAATTGATATTTACAATAGCGTTAGCTTCATATGCCAATACGTCTTTATAAGGGATGTTATATAAAAGATGGATATTAGGATTACCTAAAACTTTTTTCTTTAACTCTTCATTATTACCTTGATATCCACTTATATATAGATCTACATCTTTTAAATTAAGATCTTTATACGCTCTGACAAGATTATAGATACCAAACTTTTCTTTTAAGGTTCCATTATAATAAATATATGGTTTTTTGATATTTAATTCAGTTTTTGGGAGGTTTTCCACAATTCCTTCCACTCTAAGATATGGCTTTTTATTTCTATTGAAGTAGGCATTTAATTCATCTGTTGTACAGATGTATCCATCTAAATCATTGCATATTTCATATAGGTGAGTTGTGTATTCTTTTGGAGTGCCATCCACTCCACTTGGAGAGTTAATAAACACCCCAACAATAGGGATAGCATATTTCTTTGCCATCTTTTTAGCTTCTTCTACCACAGTGGTGTTTAATGTATCAGTTACAATTAAGGCTTTTTCTTTATTGAGCTTTTCCATTATCTTTCTTGTTTGTGTGGAATAACTTCTCTTTCTAGCTTGTAAAGGTCTTTTTACTTTTAAGTAGTTATAAGAGACTCCATTAACTTCTTTATGCTCTTTTTTAAGTCTTCTATCTATGCATAATGTTCTTGAGAAAGGACGATAGGACAAAACGCTGACAGTATTATTAATACTGAGACATCTGATTAGTTTATTATGATAAACCTGGATTGTTGGATTAATTGATTCTTTCCATCTTATGGAGTAGTGATCATAATCGTTCCCATCAATTGCCGTAGTAAAATAAATAATATTCATGCTCTCTCCTTCCGTAAGTAAATATTATACATAATATTTATTAAATGTTAAGATATAAATTATGAAAACCGAAATTAATACATGGAATGAGTTTTTTAACGAGATTAAAGAAGAGGACTATTCAAAATATCTCTATACATTTTTAGATAAAGAATATGCAGAACACGATTGTCTCCCTAAAAGAAAAGACGTATTTAAAGCATTTGAACTCACTCCACTTAATGAAGTAAAAGTTGTTATCTTAGGACAAGATCCATATATCAATGATAACCAAGCAATGGGTCTTTCTTTTAGTGTTCCAGAGGGTCAACCATTACCCCCATCTCTTATTAATATCTACAGTGAAATTGAAAGAGAATTTGGTGGAAAAATGGATTATCAAAGTGGAGATTTAACATATCTTGCTAGGCAAGGAGTTCTTTTATTAAACACCATCCTATCGGTAAGAAAAGGAGAAAGTATGTCTCATAATATTCCTCAGTACCATGAGTTTAGCGCTGAGGTTTTTCAGCTATTAGATTCTATAGATCGACCTATGGTATTTCTTTTATGGGGAAACTACGCAAAAGGATTTAAAAAATATATAACTAACCCGAAACACAAGGTATTAACCGCGGTGCATCCATCTCCATTAAGCGCCAATAGAGGGGGTTGGTTTGGATGCAATAACTTCATTGATTGTAATAAGTTTTTAGAGGAAAATAACATAAAACCCATACATTGGGAAAACGCTCTTTAAAAAGACACAGTTTTTTGTTAATATAGACTTCGGGAGTTTGGTGTTAACCAATCTGAGAGGATCCTTCTTAGGGTCGACCGCACCTGATCTAGGTAATGCTAGCGGAGGGACTATTTTTTACCCTCCTCCTACTATTGGAGGTTTTATTATGAAAAAAAATAGGATGATGGTTTGCCTCTTTATACTGCTACTATCAATCGCTGGACTTTTTGGTCCTTATGTATCAGTAAATAATACAACAATTCGCGCAAATGATCTGATTTTTGCATCCTTAACGAGTGTTTATTCGTATGTTTTATTATTGCCTTATATCCTATTTTTTGTCTGCGGAATCCTTCTTTTATTCGACAAAAAGGCAATATCTTACACCGCTTTTATACTATCCATAGTGGCTTGTGTTATCTTTTTCCTAACCCCATTTATTATTTCCTTAATGCCTGAATACAAAAACGATAACATTTCGATGGGTAGCTTTACTCTTGTCATTGGTATTTGCGCTCTAGCCTTGACCCTATACTACTCAGGAGAGATTTTCTCCGCAAATCAATTTACCATCTCGGATATTGTCGAGATTGCAATGCTCGTCGCTCTTGCTATCATCTTAGATCTTCCAATCTTTAAGATTAGGATATCTCTTACCGGTGGTTCTATATCTCTCGCTATGCTTCCTCTCATCATCCTTTGTTTACGAAAAGGATTTGTTAAAGGATTTATCAGCTGTGGAATTATCTATGGCTTACTCGATTGTATGATAGATGGGTATGGATTTATTACTTTCCCCTTAGATTATCTTTTAGGATTTGGACTCCTTGCCCTTGTTGGTTTATTTAGAAAATGGATTTTTAATAAGAAGAAAAAAGTCACATTTATGGGAGTTCTATTTTTGATACTATCTTTGTTAGTGGCTATGGTTGGTCGCACTCTAGCGTCCACTCTATCAGGTATCTTTATCTATGAAATGACATTCTGGCCATCCCTTGTTTACCAGTTAACTTATATTGGACCAAGTTTCTTTCTTGTTCTTGTTGTGCTCCTTATTTTATACAAACCACTGCTTGTTATTAATGAGAGATTCCCCCAGAAAAGCTAATGGTCTTTACTCTGTTTCTTAACGATTTTTAAACCTTACAAGTTTTATTCTTATTTTAATATATTTATGTTAAAATAATTCCCGAGAGGTGATAACTATGGATGATGAAAATTTAAATAGTGAAGAACTAGAAACAAAAGCTGATGATTCAGATAAAACAGTTATTACAGAAGAGGCAAAAGAAGAGGTAACTCCTAAAAAGAAAACCACAACAAAGGCCGCTCCAAAAGAAGAAGCCCCAGTTGAAGAAGCACCAAAAGAAGAAGTTACTGAGCCAGTTAGTGAAGAAGTAGCTCCAGAAGAAACCGTTACTGAAGAACCAGTAGCAGAAGAGACTCCTGTGGTAGAAGGTGCTGCGGTTGTGGCAGCCACTGAAGAACTTCCTGACGAACTTGCCACTGATGTAGCAGAAGGATTATCAAAAGCAAAACCTGTAGAATATGAAGGAGCGGTTGATGACCTTGATGTTGTTGAACAAGATCGACAAGATATATTGAAGAGATATAAAAAGCAAAATCGTTGGTCCTATGTCATTATGATTGCGGTCCTCGTTTTAGTGGTTGCGGGATTCGTTCTTGTTGTTGTTCAATCTTCTAGTGACGAGGATGGAAGTAGACTATGGATGATGATCCTAGGTTATGTTCTTATCGGTGTGGGTATTGTCGGTATGATTATCCAATACATCTTCAACCGAAGAAGATTACCAAAGAGAGTGGATGCCTATGCTGCAAAAGCAATAGACATATTTAATGCCTATAACTACTCAAATCCTGCTTATTCTAAAGTTTATTATGATGAACTTGAAAAGGTTGAACCAAGCGAAATCCTTGCAGATAGAGTCTATTACAATGTTAGTGATACTAAGTCTCAAGCGGTTGTCAGAGGTTCATTTGGAGATGCAGTATTTAAGAGCGCTAATGTCTGTGTCATGATTCAAGGAGAGAAGAAAAAGTCTCAAGAAACAGTGTTCTTAGGTAGATATATTACCTATCCTAATAGCCTAAATATCGATAATAGAATTATTCTTAACTTCAAAGGTGTTAAACCTATTGACTTACCCACTGATACAATGGATCTAGTTAAACTTGAAGATAGTGATCTCTTTACGGTTTATGGACCAGAAGGAGCGTCTTATAAGAAACTATTAGGTTCTAAATTTATCAGTGCTTTGCAAAAGATTGAAGTATCAGGATCACTCCTAAATATGAACGTTGTCGTTTGGGCGGGTCACACCGCGGTATACATGACATATGTCGATGAATTTGTCTCTATTCCTTATCAAGAGCCAGTTAATAAAGACTACTACGCGAAAGGTAGAGATGACATTTTTAATGTTTTAACCGCTTTAAAAATTATTAATAAATAAGTAAGGTGATGCCCATGAGTGTTTCAGATCACCTTGTTAGAGTGCTTTCTTATAAACATGATTCCTCCGTGCATAGATCTTGGGAAGATATCTTTTTGCTTGACGAAACAGATGATTATATTGCCGCAGGTTCTAGGAGAAATAAGGTGATTGAATCTAACGGAAGAGAATGGATATCAAAAGAGCCATCAATATATATCTTCTCTAAAAAGGAATGGTATAACGTTATCTGTATGTTTAAAAAAGAAGGAATATCCTATTACACAAATATAGCCTCTCCTTCTAGTCTAAAGGATAAAGTCATTACCTATATTGACTATGACTTAGACGCTAAACTACTACCTAATGGATCAATAAAAGTCCTCGATAAAAAGGAATACGCTGCTAATAAAGAGAAGTATGGATATCCAGAAGAAACAGATAAAACAATAAGGGACACATTAACTGAAATACTCCGCCTTATGAGGGATAAGGTATTTCCTTTTGATAACGAACTTATACAAGAATACTATGATGTATTCCAATCCTATCTATCATTATGAAAAAGACATTAATTACATTAAATGAGCAAGAAACGATGGACTATGGGGCAAAACTAGCCAATCTTTTAGAACCAGGGACTGTCGTTTGTTTAATTGGGGAACTAGGTGCTGGTAAAACAACATTCGCTAAAGGATTTGCTAAAGGCCTAGGGATAACAGACACTGTGACATCCCCAACATTTAATATCATGAAAATCTATGATAGTGGTTCTCATATGCTTATCCATATTGATGCTTATCGACTTGTTGATCAAAACTTTGAGTTAGGTTTAGATGAATTAATTGGAGAGGATGATACATTCACTCTTATTGAGTGGCCAGAATTTGTTTCTGATCTTGTTCCCTTTGATGCGGTAACCGTAGAGATTAAAGTCATAGGGGAAGATAAAAGACAAATCGATGTGAAAGGTTTCTCTGATAATATAGGACTTTTATAAGATGAGAGAATATACAATACTTCTAGATTCAAGTTCCACTGACCTCGCTGTGGGTATTGCTTTAGGTAACGATTTACTAAAAGAAACAATCTACCCAGCATGGCAAAAACAATCTGAATATATGGTTAGTGAACTCGATAATTTAATGAACGATTTATCGATTACAAAAGACGATATTAAGGATGTCGTCCTGGCAATAGGCCCAGCCTCATATACAGGAGTAAGAATTGCCCTAACCATAGCAAAAACCATATATTTATGCACAAATTGCGATGTTTATTCAGTTAGTTCCTTACAGATTTTAAAGTGTGAAAATAAAAAATCTATATGTTTAATTAATGCGAGAAGCGATAGATCATATTTTGGTGTGTATGAGAATTATCTCGTTATTGAAAATGATCAAATTCTTACAAACGAAGAAGTCAAAGAATATATAAATAGTCATCCAGATTATGTCGTCTGCGGTGATACAAAATACTTAGATATCGAGTCTTATAAAAGTGATGTTTTAAAAGAGATGTTATTTTTAAAGGACACTCTAAAAAAGGAGGAGAATCCAGATTTACTCTCACCAGTATATCTAAAGAGTTATGAATAACACTGCAATTTTAGTTAGGGATATGTTAAATGAAGACTTATCAAGAGTTATGGAGCTTGAAGAGGAGTGTTTTCTTGAGCCTTGGACAGAGCCTCAAGTTAAATATGAACTTGAGCAAAATGAATTCTCTCGTTCATATGTCGCAGAAATTAACGGAGAAATTGTTGGTTTTGCGATTGCGTATTTTCTCTTTGATAATGCCTCTATTTGTCAGATAGGCACTGCGAAAGCGTATAGAGAGCAGGGTGTTGGATCCGCCTTAATGAAAGAAATGTTTAATGATTGCTACGCAAAAAAGATTAGCTTTTTAAACCTTGAACTTAGAGAAGAAAATGAAAAAGCCTACAAATTTTATAAGTCCTTTGGATTTGAAGAGACAATTCGGAAAAAACTATATTACTCAAATGGTGATAATGCGATATGTATGACAAGGAGCATGTTAGATGGTAATACTTGGGATTGAGACAAGTTGTGATGAAACAAGTGCCGCTATCATAAAAGATGGTGTTCTTTTGTCGAACATTGTTTCTTCTCAGATTGAGGAACATGTGAAATTTGGTGGTGTGGTTCCTGAAGTTGCTTCTAGACTCCACGCAGAGAATATTACCCTTGTTATCCGTAAGGCATTAGAAGAAGCGAAAGTAACACTAGATGATTTAGACGCTGTTGCCGTGACACGTGGTCCAGGATTAGTCGGTGCCTTACATGTTGGTATTCAAGCCGCTAAGACAATATGTATGCTCTATAACATTCCCCTAATTCCAGTCAATCATTTAATCGGTCATATTTATGCTAATGAATTTGTTAAACCATTAGAGTATCCACTTCTTGCGGTTATCGTCAGTGGTGGTCATTCAGAGCTTGTCTTAATGAAAGAAGAGTTAGACTTTCAAGTCCTCGGTCAAACAAGAGACGATGCAATTGGAGAGTCCTATGATAAAGTTGCTAGGGTTTTAGGTCTTCCCTACCCTGGTGGAGTGCCTATTGATCAAAACGCAAAAGAGGGAGAACACATATATAAATTCCCCACTCCATTACATGGGGAAAATACCTATGATTTATCTTATTCAGGATTAAAAACAAATGTTATTAATCTCGTAAATACTCTGCAAATGAAAGGGGAACCTTACAAAATGCAGGATATTTGCCGTTCTTTTCAGGATGTTGCGGTTGGTCAAGTTATTGAAAGAACTTTAAAAGCGGTTAATGATTTTGATATTAAAAACGTTGTCGTTTGTGGTGGTGTATCCGCTAACTCATACTTAAGAAGCAAGATGAAAGAAGAACTAGATAAGTTAGGTGTTAATCTAATGATTCCTCCTATTTGGAGTTGCACAGATAATGCCGCGATGATTGCAAAAGCTGGTGAGGTTCTCTATAAGCATAAATTATTTGCCCCATTAACGATTTCTCCTGATCCTAATTGGAGAGTGGAGGATTATAAATCCTTCTAATTCCTTCTTTATTATCTACGATGATAAAGATATAATGAAGTTATGAAAATAAGCGCTATAGACATTGGTGAAATTTATAAAAAAGTCTCTAATGGAGAGACCTTGGATAGTGATGTAACTATCCAAGGTTGGGTAAAGACCAATCGTAATAATGGTAGTGTGGGCTTTCTTGAAGTAAATGATGGAACATCATTTAATAACGCGCAAGTGGTCTACACAAAAGAAGAAGAGCACTATGATTTAATTGCTACTTTTAGAACTGGTAGCGCGGTTACTATCACTGGTAAGGTTGTCCTTACCCCAGAGATGAAACAACCATTTGAAATCCATGTAACCGATGCTATTTTAGAGGGAGCAGTGGATGATTCTTACCCCCTTCAAAAGAAACAACATTCCTTTGAATTTTTACGTGATATTGCTCATTTACGTCCTAGATCTAACACATTTAACGCCGTTTTTAGAGTCAGAAACGTTTTAACCATGGCCTTACATGAGTATTTCCAAAACAATGGATTTATGTATGTACACACCCCAATAATTACCACAAACGATGGTGAAGGCGCGGGTAACGTCTTTGATGTTGTAACCCATGAAACAGACGATGAAAACTCTTTCTATGGACAAAAAGTAAATCTAACAGTTACTGGTCAGCTTCATGTAGAACCATTTGCTCTTGCTTTTAAAAGAGTCTATACCTTTGGCCCCGCTTTTAGAGCGGAGCATTCTAATACAGTAAGACATGCTTCTGAATTCTGGATGATAGAACCAGAGATGGCTTTCTGTGATTTAGATGGCAATATGGATGTCATTGAAGGATGTATTAAATACTCCATTAAAAAAGTCATGGATACATGTAAAGAAGAGATGGATTTCTTTAACACTCGTGTGGATACAGGCTTAATTGAAAGATTAAATCAAGTGGTTAACTCTGAGTTTAAAAAGATGACATATGATGAAGCAATTGATGTTTTAAAAGACGCCATCAAACAAGGTCATCAATTTGATAACCCCAATATTGAATGGGGAATGGATCTTCAAAGTGAACACGAAAGATATATTACTGAACAAGTGGTCAAAGGTCCAGTCTTTATTATTAACTATCCAAAAGAGATAAAAGCCTTCTATATGAGAGCAAATGATGATGGTAAAACAGTGGCCGCTTGCGACCTTCTAGTTCCTGGAGTGGGTGAACTTGTCGGTGGCTCTCAAAGAGAAGAAAGACTAGATCTTTTAGAGAAGAAGATGAAAGAAGGACATATCAATAATCTAGATTGGTATCTTGATACACGGAAGTATGGCGGTTGTGTCCATTCAGGATTTGGTATTGGTTTTGATCGTCTTTTAATGTATGTAACAGGTATGCAAAATATTCGAGATGTGCAGCCTTATCCAAGAACATCAAATAATATTAAGTATTAAGGAGAGCTATGCCAACTAATAATTCGACTGATGAGATTAAAAGAAAAAGCACGAGCCGTAAAAGGTTCATGTGGGCTTTTATCATCCTTGATGTTTTATTATTTGCTTATCTAATTGTCGAAATCGTTTTAGCACTTCGATAAACTATCCACCTATTGGTGGTCTCTCGTTATCCCCCTCATCATCCGAGGAGGTTTTTATTACATCGATATTATCGGCGGTTACCACTGGCGCCCCATTTGTGGCGTTTGTAAGTCCATCGTCTTGATGATAGTTATCTAGACTCTTATCAAAGACTGAATTACAGAGGCTTCTAAGTCTCCACATTCTTGCTATCCAGCATTGCACTGCGACAAGATACCAGACCGCTCCTGTAAAGAAAATAGGTATCATAAAGTAACTTGGAAGAGCGGCAAGAACAAACTCAGGAGAGTGACTGAGTGGTGGCCAACTAGAGATAATCCTAATTCCAAACCATGTTGAATAAATACTTTCATCTGAGAAATCCCATAAGAAACATATCGACCCAAACCCAGTCTCGACATTAAATGGGTTATAACCCCAATCTTCAATTACCGCATCATATATAATTAAAATTAACACAGCGACAATCATTAAAAGCATTGGAATCCAAGACTGTTTAAAGAAGTATGCCCAGTTCTTCTGTCTTCCATATCTTCTTAGATGTTCTTTATCCGTAATAACTTTTGTCACCACAGCGTCATGAACAAGGGTATCCATCCTTTTGCCTTGCCATCTCATGACGTTTCTAATCCACATCCCAATATATCCAAGTAAGACAATAACGAGGAATAAGATGATTAAAATGGCAAGGATTAATCTCCTATCGTTTTCTGAAATAGCGGCAAACACTTTAAAGGCACTCATAATCACTTACTCCTTATTGAGATACCACTATCTCCATCATCTATATCTTCATCCTCGTCCATAAATCCTGTTGTGGAGTTAGGATTAACATTAATCTTTTCTTTAGTGCTAGGTATTTCACTAACCTTTTCTTCTTTAACAATCGCCACATCTTTATTTTCTAGTTCAACATCAGGGATAATATCTTCTTCATCATTATCTAAGATATTCGATAGAAGTGGAGCGTTTCTCCCTTCAATTTGTGGGACATCTTCTTGTTGCTCTACGACATTATCTTTGTCAATTTGAGCACTGGTATCTCCATTTAATAGTTTTTGAATGTCTTCAGGATTAGCATTACCCCCAACAATAAAAATATTGTTTGTCGTGGTGTTTGTGCTCTCTTGTTTCTCCTCTCCCGTCTGACTATTTAGTTGGTTAGCAAGTATTTGTTTTGAGAGGTCTTTATTGACATCGAGGATTGCTCTTGCTTGTTTATCTTCTGGTAAATCTTTTAGAACAGATTTCCCTTGGAAAAAGAGAATCATGTTTTTAAAAAACTGATAGAAAAATACTCCTATACCCGCTAGGGCGCCGAGAGCGACAATCACAATTATCACCGGGACAAATAGGATATAAAGTATTCCTCTTCCTACGCTTCTAAAAAACTTTGCCATACTAATTTTATTCTACCTTTATTAACCTCTTATTTATAGATTAAATTTTCATTTTCCTTTTAATTTTAAGTTATTTTAATCAAAATATTTATTTTCTAACTCCTCTTTTACACGCGGTGCTATCTTTGCTTTTGTGGTGAGTAAATCATTAACTAATGCGGTTATAGAGACAAGTCCAAACATAACCTCTACCGCTAGTAGTCCAAGTGGGTCGGGGATATAGGAATAAAGCCAAGCAAAGATGAATATTGAAACAATAAAAGCAATAGGTAAAGATATCCACGCTTTCATCCCATCTCGATAAGCGGAAGATGCAACGATAAAGATTGTAAAGTAAGCCGCAAACATCATAAAGAGATATGCTACTGGTCCATAGATAAAGGCAAAGACAATACTAAAGGTAAAGGAGAGTAATGCCCCAATATAAGGAGTGTAAATAAACTTATTTTCTGTAGTGACATTATAATTAAACTTAGGTAACTGTCCTTTTATCACAATATAGGATATTGCTTCTTGACCAAGAGCGAGGAAGTAGATAAAGGAAGGAACAAGATAAGCGAGATACTCATAGTCCGCTAGTCCAAAGACAGAGGCAAAGACATTAACCATATCTATCCCTAACCAGAAATAGATAACAGGAAGCATGAGATAAGATAAAACTAGTTGTATCACTGAAGTAGTAAAGATAATCCATACCGCGTGGATTTTCTTTTCCACCATAAAACCAAAGATAAATCCTGTTATAACAGAGGGTATAACATAAAAGAGAGTGTCTGATATGTTATACATTGTAACTAGCATACAAAGTCCTACAGTTACTAGTGCATATATAATGAAGTATTTCTTTTTACAGTAAAGAGCTACCATCGTACTGGTTAAAGGCAAGATAAAGACCATTAAAAACATTAGGACAGGGACAAATGTCGTAAGTAAAACGAAGACGACATTAATCGCCGCCATAATGGCCATATAGGTCATGTTTTGTACTAAAGTCTCTCTTTTTTTGAATGGCATAAAAAAATTATAAAATTTTTTAGGGAATTTTTCCATATACCCGTCTATTTATATAAATATGAAGAAAAAAATTTTAACATTATCTTTCTCAATTCTTTCTCTCTTCTCTCTCTCGTCTTGCTTCTTTAACTTTTGGATTGAAGAGGAAGAGGAAGAATATCAATATGACTATACTGAACTTCCACCAGATAAAAAAATTGAGTATGCAGAACTCTTTGATCAAGATGACATATTTTATATGGTCTATTGCTATAGTCCTGGTTGCCAAGCCTGTAGCAGTTTTAGAAACTACATTGTTCCTTATTTTTTAGATCATCCAAATTTACCTTTGTATTACGCAAATGTTACTTTTGTTGACACTCTGTACGATAATTTACCTGATGGCGCTTATGACACGAGTTCCACCATTGGGATGTCCTCAATGGATGAATTTTATATTTTTGCCACCCCGTCTTTAGTTGGGTTTTATGAGAACATAGTCATTTTTAATGAATGGGGTAATAGTGCAGTTCAGGCTATCTTAGACCAGTTTAATTAGCATTCTCTCTCGTTGAATGAAAGGGGTTAAAATGGTAAGATATATATTGTTAAACAATATATGAATTTTGAAAAAGATTTAAACAAAGAGCAATACGAAGCAGTAACATCTCCTGATCAGTATGTGAGAGTTATTGCGGGTGCGGGTTCAGGTAAAACCCGAGTTTTAACATATCGTATTGCCTACCTTATCGAAGAGTGTAATGTTGATCCATATAACATCCTAGCAATTTCATTTACTAATAAAGCCGCTGAAGAAATGAGAAACAGAGTTATTAAACTCTTACCTGGTAAGTGTGGCACATTGACAATTAGGACTTTTCATGCTTTTGCGGCTTATGTTCTCCGTCAAGAGATAGGAGCGATAGGTTTCCCCTCTAACTTCCATATCATCGATGATGATGACCAAGTCAAACTCTTAAAGGATATCGCTGAGGAGAATGGATTAAACCGTTCTGACCCAATTGTTAAAAAAACAATCTCTTTTATCTCTACCTGTAAACTTCATTCTCGTTATCCAGAAGACATCACTGATAACATGCTTCACTCCAAAGAAGATGAAGAGATGAAAGAATACTATGAAAGATATGAATATCTAAAAAATAGGCAATTTGCGCTGGATTTTGACGATCTTTTACTAAAAACAATCAAAATCTTTGAAGATAATCCCACTATATTAAGAAAGTGGCAAAGAAGATTTCATTATATCCTTGTGGATGAGTTTCAGGATACTAACGATGTAGAGTATAAACTCCTCAATCTCTTAATGACTGATTCTACCTCTTTATATGTAGTGGGGGATCCTGATCAAACTATCTATACTTGGAGAGGCACTAATCCAAGGATTATTGTGGACTTAGATAAACGTTATAAAGGGCTAGTAACAATTACCCTAACCCAAAACTATAGGAGCACAAAAAACATCCTCGAGTGCGCAAATAGACTAATTAAACGTAATAACATTAGGGTGGAAAAGGATCTTGTCGCGGTTAACCCTAATGGGGTGGAAGTCACAGTCAAAGGTTCTAACACCGCGAGAAACGAAGCAATCTGGGTCCAAAGAGAGATAAAAAGACTCGTAGAAAAATATCATTATAGTTATGGAGATATAGCAATTTTATATCGATCTAACTATGTCACTATTAATTTTGAACAGATTTTTGCCACAAACCAAATCCCATATCAAATATATGGAGGGCTAGCCTTCTATAAGAGAGCGGAGATAAAAGATCTTCTTGCTTACTTTAACTTAATCGATAATGAAAACGATGATTTTGCCTTTGATAGAATTTGTAATGTTCCAAGAAGAGGGGTGGGAGAAGCCACCATGCACTATCTCAAAAATGAAGCGGAACTCAATAATAAATCCCTTATTGGTTTACTAAAAAGTACGGATTTCTCTCATAACCCTAATGTTAGTTTAAAAGCGTATAATTCCCTTAAAACTCTAATTTATAGACTAGATTCTACAAGAAAAGAACTTAATAAAGAGGATACCAATATCGCTAGAGTCTTAGAGAATATGATTATGGATATCGGCTACTACGAATACCTAAAAAGAGATGATGAGTATGAAGAGAAACTCGATAACTGTAAAGCCCTCTTCTCTGATTTACATACCTTTATGATTGGTCATCCTGACGCTTCATTTAGTGAGTATTTACAAAATATCGCATTGTATACATCTCAAGACGATGTAAAAGAAGAAGAGAAAGTGAGTATGATGACTGTACACACCGCAAAAGGACTAGAGTTTCCTGTTGTCATTGTGGTTCGTTTTAATGAAGGAGTCTTCCCTCATAATAGATCTCTCCTAGAAGGAGGAAAAGATGCCCTAGAAGAAGAAAGAAGACTAGCCTATGTTGCTTTTACAAGAGCAAAAGAAAGACTCTATATTACCTATAGTGGAGACTACTATGGTGGGGTAGGAGAAACAATGCCCTCTTCCTTTATAGGCCAAGCGGGTCTTAATCCAGGATCTTATGATGATTTTGATGGCCAAGGTTATTCTCCTTGGGCAAATAAGAAGTCAAAACATCAAAGAGAGTATCATTTTGATGATGAAGACATATATCACGACTATACAGAAGATGATACTGATATAATAGATTCATATATCCCTCAAGTACCCCCAAAAGCAAAGGTATGGAACCAGGGTGATAGAGTCTATCACGATAACTTTGGTTTTGGAGTGGTGCTAGAAGTTAAACAAAATAATATAATAGTAGTGAGGTTTGATGAAGGTGGAGTAAGAAATCTCGATGGTAATCATCCTAAAGTAAAGAAGGTAGAACAATGACAGATAAAGAAAGAATCTTAGAGTTAAGAGATACATTAAATAAATATAACTATGAGTACTATGTCCTTGATAATCCAAGTGTGGATGATTCTGTTTATGATACCTTAATGCAAGAGTTAATCATGTTAGAGTCTAAAAACCCTGATATGTACTCTCAAACAAGCCCATCCCAGAGAGTTGGTGGTGTAGTCGTAGATGAGTTTAAAAAGATTACCCATAAACGAAGTATGCTATCTCTTGCTAATGCCTTTAACGAAGATGATCTAAGAGACTTTGATAAAAAGATAAGAGAAATAACTGGACTAGAAACAGTTCGATATATGTGCGAGATGAAAATCGATGGACTAGCGATGACACTAGTGTATGATGGGGATTTACAATACGCCGCAACAAGAGGAGATGGAATAACAGGAGAGGATGTAACAACAAACGTTATAACCATTAAATCAATCCCTTCCTCTGTTAAACTTGACAAAGAACTTGAGGTACGTGGTGAAGTTTATATGTCAAAAGCCACTCTTGATGCCTTAAACGAAGAGAGAAGACAGAATAAAGAATCGACCTTTGCTAACGCGAGAAATGCCGCTGCGGGATCAATTCGACAACTAGATTCCTCTATCGCCGCTAAAAGAAACCTAGAAGCATATTGGTATTACTTTGTAAATGCTTCTGATTTTGGAATCAGATACCATAGTGACGCTCTTAATTACCTTGAAACATTAGGTTTCAGGACTAATCCAGAAAGAAGACTCGTCTACGGGATAGACGCAGTGATCGATTATATCGCCGAGTATACAGAGAAAAGACCAAAGCTAGCCTATGATATCGATGGAATTGTTATTAAAGTGGATGATATGTCTCTATACGATGAAATAGGATACACCGCTAAAACCCCTAGATGGGCTATTGCATATAAGTTCCCTCCAGAAGAAGTAGTAACTAAACTTGTTGATATCATCTATACAGTAGGTAGAACAGGTAAAATTACCCCTAATGCCGTCTTAACTCCTGTTAGAGTAGCGGGTTCTCTTGTGCAAAGAGCAACACTTCATAATGAAGATTTTGTCAATGAGAAGCATCTTAGGGTGGGTGATGATGTTGTTTTAAGAAAAGCAGGAGATGTTATCCCAGAAGTAGTAAGAACAATCCCAGACCCATTAAACACCAATCCTGAGTTTGAAATGATTACTAAATGTCCAGTATGCGGAGAACCGCTTACCAAGATTGATGCAATGCATTTCTGCTTAAATCCACATTGCGAAGCAAGAAAGATTGAAGGTATTATCCATTTTGCGGAACGAAACGCTATGGATATCGATGGAATGGGAGAAAAGGTTGTGGAGCAGTTCTTTAATCAAGGATTTATAAGAAATATTACAGATATTTATAAATTATCTAGATACAGAGATGAAATCATCTCTTTAGATGGATGGCAGTCTAAATCAATCGATAATCTCTTAACTGGTATTGAAAACAGTAAACATAACTCTGTAGAAAGACTTATCAATGGATTAGGTATAAAAGAGTGTGGAGAAAAGATGAGTAAGATGCTAGCAAGAAAATATCACACACTTGATGATTTAATGAACGCAAGTGAGGAAGAACTAGAGTCTTTAACTGATGTCGGTCCAGTTCTTGCCCAGTCACTTGTGGATTATTTCTCTGATGAATCAAATAGAGCGATGATTGAGGAGCTTAGAGAGTTAGGTCTAAACTTTGAATATCAAGGTCTAGATAACTCCGCAAGTGAAACACCATTCTCTGGAAAGACTATTGTTTTAACGGGCACGCTCTCATCTTACGGGAGAAAAGAGGCGACAGAACTTCTAGAATCCTATGGTGCGAAGGTGACAGGCTCTGTTTCTAAGGTAACCGATATTGTTATCGCGGGTGTGGATCCAGGATCTAAACTTGATAAAGCGAGAGAGTTAGGTATACAAGTGATGGATGAAGAGGAATTTCTCTCCTATATCAATAAATAACATTTTTAAATGTTAAATAACTATATAAGTGATAAAATTAGGCAATATGAAAGAAGTTAGTATCAAGCTTTTAAAAGAAACCGCAAACTCATTGATGTTTGATATGAGTGAAGAGGAGTATGCTCTCTTAAAGGGTGAATTTGATACTATCCAAAAACAGATGTCTTTAATCTCCAATCTTAAAGGACTCGATGAAGTAAGTCCGATGACTTTCCCTTACGATGTTGAGTTTACCTATCTAAGAGAGGACACTCCCAAGGAGGTCGAAAGTCCAGAAGATGCATTAAAGAACGCCAAAGATGTCATCGAAAATCAAATACGTATACCAAAGGTAATCAAATGAAAGACTATATACATTTAACGATAGAAGAGTTACATCAAGCCTACCTTAATAATGAGGTAACTCCTTTAGAAGTTGTCACTCAAGTTTTAGACGAAGCGGAAAAAGACACAAATAATGCCTATGAGTATATATGCAAAGAAAGAGCCTTAGAGCAAGCAAAAAACCTCAAAGAAGAAGATAAAGGCAATATTTTGTGGGGAATCCCTTATGTTTTAAAGGATAATTACTCCACAAAAGACATCCCTACTTGTGCATCTTCAAATATACTTGAGGGATATGTTCCAATCTATTCAAGTGAGGTATTTGATAAACTTGAAAAAGCAGGAGCGATATTAATTGGTAAAACAACCCTTGATGAACTAGCAATGGGAGGAACAGGAACTTCAGGACATTTAGGTAAAACCTTTAACCCCTATGACCCCACGCACGAAAGGATGATTGGTGGATCATCTTGCGGGAGTGCCGCTACAGTTTCTTCTGGTTATATCCCATTCTCTATTGGATCAGATACTGGTGACAGTGTTCGTAAACCTGCTTCTTACTCAGGTCTAGTGGGTTTTAAACCAACATGGGGAAGAATTTCTAGGTATGGTCTATTCCCTTTTGCTCCATCTTTAGATCATGTTGGCTACTTTACAAGAAGTGTAAAAGACGCAGCTTCACTCTTAAATATCCTTGCTGTGTATGATGAAAAAGACGCGACAACTTCATCAAAAGAAGTAAAAGATTACACTAAAGGATTAGATGGAAATCTTAAAGGATATAAAATCGCAGTTATTGATGAAATACTAAACTCAATAACTGATAAAACAGTAATAGAAGAGTTTAATAAAACATTAAAGATACTAGAAAAAGAGGGAGCGGTCCTCTCTCATGTTTCTATGGATATAGATCTAGTTAAAGCCATATATCCAACTTATGTTATTATCTCGTGCTGCGAAGCAACATCTAACGACGCTAATCTTGATGGCTTAAAGTTTGGTTTAAGAGAAGATGGTAAAACCTATGAAGAGATAATGACTAACACCAGAACAAAAGGATTCTCTACCTTAATTAAGAGAAGATTTGTTATCGGTGGTTATTCCCTCTTAAAAGAAAATCAACAAGAACTCTTTTTAAGAGCACAGAAAGCGAGACACTTAATCGTAGATGCCTTTAATAAAATCTATGAGGAATACGATTTAATCTATTTACCCGCTGCACCATCAATTGCCCCTAAGTTTAGCGATGCTAGTGATACATTATCGGATGAGTATCTTATCTCAGATAACTACTTAGCCTTTGCTAATTTTGGTGGTTATCCTTCCTTAACCCTTCCTATAGGTTTTGAAGCGGGGATGCCGCTTGGCGGAAATATCTCCGGAAGAATCTTTGAAGAAGATAAAGTTTTAAATGCCTCTCTTGCAATAGAGAAAAATCTTCCATATTACAATTTATACGCTAAAAAGGAGACAAAATAATGGAATTTGAAGAAGTAATCGGTCTTGAAATCCATATTGAGATGAAAACAAAAACAAAGATGTTTTCCTCTTCTCCCGCTCGATATGGAGATATGCCTAACACTAATACCAGTGTTTATGACCTCGCTTTTCCTGGTACTATGCCTACTGTTAATAAAGAGGCAGTGGTTAAAGGTATCCAAGTGTGTAATGCTCTCCATATGTCTATAGATCCCTTACTTAGATTTGATAGAAAGAACTACTTCTATTCTGATCTTCCTAAAGGTTATCAGATTACTCAGTATTTCTATCCTCTTGGAAAAGATGGATATCTAGAGATAAACACAAGTACAGGAAAAAAGAGAATCAATATTGAAAGACTCCATATGGAAGAAGATACCGCTAAACAACTCCATGCCTATGACTGTACCTTAATTGATTACAATAGATGTGGCACCCCACTTATTGAGATAGTCTCTAAACCTGACCTTAGAAGCGGAGACCAAGCAATGTCTTATATTGAAACAATTAGATCAATTGTCTCATTCCTTGATGTCAGTGATGGAAAGATGGAAGAAGGAAGTCTAAGATGCGATATTAATGTCTCCGTTAGAGAAAAAGGCTCACCTGCATTTGGCACTAAAGTGGAGATTAAAAACTTAAATAGTATTGCTAATGTTGGTAAAGCTCTTGACTATGAGTTTAAAAGGCAAGTGGAACTCTTAGAAAAAGGAGAGCCAATATTACAAGAAACAAGAAGATTTGATGAAGCAAAAAGAGAGACAATCCCTATGCGTAGTAAAACCGATTCTGTAGATTATAAATACTACCCAGAACCAAATATTGTCCCTATTAGACTTAGCCAAGACTTTATCAAAGAGGCAATTGACTCCTCAAATGAACTAGCCTCTTCTAAATACGAGAGATACACCGCTAATGGATTATCAGATTATGATGCTTCAGTTATCCTTTCAGATCCAGAAACATCTAGATACTACGATAAAATTGTCTCTTACGGTGTGTCTTATAAACTCGCCGCTAACTGGGTAAATGGAGATATACAATCAGTTCTAAATAAAGACAATCTATCTATCAGTGAGTTTAAACTAACACCTAAACAAATCGCAGATATTATCAAACTTATAGATTGTGGTAAAATAAATAACAAGCAAGCAAGAGAAATATTTGCTACACTTATAGATAATCCATCATTATCTATAGACACTCTTGCGGCTAAGTATAATGAAGGAATGATCTCCTCAAACGATGAGTTAACAAAGATTGTTAATGAAGTTCTAGATGAGAATAGTCAGTCTATTGCTGATTATAAGTCAGGTCATGATAACGCCCTTAGATACCTAATGGGACAGGTTATGAAAAAAACACAAGGTAAAGTAAACCCTAAGGATGCAAACGAAGTTTTATTAAATGAATTAAATCGGAGGTAAATAAAATGGGAAAGATATTAGTTACAGGTGGAACAGGTTATATCGGTAGCCACACTGTCGTAGAATTAATTAAAAATGGATACGATCCAGTGATCGTTGATAATTTATGCAACTCTAAAATTGAAGTCTTAAATCGTCTTGAAACAATATGCGGAGTGAGACCTAAATTCTATCAAATCTCTGTCCAAGATAAAGAAGCGATGAGACAAGTCTTTGAAGAAAATGAAATTGATGCGATTATTCATTTTGCCGGCCTTAAGAGTGTTGGTGAATCGGTTTTATATCCAGAGAAGTATTACTCTAATAACGTAGGCTCTTCAAAAGTTCTTTTAGAGCTCATGGATGAATACCGTGTTCATAATATCGTCTTCTCTTCAAGCGCGACTGTCTATGGAGTGCCTGAAAGAATGCCAATTGTGGAGAGTGATCCTATTGGTAACTGCTCCTCTCCATATGGAGATACCAAGTATCAAATTGAACTACTTTTAATGGATTATGCGAAGACACATGAAGACGCAAACGTTGCAATTCTCCGTTATTTTAATCCAATTGGCGCTCATCCATCAGGATTAATTGGTGAATATCCTACAGGAATTCCAAATAACTTAATGCCTTATATTACCCAAGTTGCCGTCGGCACACTAGAGTGCCTAACAGTGTTTGGTGGCGATTATGATACAAGAGATGGATCTTGCATTAGAGACTATATCCACGTCTGTGATCTTGCCGAGGGTCATGTCTACGCTCTACATAAGTTAGAGACTAAACCTGGACTAGTTATATATAACCTAGGTACAGGAAGAGGCACAACAGTGCTAGAACTCGTCCACGCTTTTGAAGAAGCAAACAACATGAAGATTAACTATAAAGTGGGCGCTAGAAGAGACGGAGATGTACCTGAAAACTACGCAAACTGCGATAAAGCCTATAAAGAGATGGGATGGAAGGCCACAAGAACAATTAAAGATGCCTGTCGAGATTCTTGGAACTGGCAATCAAAGAACCCACATGGATATGACAAATAGGAGAGATTATGGGAAAGTTAGAAACAATTAAAGTGGAAAGAAATGGACTAGTCGCTTTTGGCCAGTCTTGGACAGTGGAAGATTCCATTGCTAATGTTGTCATAATGTCAGGCATGGAAGAGCATGCAATGCGTTATGACGATTTTGCGCGTTTTTTAAATGATAATGGATTTAATGTGTACGCAATCGATAACTTTGGACAAGGCGCAAACGTCTTACCAGATAAATCTAATTTAGGTGTTGTTCCTTACTCCGCCTTTAGAAAACAAGTGCAAATGGTGGATGCTCTTGTGGAAAAGCTAAGAATATCCGCACGTCCAACCTTTATCTTTGCCCACTCCATGGGTGCAATACTCGCGCAAGATTATATCCAAAGATACACTCATCACGTGAGTAAAGTTGTCCTTTGTGGAGCTATGGGTCATAACTATTTAGTGCCACTTGGCTATCAACTTGCGAAATTAATAACTACAGAAAAGAATCGTAATAAAAAATCGAGAGTGTTATCCGCGCTTCTCTTTGGTTCCTTTAATCGTAAGATTAAGAATAAAAGAACAAAGTACGATTGGATTTGTACAAGAGAAGAAGTCGTCGATAAGTATATCGAAGATCCTCTATGTGGATATGGAGAGAACAATGGATTCTGCCTAGAACTATTAAAAGGTATGAATCGTCTCTATAAGAAAAAGTTCCTTCAAAAGATTAGGAAGGATCTTGATATATTCATTATCTCTGGTGCTAGTGATCCTGTCAGTGGTTATGGTAAATATGTTAAATCACTCGATAAGATGTATAAGAAACTTGGTCTTACACATGTCGGCACAAAAATCTATCCAAATTCAAGGCATGAACTTCTAAATGATGTCGATAAAGAAGAAGTCTATCAAGATATTCTCACCTTCTTTAAAGCGGATCTAGAAGAAAAGAATGTTGTCTGACAATTTGGCCTCCTAGCGTAATGGATAACGCAATCGCCTCCTAAGCGATAGACTTCGAGTTCGAGTCTCGAGGAGGCCGCCAGGATAAATAAAAACCCCGCAACAATATGCGGGGTATTTTATTTTGCAAAGTTTTTACTTTACGAGGTGAACTCTTGAAGCGTCGTAACGCGAAACTTGTTCTTTTACTTCGCCTTTATGTCCAACTGGAATCAACGCAAATGGTGTCAACTCCTCACCGATTCCTAGTGTCTCTTTGACTTGAGCAATTCTTTGCTCATTTGGACTGACACCTTGCCAAACCGCACCAAGTCCAAGCTCCTCGATTTCGATGAGCATGTTTTGGCAGCATGAAGCAAGATCAATATCTCGGTAAGGAAGAGTCATTGGATTTTCCGCTTTAGTGCGGTAGCAAGGAACAATGACAACATCCGCTCCTTCACACACAGCAGCGTTCTGGGGGAAGTTTGCTAGTTTTGGTTTTAATTCCTTGTTTCTCACAACATAGAATTCCCATGGTTGGTTATTCATTGCGTTTGCCGCTTGCATACCTGCAGCAATAATCTTTGTAACTTCTTGGTCTGTTACTGGTTCATTAGTAAAAACTCTTGTTGAAGTTCTTGTAAAAATTGGGTCTGCCATATTTATTGCCTCCATTTAGTATATTATAACGCATTCCTTTAATATTGAGTTAATACCTATCTTGAAAAATAAACATTTTTTATTTTATAATAAATCTACCTAGTGTGGGGCTGTAGCTCAGCTGGAAGAGCGCCTCCATGGCATGGAGGAGGTCGGGGGTTCGAGCCCCCTTAGCTCCACCATTTTTATTTACTATGAAAGTATTATTATACGCAGAAGGTTTAAAAACAATTGGCAAGAGTGGACTTGGTAAAGCCATTCAGCATCAGATGCAAGCGCTAGATTATGAAGGTATTGCCTACACCCTTAACCCTAAAGATGATTATGATATTCTTCATATAAATACCTACTTCTTTAAGTCTTATTTTCTTGCTAGAAAAGCTCATAAAAAAGGAAAGAAGGTTGTTTTTCACGCCCACTCAACAGAAGAGGACTATAAGAATGGGTTTATTTTAAATCACGCAACCTCGAAACTCTTTAAGTGGTGGATAACAAGAAACTATAAACTAGGTGATGTTATAGTAACACCAACACCATATTCAAAAGGACTTCTAGAAGGATATAAAGGACTAGAAGATAAAAAGGTCTACGCTATATCTAACGGCATTGATACAAACTTCTTTAAAAAAGACGATGAAGCAGGAAGACAGTTTAGAGAGAAGTATGGAATAAAAGATGATGAAAAGGTCATCATTGGAATTGGTCTCTATATTGAAAGAAAAGGAATTGTCGATTTTGTCGAACTAGCAAAAAGACTCCCTCAATATAAGTTCATTTGGTTTGGATCTTCTCCCCTTGTGGCATCCACTCCAAAAGCAAGAAAAGCGGTTCATACTAAATTAGATAATCTTGTTTTCGCGGGATATGTAGAAAAAGAAACGATAAAAGCCGCTCTTAATGGTTGTGATTTATATCTATTCCCAACCCTAGAAGAGACAGAAGGAATCCCTATCATTGAGGCGATTGCGTGTAAAGCAAATGCCATAATCAGAGATATCCCAATCTTTAGTGGTTGGCTAAATGATTGTGAAAATGTCTACAAGGCAAAAGATGTCGATGAATTTGAAAAAAAGATTGTAGACTTTTTAGAAGGTAGACTCCCATCGCTTGTCGAAAACGCTTATCCTCTTGCCGCAGAAAGAGACATCCAAGAAGTCGGTAAAAGTCTTAAAAAAGTCTATGACGATGTTTTAAACGGAAACACAAAAAAAGAGTAAAATCTTAAAATAAACTATTATAAAACCCCCCATTTTTATGGAGTTTTATTTTATTTGCTACATTTTTGGGGCAGAATGTGGCATAATAATGATAGGAGTTCATGGTGGGATGTATGAAGTTAATACAGTTGTGATGCATAAGCGTGAAGGTTTATGCACGATTAATGGAATCGTCGATATGGGTGGAAAGAAGTACTTCCAACTCAATGCTAAGAGAGGCGAGGGAGATAATATTTATGTCCCAGTTGAAACCGCTGACGGCATAATCCGTCCTCTCATGAGTAAAGAAGTAGCGAATTCCATTTTACTTTATATGCGCGATCTTTCCGATGAGATTATCGCTAATACAAAGCAAAGACGAGACTACTTTAAAAAGAAACTATTATCTGGAAATGTAGAAGATATAGTTTATTTAGCTAAGCAATTATATCTCTATAATACGGAAAAAGACCTTCCTGCAGATGTGCATTTTGGGTCTATTGATATTGAACTCTTAGAGCAAGCCACGAATATCTTATTTGATGAGTTTGAATATATCTTTAATCTCAATAGAGAAGGTATATATGACTATATCAATCAGATTCTATCATCCACTAAATAGTTAAATATTTATCCCTAAGAATTGATATTTCCTCGTCAGTGACATGGAAATATTTTTTTATGTACTCGAGTGTGGTCCCTGCTTTTTCATGCATGGTGTCTAGCATTGCATCGATATATTCTTCCTTAACATTCATCGTGCCGTCTAAAATCTCTGCAAATGTATCCATGCCCGCTTCTTTTGCTTTGTTTATTCTCTCGTTATTTTCTTTTCCTACATATTTATCGGTGAGCATGTAATCTTCTTTAATGGTTTTATCATCCACCCCTAAGATAGAAAGGATCAATGCACTAGCGGCACCCGTTCTATCTTTACCCCCTGCACAGTGATAAATAACCGCTTTATCATCATCTTCATTAATTAAAATGTCGAGAAATTTTTTAAACTGAGAAATACAAAAATCATTGGTCACAAAATCGATGTAGTTTTGTTTCATCATTTTATAGATTGAAAAGCCTGGCATTGTGTCATAAAGAACTTTAATTTTATCCATAAATGAAGCATGCTCATTGTCCGCTTGAAGTCTTGATAACATATCTTCATTTGGTGTTTCGCTAAAGATTGGAAGATGGATATACTCTACACCTTCGAGAGGAACATCCTTACTTTGTTCCTTTTCATCTTCATTCCTAAAATCGATGAGTTTATCAACATGTAACTCATTTGTTAAAAACTCTGCATCTTTTTCGCTCACCTTCCAAAATGCAGCGCTTCTGATTAGATGATTATCCTTTACTGTTTTTCCATCAGTTGTCTTATATCCACCTAAATCTCGAATATTTTTTACAAAATCTAATTTAATTTCCTTCATTTTCCTTTGACCATCCCCTTATTGTTTCTAATAACTCCGCAATAGAATCGACGAGTTTAAAACTGCCGAGTTTTTCAAGATATTCTCTTGGTTTAAATCCCCAAGAAACTAAAATTGCTTTTATTCCTACATTATTTGCCATATCTAGATCAACATCGGAATCACCGATGACAATTCCATTTTTAACATCTAGTCCTAACTCTTCAATTGGACGCATGATAACTTCTTTTGCGGGTTTTTTAGGGAAGCCTTTCATATCGCCCTGTACGAAATCAAAGATACCAGGGAAGAATTTGTCCACAAGATGCTCGGTTACCTCTTGGAGTTTGTTAGACACTAAAATGAGAATGTAACCTTCTTCCTTTAGTTGATGCAACATATCAACCACCCCATCATAGGGTTTAGTGAGTTCATCGTAGTGATCTTTGTAAATCTCTGTAAATCTATCGAGGCATTTCTGATAGAGGGGGTTTTCTTCCTGGTCAGGTAGACATCTTGCCACAAGTTTGGCCACTCCATTACCGACAAAGGATTTAATTTCTTCATAACTCCTAATTGGAAAACCATTCTCGCTTATTGCGATGTTTGTGGCGTTCATTAAATCCCCGAGGGTATCGAGTAATGTGCCGTCTAGATCAAAGAGTAGAATGTTCTTTTTCATTTAGTTTATTTACCACATTTATTATATCATCATTAATCAAAATATCGCATGTTCCATCATATGATGTTTTATCTTTATTTATCAAAATGAGATTTTTGCCTTTAAAATAACGAACAAATCCCGCCGCGGGATATACCCTTAAAGATGTACCAACAATTATCATCGTATCGCATGTCATAATCGCTGATATTGCTCTTTCACACATATCATTATCTAGTCCTTCTTCATATAAAACGACATCTGGTTTTATAAGACCGCCACATTTATCGCAATATGGGACTCCTTCATGGTCTAAGACATAATCTAGATCAAAGAACTTATTACATTTTTCGCAGTAGTTTCGATGGATTGATCCATGGAGTTCATACACTCTAGATGAACCCGCTGCCTGATGGAGTCCATCGATATTTTGAGTGACTACTGTAACATTTTTACCTTTCTTTTCTAAACTGGCAAAATAAAGATGGGCGGAGTTAGGTTTAGCCTCTCTAAAGCACATCTTCTCTTTATAGAATTTATAGAAGTCTTTTGTGTTCTCATAAAAGAAGTGGTGAGAGACTATCTCTTCTGGAGGAAGAGTGTATTGGTGACCTTTATCGATAAAGATTCCGTTTGCCCCTCGAAAATCAGGTATGCCACTGCCTGTGGATATTCCTGCACCAGTAAAAACCACAATTGATTTTGCCTCGTTTATTGTTTGATATAGTTTATCTATTTCGTCCATATTTATACCCATTAAATATTTTATTCAAAAAATAGGACTTTTTCATATAAAATAATAAAATATAATAGATTGTTATGAGCAAAATAAGGTATTCACTAGCAGGTATTTTGTTTTATGTGATCATCGTCATGGTGTGTTTTCTTTTAGAAAACGATGCCTTTTTAACTGGTGGTGATTATAATGATGGACTTGATTTAACATCATTCTATTTAATTACCATTGCTTTAATCGCTACGATGATCGTTTATTTCGTCGTCGAGCATAAGCATAACCAGATTCATACGAGTATACCCTTTGTTATCATTCTAGTCTTATGCTTTATTCTCTTTGACTTTATGGTGTGGATTGATAAACCCGAGTATGGGATTGAACTAGATATTGCCACTAAATTACAGTACTCAATCACTCTAGCCTTAGGACTAGTGGGTATTTATATCGCGTGTTTTTATCAAACAAAAAGAAGAACAAGAGGAGGTGGACTCCAGTGGTTTGCTTATATCATTTTAGTTTATCTTCTAATTACGATTATTTACTCCCTTATTAATGAATGGGATATATATAAAAGTGTTTTAGATGCTTCGACTTCTTTTGTGGGTAACGCTAAATCTATCTATCCATCACACAATATATATGGTTTAACACTTTTAATTGGTATTTTACTTTTAGCGTTATGTAACTATCATCAATCAAACTTTATCTACTACATACTCATGTTAGTGCTTTACCTTTGTATCTTCTTTACAAGAAGTGGAGGAGCTCTCATGTCCTCTACCTTCTTCCTTTTTGTCTACTTTATAATCCGTTATATTAAATACACGAAAAACCATCATAAAGGTGGACTAGTTGTCTTTTTAGTGGTCATTGCTCTTGCCCTAGCCTTTGTTATCGTAGACGCTATATTAACAAGTCAAGGTCATACATTTATTAATAACGCCCTTATGAGTCTCTTTAATGAGATAGACATTGGTTCTAACTCCACCTTAACAGGGAGAACCGCTATATGGGATAACCTCTATTCAGTATTAGAGTCTAATCCGCTTTACCTAATCTTTGGACTTGGTTATAGAGGAACTCAATCAGTCACTCCTTTCTTTGGTTATAAGTTTGAGTCCGCTCATAACGCCTTTTTGCAGGTAATGGTCGATAGCGGTCTTGTTGGACTAGCGCTTTATGTTAGTATGCTAATCTATACCTTCTACTGCTGTATCAGACTCATGAAAAGAGGAAAGGTTGAATATGGATTAACCTTTATTGTTATGATCCTTGCCTTAATGCTCGATGGAGTGGTCGAGTCCACAGTAATATTTGGTCTTAATAGCCTTGGTATTATTATGGGTTTCTTCTTTATTCTCTCTCCAATTATTTCTTGGCATCGCTTAAAGCATCCTGAAAGAGTGGAGGTAGTTGCTATCGAAAAACCCGTTCCTTATGAAGAGAATCGTCTCCAAAGATTCTTCACTGGTGTGGTTTGGGGTTTTACAATATGCGCAGCGTGTCTATTCATGTTTAACTATGTCAATGGTGGAGATAATCCTGAATTCGCTAAATTATGCTTCTATATCTTTATTTGCTTAGTTATAAGTGCCTTATTCTTACCAACAATTATAACTGGTATGTTGCGGGGTAAATGTAGTCAAAGACTGAAGACCACTAGAGCGGTTCTCCTGTCTTTCTTAATAGTAATAGTAGCTCTAGTGTTTGGTTATGCCTTTACCTATATCAATGAAGATTACTTCCTCCTTGGTTTCACTATAGGGTATGGAATATCCACTCTTATTATCGCCTTTATCTTCTCCCTTACTATTGGTCATATTGGATCTCAATTTGTTAACTTCTTTAAAGGAATAACCATCACTGAAAGATTTGCTTTTATTGTGCAAATCGTCGTGGAACTACTTATCTATCTAATTCTTACCTATGCCTTTAGTTATGAATGGAGCATCCTCTCTATTCTTATTGTCTCCGTTATTGGTTTACTCTCTTACTTTGCTACATTCTTCCTTAAACCATCTCATGAAGTAAATAGAACTCTAGAGTATTTCAATGATTGGCAGATTAACGCTAATCTCAAATATCACGAAAAACGTTATGATATATAGATTTAGATAACTCTTATATTTAATATAAATATAATATTTGTTATCATATTTAGTTATGGCAAGAGCGGTAGATGGTATCAAAATTATATGTGTTAATCGTAAAGCAAGTTTTAACTACTATCTTTCAGACTACCTTGAATGTGGGATTGCTTTAAAAGGGACAGAAATAAAGTCATTAAGGGTGAATGGGGCAAATATCAGTGATGCCTACGTCATCTTTAATAATGAAATACCTCAGATTATCAATATGCATATATCGATTTATAAAGAAGGTAATATCTTTAACCATGACCCTTTAAGAACAAGAGAGCTCTTAATGCATAAAAAAGAGATTCGATACTATATGGGTAAGATCCAAAGAGAGGGTTATACCGTGGTGCCCACTCGTCTATACTTCTCTCATGGAAAAGCGAAAGTAGAAATCGCTCTTGCAAAAGGTAAACATAACTACGATAAAAGAGAGACGATTAAAAAGAGAGATATGCAAAGAGACCTAGATAGAACACTTAAAGAGGATAAATAATGACTGAAGATTTTTTAAAAGAATACACGAGAAATGACTATCAAATTGATAATTTTACCGACTTTATTAATAAGGTAAAGTTTGAGTTTAATGTCCCAGCGATCCATATTGCCGGCACAAATGGAAAAGGCTCCACGGCGCATTTTCTTTCCTCTATCTACCAAGAAGCTGGTTTAAAAGTGGGTCTTTATATGTCTCCATTTACTAAAGAGATAAATGAGATGATCACAATCAACGGAGAAAGAATCTCAGATGATGACTTTCTTAAATATTATAACCAGCATGAATCACTCTTTAAAAAATACGATCTCTCTAAATTTGAAATCGAAACCTTTATCATGTTCTCTTACTTTAAAGATCAAAATTTAGACCTCGCTATCATCGAATGTGGGATGGGAGGAGAAGAAGACGCCACAAACATCTTTACCCCAATACTATCGATTATCACGACAGTCTCGCTAGAGCATACCGAAGAGTTAGGACAAACAACCTCAGAAATAACCCTCTCTAAATCAGGAATCATCAAGTACGAAGTTCCTGTTGTGGTGGGTTCTAAATTTAATGAAGATGACTTATCACTCCTCTCTAATATATGTAAAAAGAATCGTACAACCTTGCATGTAACAACGGATTATCATAACGCTTCTTTAGATGAAGAAGGTTATACCTTTACCTACTATACATATAAGGATGTCAAGATTAGATTCAGTGCCTACTACTCCATAGAGGATGCCTCTATCGCCCTAGAAGCAGTAAGAGTGTTAATGGATAGGATCCCAGTAACAGAGACCCAAGTGAGAAATGGTTTACTCAATATGGAACTACCTTTAAGGATGGAAAAAGTAAGAGATAACCCCACAGTTATTCTCGATGGCGCCCATAACCTAGAAGCATGTGAAAACCTCGCAAAATCAATTGAAAGTTACGCAAAAGGGAAACCAATTCATATTATTTTTGCTTGCTTTAAAGATAAAGATGTTTCTGGAATGCTTCAAGCACTTAACCTTGTCAGTGATGATTTAACGATGACGACCTTCCCTCATATTAGAGCAAGAGGGGAAAGGGAACTATTCTTCTTTATGGAGGAGTATCAATATAAGGGCGACTATAAAGCACTCATAAATGAAAAGATAGAACAGTATCCAGATGATATTATTTTAGTTACAGGTTCTCTTGCTTTTGTGGGTCTTGTAAAGGATATGTTTGATGACTAAGTTTAAAGAGAAGTTTTTTATAGAGACGAACTTGAGTCTAGTTAACAAGATTACCCTTGCGGGTCTTTTTATTGCCCTTGCCATCATCTTTAATAAGATTATTGCGATCAATGCAATATCCTTTATCCCATTTCTTAGGATATCCTTTGGCGGTTGTGCGGTAATTATATTAGCCTCACTCCTTTTAGGACCTCTTTTTGGTGGGGTTGTTGGGGTGTTCTCCGATGTCTTTGGATACCTTATCTTTGATATGTCCGCGTATGGGTATTTCCCTCAGATTACCCTTATCTATTTACTCCTAGGAGTGCTACCTTCTTTTATCTTTGGTTTAATTAAAAATATGAAGAGCAAAAGCCTTCTTCTCTCTTTAGAGTGTATCTTAATGTCTTTACTCCTAATAGGCTTATCTTTATACCTAGGATTAAATAATGAGGTAACTATCTTTGGATCAACCTATTCTATTAGTCTCTGGATGAAGATAGTTTTACCTTTAGTGGCCTTTATATTATTTGGTTTAATAATCCTTATCACAGTTTTAATTGATCGTCACTTTGCTAAGTTGGAATCAAAAAACATCCCTCTTAATACTTATCAAATATCCTTTGGGTGTTTTATCAGCGAACTAGTCGTTATGGTGGGTTTTGGCGCCTATATTAAAGCGCTTTGTTTTGGCTTGTCTATGTATCTATTAATTCTTGCCTGTCAAAGCCTAGTTATGTTTTTTGATGTCGCTCTAAATACCTTTATCATCTCTTATGTTCTAGTTATTTTTAAAAGGTATTATCCCGCAAAAGTCGCGGTTAATAGTTGATATTTGCAAGCTTATTTAAATAGATAAATCGTTATCTCTTATTTAATTTTAAATAAGGAAAAAATAAATCATTGATAAAATATTATTAAATAGTAAAATAAAACTCGTTAAGGAAAAAGTATGTTTGGAACCTATCACTTAATCTGGCTAGCAATCATCATCGTAATCATCGTGGTTGTTTTAGTGATACTCTGTCACTTCAAGGTGAGACTTGATCGGGTTGTTTTAGTTTGTTTTATCTATGCTTGTGTATCAGAGATAGTGAAAGTCTTAGTGTCTGTAGAGATGCTACCAACCGCCGATGGCGGTGTAACCCCATACCTACCTACAGAAAACGTTCCATTACACCTTTGCTCAATCCAAACAATCTTTATTGCCATCCTTTGTTTCACAAAGAAAGACAGCAGAATCCATAAGATACTCCTTCCATTTATGTTTGTAACTTGTATTGTTGGAGCCGCTTGTGCGGTGGCAATGCCAACATGCTTCTCTGATGCAATTCCTTATGAAGAAGCATTCCTTCATATTAGACCATATCAGTACTTCCTCCATCATGCGATGCTTATTATCCTTGGATTCTATATTCCTCTATCTGGTGGTCTTAGAGGTATTAGAGCAAGAGATATCGGTTATTCTATTGCTCTTCTTGCCCTATGCGCATATATGGGACTCGTTGTGAACTCTCTATTTGCTAATATCACATACACAAATATCTATGATGAGGAAGGCAACTTAATCGGTAGTGAGAGAGTTGTTAACTCGATTACAAACTTCTTCTTTGTCTTTGGATTCCCAGAAGGAGTACCTATCTTCCAGTATGACGATAAATCGGGATGGCTCATCTATCTCTTATTCTTAACCGCTTTAGCGGCCGTCCTAGTGACAATCTTTGAACTACCATTTGTTCTTTACTATCGTAAACATAAGCCAGTGGATGAAGCGGCATCTGGTAGTGAACTAGCTCTTGTTGGAGAGGGCGCTAACGCTCCTAACCAAGAAGCCACCACAATTGTTAATATCAATGTCCAAAATCCTGAAACTGAAAATAAGGCTTATCTCTTTACAAGTGAAGAGAATAAAGATTATATCTTTAAAGCGGATGCCGCTACACGTGCTCTACTTACTAAGAAATTAGAGGAAGAGCAAGAAAAAGGTGTTACCCCACTTGTGGATATCTTAACTTCCTTAACAACCACAGCTAAATTACCAGAGGGTTATAACAGTGTGACCTCTACTGATCCTTTATATAATGGTTATACCCTTGTCTATGTTGATGAGAGTGTTTGCCTCTATTACCTAGTTAATAAATCTAAAAAATCGATAGATATTGTCCTTGTTAATCGTTTAAGTGATTAATAAGACTTTTATATAAACCTCCTTCATTTATTCAGTTGAATAAATGATTTTTTTTATCTACAATGAAGTTATGAAGAAAAGATTAAATAAGTACATTTTACTTCTTGGAGTGTCCGTCCTTTTAATCAGTGGTTGTAACAACCAAAATAAGAATGAGGTTTCTGAATCTAGTGAACTAGATGAAAGCGTTACTCCTCGTGATCCCGTGGTACCTGGAGTTAACGGGACCGCAAAAACAAACTATGACCCATTAGAGGATGTTGCCTCTTATTATGTTGATATAGATATGAATAAAACTGGAGATAGTCTTGAAGAAGAGTTACACGATTTAATTAGTGTGATGACAAAAGTCTCCTATGGAGATTGCCGTTATATGCTTGTTTATACAGATGAGGCTATCGGCTATCCTGGATATGTCTATAGTTCATATGATGGTGACTTAATCCCCGCTAAATGGGACTCTGGAGAAACATGGAATAGGGAACACACTTGGCCACGTTCTAGAATGGGTGGAGAAAAAACAGATAATAACCTTATTTCTCGAACGAGTGATTTGCATAATTTAAGAGCATCCTGTGTTACCGCTAACGACAAACGAGGCAATGCCTACTTTGGAATGGTTACATCTGGCGATGCTTTTAACCCTAATATCACGTCAGGTTTAAAAGGAGAGCATCGTTATGTTGGTGATTTTAGAGGGGACTGCGCAAGAATATGCTTCTATATGTATGTTAGGTATGGAAGATACGATGATGAATGTACACTCGAGTTAAATAATAATCCCTCCGGATCTTGGACTATGGGAGTCCTTGATACCCTCTTAGAATGGAATATAGAGGATCCTGTGGACGAGTTTGAAACTCAAAGAAACAACAGAATATATGAGTATCAGGGTAATAGAAATCCATTTATTGATTATCCTGACCTCGCTAATAATTTATTTGCATAAAGGAAACATTTATTTTGAAAAACAGTAAGAAATCATTAATTATTGCTTCAGTATTTGCACTATTACTATGTGCGTGCAACGAGACTACAAGCGACACAAAAACAAGCGAGAGCGAGTCTAGTTCCACCTCGACATCTAATAATACTGATGGTAGTGATACATCCGATATGATTTATCAAACCTATTATTGGGTTCCTGTTAAAAGTCAATTCTCTACAGATGGAGGAAGTGTAACCCATAATGGATTAACCTGGAGTTACGGTTCTTCATCCTATTTTACTGATGACACCAACGAAGCAAAGAGAGGTCTTCAAATTGGATCATCAAACAATCCTCAAACTGGTGGTTGGACATTATCCACTGACTTTGGGGAAGAAGTCATTCTCTCTGATTTAACCCTTGTCATGTGTGTAGGCTCTAGTGGCTCCGCAAAATATTCAATCAGCCTAGACTCCACAAGTATTGCTTCAAACGTTGCTTATTCTAATACCTCACTCGATGAATTTAGTTATGAATCATTAGACTTAACTGGTTCAAAGTTGAGTATTACTTTAACTGCGAACTCTAAAGCGATGTTTTTAAAATCCATTACCTTAGGTGTTTATACATCAAGCGAATCTAAACTATCTCTATCAAGCGGAGATACCACTGATACTGGAGCGGGTTTTCAGCCGCAAAATAGAAAGTATAATGTAACCACTAATCTAGATGAACTCTACGCTCCTATTACTGATTCCATGAGTGGAGAAACATTAAGAACTAATTTAAGAAATATCACAAGTGTGAAGACACAGTATACATATGGTGATTTAAGATATAATCTATTATATACAGATGAAGACCCATCTAATAGTGGTTATCTCTATAGCATTTATGATGGTAAGGACGTTCTTCACGACTGGGATTATGGTGCCTCTTGGAATCGAGAACATGTCTGGCCTTGTGCCCATATGAGTGGTATTAACGAAAAAGAAAGACCCGGCAATAGCGATAAAGGTCCATATACTGATATGCATAACATCAGGGTGTCTAGCCCATCCGCAAACGGAAATAAAGCAGATTATTTTGTGGGCAATCAAAATCAATCCAACTGCTACTTTGTCAATGTAGGAGAAGGTGATCATCGTGGAGACACCGCGAGAATCTTACTCTATATGTATACTGAATATGATCAACTTGTTTTAAGTGATAGTCAAAATACAAACACAAATGTAACATATGGATATTTAACAACAATTTTAGAATGGAACAGTGAAGATCCTGTGGATGATTTTGAAAAACAAAGAAACAATAGAATAGAAGAATATCAGGGCAATAGAAATCCATTTATTGATCACCCTGAATATGCTGATAGATTATTTAGTTAAAGGAGAACTTATATGAAAAGAAAATCACTCTTCCTATTTGCGGCGGTATTTGTCCTTTCTTTATCATCGTGTACATTTGAAGGAGATATCAATGTTAATATTGGCGGTTCCTCGACTGAATCTAGTGAGGATACTGATTTAGAACAAAATCCTTCAGATGATGATTCAAGCGGAAAAACTGGGGATGATGATGATACCTCAGACACCGATCCAACCCCCGATCCAAATCCTGGTGGTGATACTGACCCCGAACCAGATCCAGAACCTGATCCTGATCCCGATCCAGAGCCTGACCCCGAACCTGACCCCGAACCTGATCCCGAGCCTGACCCTGATCTAGATCCATATCCTACCT
>JAJQAP010000050.1:66553-67824 GCA_021203745.1 Coprobacillus sp.
TATACAAGATATCAATCATATGCCCATAAATGGAGTACAGATGATATTAAAGCCGCAGGTGGAACTGTAACTGTGGGTGGTTTAACTTGGGAGTATAGTGCCGCTACATATATTGGAAAAGATGGTCAATTTGATAGAGGAGTTCAAATTGGATCTAACAATAATCCTCAATCTGATCCTTGGACAATAAGTGTTGATTTTGGTGAGGATGTCCAGCTTACAAATATCTCTGTTCAACTATTTACCACCACAAGTGGAACTGGCGCTTATTCAATATCATTCCCATCTTCTTCAGAGCTTGGTTCAGGAACATATTCTACACCTGGTACTGATATGGAATATGCCTATAGTGCGGAATACTCAGATATCTCTATCTTTGGAGACAGTCTACTCATATCCCTATGGGCAAGCGGTAAAAATGCTTTCTATTTAAGATCAATAACCTTTGATATATATACAAGGGAGGATTCATCCTTAAATCTTGTCGCAGAAGACTTAGAAGACCCTGAATATGATCCTCAACCTGTTGTGCCTGGAGTTAATAATGTTAAAGCCACAAAATACACTGCTATTGATGATACTTGGGAGTCCTACTATTCTACTTGGGACCTAACTCTTACAGGAGAGGCTTTAAGAAGTGAATTACAAGAGAAGAATGAACCGCAAACAAGATATACGTATGATGATGTTAGGTACATGTTCCCATATTCAGATGAAGATCCTGATAATCCTGGATATATGCTAGGATGTTATGATGGAGATAAGATCCCTGCTTACTGGGATAGCGCAAGAACGGATAGGGAGCATGTCTGGCCTTGTGCTCATATGAAGATAACTTTGGATGAAGATGGTAGTTATCGTCCATCTGGCTCTAGTGTGGGTCACTACTCGGATTTACATAACCTCAGAGTAAGTTGTAAACCAGTGAATAACTTTAAGTCTGATAAGTACTTTGATACATATGATGATTCAAACTTCTTCTTCCCTAACGTTAGTGATCCCACAACTGTTGGAAGTGGAACTCAGCATAAATATAATGAAGGTGATAGAACACATGATCATCGTGGAGATGTGGCCAGAATATGTCTCTATATGTATGCAATGTATGAAGAGCTTGATCTTGTCGATGATTTTACTAGTGTAAATGAGGATTTAACCTTTGGGAGACTCTCAACACTCTTAGAATGGAACAGCGAAGATCCAGTGGACGATTTTGAAACACAGAGAAACAACAGAATCTATGAATATCAGGGTAATAGAAACCCATTCAT
>JAJQAP010000017.1 GCA_021203745.1 Coprobacillus sp.
GCAAGTTCGTATGAGTGCACATGCCTACCGCTCTCTTCTTAAAAACAGCAAGTAAGATTAGAAGCAAACTAAAAAAGGACGCAAGGCGTCTTTTTTGTTTTATAAAGATAGATAAGAAGGGGCTCCATATAAATAGAGAATCACCGAGATGATTAAGATAAAGGAAGCAAAGATTGAGGACCACTCCATTAAAGCAAAAGCAAAATACTTTGGTCTCACATATTCTTTCGTCCCATCATCATGAACGATTTCTTGTAGCTTAAAGGGGTTCTTTTTTGTCAGTGTATAAAAAAGAATAATTAATAAGATAAGACCCACCACTATCGAGATAACTATAGAGATAACACAGTCCCAGAATTCTGCGGTGTAAGAGTTATCTATCATAAAGTTCATATAATCAGTTAAATAAAACCCTGTATTTAAAGAGAGGCTCACGGCAATTGCAAGGATAATGACAAACGAACCAGTGGCTAGACCTATATGAGCATTTAAATATCTAAAGGGTAAGAAATAGAGGAAAAAGGAGAATATCGCAACAAGTATTCCACCAATCGCGGTAAACCAGAGATAACCAGAACTAAAATTAAAGGTTGAAATCATCGAAAGATAAAAAACAACCTCGAGTAAAAGGGCAAAGGTTATCGTCAAATTCCCTGTAATATTTTTTCTTGGATCAAAAGAATCATTTAATTCGTAGGGAAATCTATTTAAGAATGAATATTTTGTCTTAGTGGTCGTTTGATATGTATAAGTATGAGCAATTAAACTTACGATAAAAAAAACGATGGCAATAATGCCCACTACTAAAATTAAACTATACATTTATCGCCTCTTTTAAACTCGCCATCGCTTTGGCTTTATCATTTTTATAGAGGAATGATCCAACCACTAAAACATCAACACCTGCAAGAGCACAATCTCTAGCTGTTTTTTCGTTGATTCCTCCATCTACTTCAATAACGCATTTCGCTGCATTTTCATCGATATACTTTCTAATTGCAGAGATTTTAGCTAGTGCGCTCTCCATAAATGACTGACCACCAAAGCCTGGTTCCACACTCATAACAAGGAGTAAATCGAGTTTATCTAGATACTTAAAGATTTTCTCTGCGGGAGTCGCAGGTTTAATCGATAGTCCCGCTTTAACACCTTTAGAATGGAGATAATCAATAAGGGAATTTATTTCTTCTTCTTTTACTGCTTCATAATGAAAAGTAATGATATCTGCTCCCGCTTCAATAAATTTATCAAAGTATTTTTCTGGTTCGCTAATCATAAGATGAACATCATTAACTAAAGAATGAATTGGACTAATCTTTTTAACAACAGGAGAACCAAAGGAAATGTTATTCACAAAATGACCATCCATAATATCGTAATGGATGTAGTCTGCACCGAGTTTTTCGACAGCCTTAACTTCATCTTCTAGATGCGCAAAGTCTGAGTCAAGGATTGAAGCGGCAATTAAAACATTTCTTTTCATCATTTCTCTCCATTGATGATTTCATCATACATCTTACAATATATATCATACACCTCTTGGGGAATGATACCCTCATCTATTTGCTTTTTAACTTCACATTTTGGTTCACTCATATGCTTACAATCACTGTAATAACAGGATAGATAGGCAGGTGAAAACAAGGGGAAGTATTTAGGTAAATCGTTAATCCCTAACTCTAACTCTAAAGAAGAGAAACCAGGAGTGTCTGCAATATAACCATTGAGATAAGGAAGAAGCGTAACATCTGTCGTTTTATGCTTACCTCGATTTAGGGCATAGGAGTAATCGCCTATCTCTCGAGCAAAGTTAGGATCAAGCGAATTAAGAAAGGATGATTTACCCACGCCAGTTTGGCCCATCAAAACAGATATATGTTTATCAAAGAGATTTTTGACAGTGTCAAAACCTTCCTTTGTTTTGTTCGAAATAATAAAGTGCTCCACTTTTAATTTATCGAGTAAAGCGAGAATATAATCGATATTTTCTTTTTCGTCTAGGTCGGATTTTGTAAGAATAATCTTTGCAGTTATTCCACACCAATTACAATATGTTAGGTATTTTAAAAGTAAATATAAAGAAAAATCAGGTTCTTTTAACGACATCACGATTAAAATCTGATCAACATTAGCGATTGGAGGTCTTTTTAAGGTATTTTTTCTCTCTTTAACTCTAGTAATACAAAGACGATTTTCGTCAAAATCGACGTAATCACCCACTAAAACATGCAATTTTTCTTTTCTAAAGAGTCCACGAGGGGTTAATCGATATAGAATACCCTCACTCTCAACAATATATAAAGATGATGATGCTCCAACAACTAATCCATCCATTACTTAAACCCAAATAGCTTAGAGAAGAATCCTTGCTTCTCTGGTTGTTCCTTATCATAGTTTTCTTTAAACTTTTGTAGATCATCGTGAAATTGTGTGGCGTTTTTATATCTCTTTGAAGGTTTCTTTTTCGTCGCTTTTAAAATGATTCGTTCTAGCTCATCGGGGCAGGTAGGAACATAGATTTTTGGAGAGGGGAATTTCTCCTTAACATGAGCCACTGCGGTTTCTATCGCGGTTTTACCTTCAAATGGAACGTGACCTGTTACAAGCTCAAAAAGGGTCACCCCTGAGGAGTATATATCCGCTTGAGCCTTACCCTTATGTCCTTGGACGATTTCAGGAGCGATATAATGGACTGATCCTTGTATCTCGTCTCCTTTTGCTCTGGTGTCTTTTCCGATTTCTTCAATCTGTGCGATACCAAAATCACCTAGTTTCACTCTCCCATCAGGCTGTTGATAGATATTCTGTGGTTTTATATCGTGATGGATAATTCCTTTATGATGAGCGTAGATTAGGGCTGACGTTACTTGAAGCATAATATCCACTGCTTCAGGTATAGTTAAGGGACAACGATAATCGAGTATCTCTTTTAAGGTTTGTCCTGGAACATATTCATGGACGATATAAGGAACGTTTTTATATGATCCATGGTCATAGACTTTAATGATATTTGGATGGTTTAGGGAAGCGGCAATTCTTGCTTCATTTTCAAAACGTTGGACATTCTTATAGTTAGACATGACGTCTTCGCGGATAAACTTAACCGCGACGATTCGTTTTCTAACGATATCGTGGGCTTCATAGACGTCCGCCATCCCACCATGACCGATTTTACCGGTGACACGGTAACGCGAATCAATAATGACACCAGTTTTGAGTTCCATTATTTGGTGGCCTCCCATATCACAACCGATAAGTTATCAGGGGCGCCGTATTTATAAACAGCACCCACTAGCATATCCGCTTTAATCGAGAGTGTTTCATCCATTAAAAGGATGTCCCTTATATCAGATCGAGGCATGTTGTTATAAAGACCATCACTACATAAAAAGAGGGTCTCTCCGTAATACCTAGAAAACCTAACACTTACAGATAGGGTTGGATAAATTCCAAGAGCGTTGGTTAGGATATTTTTTTGAGGGTGATTGTCGCGTTGCTCTTGGCTAATTTTTCCGGTTTTATAGTAATATTGAACTAGGGTTTGATCTTCGGTTAATTGGAGGAGTTCTCCGTTAGAGAGAGCATAGGCTCTTGAATCTCCAACTTGAGCGATAAACATATCCCAGTGCGTCAGTAAAACCATTGTTACTGTGGTACCCATTCCCTGGTAATCAGGAGCGGATAGACTTTGATTATATATTTCACTATTAGCTTTACGTAAGATTGCTCTTGTCCAGTAAAAGGCTCTTATTCGCGTTCTAAACTTCTTTAAAGAGAGGAATGAATCTCTTATTGTATCGACACAAATTTGAGCGGCATAATCGCCTTTTCTCTCTCCTCCTAAACCATCGGCGACAAGAAGAAGCACATCACCATTAGAGTTAGTCAAAACAAGAGAGCGGTCTTCATTTGTGAGTCTTACCTCTCCAATATCCGACTTAAAGACAAAATTACCTTTTAGGACTTTTTTCTTCTTACTCATTTTGTCTCGATTTTGGCTTTCAGCTGTCCACAGGCAGCATCGATATCAGACCCAAACTCCTTTCTTATTGTGGTGTTTACTCCGTGCTCATTGAGATAATCCGCGAAAGCATAGACGCGCGACTGAGGCGATCTTTTATAGTTACATAAATTTGTTTCGTTATAAGGAATTAAATTTACATAACCTTCAGTGTCACCCACTAGATCCACAAGTTCTTTTGCGCACCCTAAAGAATCATTTACATCTTGGATTAAGACATATTCATAAGTCACTCTTCGTCCGGCAATAGAAATATATTCCCTGACTGCTTCCATTATACTAGATAATGGAAAAGTGTGGTTAATTTTCATTAAACTATTTCTTAACTCGTCATTTGGGGCGTGTAAAGAAATCGCAAGGTTAGTCTGTAAACCCTCTCTTGCGTATTTCTTTATTCCTGGGACGATTCCGCATGTAGAGACAGTTATATGTCTAGCGCCTATCGATAACCCTTTTTGGTTATTACAGATGCGAATAAAGTCCATGACATTATCGTAGTTATCAAAGGGTTCTCCTGTTCCCATTAAGACGATATGAGACACTCTTTCTCCGTTTCCTTCTTCTCTAAGTTCGTTATTTAAACAGAGTATCTCTCCTACCATTTCACTAACTTCGAGGTTTCTTTTTTTCCCAGTGAGTCCTGAGGCACAAAAAGAGCACCCCATTTCGCAACCGACTTGAGAGGAGACACAGGCAACATTACCATAGTTATATCGCATTAACACTGTTTCCACTTTCGATCCATCATTCATCTCTAAAAGGAGTTTAATAGTGCCGTCAGTTGATACTTGTCTTGTGTGAACTTTAGGGATCTCTAGAGTGTACTTTTCTTTAAGCGTTTCCCTAAAAGATAAAGAAATATCAGTCATCTGGTCAAATGACTGAGCCTTTTTTTCATACATCCATGTATATAGTTGGGTGGCCCGATACTTCTTTTGACCCTCCGCCTCCATTAGGGCTTCAAGCTTATGAAGTTCCACGCCATATAGATTAATCATACTCCCTTACTCCTTCTTTTGAAGGATTGCGTAATATAGGGAACATTTTTCTTCGTCCGTAGGGAGATGCTGTTTTTCTACTAGAAGGGTAAAGTCAGGATTATCATTTAAAAACGACTTAATGAGTCCATGTGATTCTTTTGAAGAAATTGTTGAAATCGCATAGACGAGTTTTCCCCCCTCTTTTAAGAGTTTAGAAGCTTCATCGAGACTCGCTCTCTCATTTAAGATTAACTCATCTAAAGAGGATGTCTTAAAGTGGATAGAGTAATCAGGGGAGAGTCGTAAAAGTTCAAAGTTAGAACTTCTTGGAGCGAGGATGAAGTAATCAACAGGTTCACTTATACAAGTGATAAACGAAGATGGAGAGGCATGATAGAACCTCATATTCGTAATCCCATATGATTTTAATGATTTGGTAATTTTATAGTATTCACTGCCGTTATCTGTCATCACATCAATTTTGTTTTGCTGATTAGATAAGGCATTGGATAGACCAATATAGAGGGTTGAAAGTCCATCGTCTTGTACGGCGATAGAAGAAAGAGGATCGATATTTAAAGAAGAGATGAGTTCATCTAACCCTAAGGTAAAAGAGAATATCTCATAGTTATTCACCGCTTGGGTAAGTTTATCTTTACTCTTATACTCGAGGTTAGGGGTCACCATATTTGGATGATTCTCTACTCTTAACAGGGCTTCACCATACTTTTTATCAAACTCTTCATCGCTGATTTTTAGATGGTTAATCATATAGAATTTTTGCGCACTTTTTGAGAAAGTCTTTAAAACCCTATATGTTTGGTTTTTACCTAGGTATTTCTGCCACATTTTGACAATAGGGACAGGGATATTAAAACGGTAATATATGTAATCTAGAGAATCATTTGCAACATCCAAGGGAATTAAAGTGGGGGAATTTTTAATATAATCGAGAAAAGAATCAAAGGTTTTTTGATCGTAACTGACGTTATTTTCTTGGAGTTTATCGGTGGTAAATTTAATCACACCCTCTTGGTCTACATGCTCCGTTAAAAAGCGAAGTTGGGCCATCAAAATAAAGAGAGCTACCTCGGATTTTGTGGAAAGTTCACCAAAATATTTTGCGACTAGATCTTTAAAAATAAAATAATGTCGCAAGACACAGCCTACGACAATCGATATTTCATTCTTCTCTTTTCCACTTATTTGGTTAGCGCTTTCATAGTGTTTTAATGCCACATTAAAGTTAAGACCATTGTCAAGGACATCAATCAAAACAGCATAACTACCATCAAGTATTTCCACATTTTAATTATAATTTAAATGTTTTATATTTAAAATATAAAAATATTTACAATGTAAAAATTTAGTTTCCGTTCATCTTTTTATTGAAGTCTTGGAAAATGTCACCTGTATAGATCTCATCGTCATTTTCTTCATCTTCTTCGTCTTCAAATTCATCGTCTTGTTCAACCTCTACAGAATTCTCTTTTGTGATGAATTTTGGGTAATCTTCATTGGTTCTTTCGTAGCGGTGTTCAGGATTATAGTAGTCAAATTCCACAGCGAGGTTGATGGCGTTATCTCCAATTGCCGCACTTATTATATCAGAGGCTTCCTTTTCAAAATCTTCTAGGTCACTTGGTGCGTGCACTCTAACGAGAACATTCCACATCGTTTGATCCATCCCATTATGGAAATACATATTTTCAGGGGCGACAAAAAAGATGTCATCCTCACTAACTTCATATAAGTTTGCTAGGTTTTTGGTGCAGGTCTCAGAGATATCTCCCACAAGGAACTGATCAAGACCGATAATCGTAATACTAATCATAAATTTTTACCTCGCTAGAATTATACAATATTTTAGAAATCATAGGGATCAAAATCAATGTAAACATTGATATTGCCCTCCCGCACTAAAGAATCCTTAATATCCGCTAAACCATCCCTAATAAGTTTTGAGTCTTGGTATTTAAGGAGAATTGAACGATGATGACGTCCATCCATATAGGGGATATAAGGTAAAACAGGACCAAAAATAGAAGCATTTTTACCAAATAGCTTTTGTAAGGAAATAAGTATTTTTTGTGACGCTTTTATGCAATCGTCTTCGTTTTTTGCGTCAATTTTAATCGCACAAAGGAAATAATAGGGAGGATATTGCAAAGATTTTCGATTTTGTAACTCGATTTTATAAAACGTCTCATAGTTTTGTCTTGAAGCACAAGTGATTGCATAATGGGAAGGACTATAGGTTTGAATAATCGCCTCTCCTCTTTTATCACCGCGACCACATCTTCCTACCGCTTGGGTAAGTAGTTGATAGGTTCTTTCCGCACTTCGATATGATGGGGTGGATAGTCCAAGGTCCGCATTAATCACACCGACGAGGGTGACATTTTTAAAGTCATGACCTTTAGCTATCATCTGGGTGCCAATTAAGATATCCGCTTTTTGACTAGAGAAGTCATCGATTATTTCTTTGATGGAGTTTCTTCCTTTTGCCGCATCACTATCAAGTCTTAATGTAACCGCTTCTGGGAAGAGTTTATTTACTTCTTCTTCTACTTTCTCCGTTCCATAACCGAGTTTAATGAGATGGCTTGATCCACAGTTAGGACAAGCCTCGGTCATCGCCATCACGTAGTTGCAGTGATGACACTTTAAGGTATTATCGGTTTTATGATAGATAAGAGGAACTTTACATGTTGGGCAAAGGATTGATTGGCCACATTCCCTACAAGTAAGAGAAGAGAATCCTCTTTTATTGACAAGGAGGATAATCTGCTCATGGTTATCTAGTCTTTCTTGCATTGCTTCAATTAATGTCGTCGTAAAGTATGAGGAGCGTTTATCAAACTGATCTCTCTTTGTAATATTAATGATATTTGTTCTTGGAAGAGGTAATTGATTAATCCTCTTATTGAGTTTTAAAAGATGATATCTCCCTCGAGAAGCATTTGCTCTTGATTCAAGAGATGGGGTAGCACTACCTAGAATTACCTTTGCTTTATGCATTCTCGCTCTCATTAGAGCAATATCTCTAGCGTGGTAATAAGGGTAAGTATCTTGTTTATAAGATTCTGTATGCTCTTCATCTAAGATTATTAGACCAATATTAGAGAGAGGAGCAAAAATAGCGCTTCTTGCCCCCACGACAATCTTAGCCTGTCCATTTTGGATACGGCGATATTCATCGTAGTGTTCAGCAGGAGTAAGGTTAGAATGGAGGATAGCGACATCCGAATGGAATCTAGAGATAAAGTATTCACTCATGGCTTTTGTTAAAGCGATTTCAGGAACGAGCATTAAGATAGACTTACCCATCTTTAGATACTGCTCTGCAAGAGTAAGATATACCTCTGTTTTACCACTACCAGTAACACCCTCTAAGAGATATACCTGGTCATCACTACTATTAAACTCATCGATAACCGCTTTTTGTTCTTCGGTTAACTCGTGGACTTCTTGTTCAAAATCGGAATCCACTTTTAAACGGCGCTTCTCTTCTTGGGTGACTTTAATTTTACCTAAGGATAATAGCTTATTAATTATAGAGACTGACTTTATTTCATTTTTTAAAACACGTTTACGACAATTAATGTATGAATAGACTTCTACTTGTTTTGGGGTTAAACCATCTTCATTATATTCTCCATTAATTTCTAGATATGAATCATAGGCAATTTTTGGAGCGCTCAACGCACTCTTTTTAACATTTAAGGATTTAGGAAGGATATTTTGTAAGATAGCAACTTTCCCGCATAGGTAGTATTTTTCTATTTCATCCACAAGATTAAAGAGGTCATCATTTAAAACTGGTTCAGAGTCGATAACATCTTCAATATAAGATATCTTTCTTCCTAGTCTTGTTTCTATCTCTTCTTTAGATTCTTTAGTTTTTGTTACTCCATAAACGAGCCCTACGATTGATTGATGACCAAAGTTAATCTTAACTCTATAGCCCTTATCAACATTTTTTGTTCCATCATAAAGATAAGAAAAAGAGTGCTCTAAAGCGCTTTGGGTGTATTGAGGATAGACATCAAGAATTAACATAAGTTAATTATAATATGTTTTGACTATATTTTTAATATGAGTTTTCGTTTTCTTTTAAGGCGTTTTTAATGATGTGGATTATCTCTCTTGACGCTCTATCAACATAATCATTTAAAACGACATAATCGTAAGAAGAAGCCGCTTCCATTTCTTTAATCCCTTTATCGAGTCTAGCTTTAATTGCTTCTTCGCTTTCATACTTACGGGAACGGATTCTATCTTCAAGAGCCTGTTCAGAAGGAGGCATTAAAAAGATAGATAAAACCTTAGGATCCTTTTTTACTTTTTCTAGAACTTGAGCCGCTCCGGTAACTTCAATCTCTAAAAAGACATTCTCTCCGTTATTTCGCATCTCTTCGAGTTTGTCTTTTGGAGTGCCATACCGGTGCCCTACAAACTCACACCACTCAAGGAAATTACCTTCTTTGATATTCTTATTGAATGTTTTATCATCCACAAAGTAGTATTCTCTTCCGTCTCTTTCTCCTGGTCTAGGAGGGCGAGTGGTCATAGAAATAGAATAGGAAAGATCTAAATCCGTTTCCTTCATAACGGCCTCTCTTACAGTCCCTTTACCAACACCTGAAGGACCAGAGAGAATAATAAGTAAACCCTTACCTTCCATAATGTAACCTTTTATTATATTTTGCACGATTGGATTTTGCAAATATTTGCTAAAAAACTAAATATTTAAACAAAAAGTTAATTAAAAGTTATACTAATAGTATGAAACTGACAAATAATCTTATATCCCAAATTGCAAAAATCCTAAATGAGACTTACTCTAACTCTTATATAGGGAATATAACACTTGTCTCTCCAAATGACTTTCTTTTTATCTTTTCTAAAGATAGAAAAAAGAAACTATTTATTTCGCTCTACGCAAATAACCCTGCACTATATCTAATCGAGGATGATTTAACGGTTTCTACCATCGAGAATAAAGATAATGAATGGCTTCGTAAATATGTTAAAGATGGGTATGTAGTAAGTATCAGCCAGTATAACGAAGATAGAATTATTGATATCAAATTTATCCAAACAGATGAGTACTTTCTAAAAAGCACAAAGCACCTTCTAATCGAACTAATTCCCACTGCGACAAATATGATTCTCGTGGATGAAGATGGTGTTATAGAACAAGCCACTAGATATAAACAAGAGGATAGTCCTCGTCCAGTTGTTAAAGGTCAAAAATATATCGCTCGAAAAAAGAATGAACTAACACTAACAGACGAGATTAGCTTTCAAGAGTATAACAAGAATGGGATTGAGGAATATAATAACGCACTCCTTAGAAGAAGAAAGGCTAAATCCTCTCCTGTCCTATCCCTATTAAAGAGTAAGTTAAAAACCGCAGAAAAAACCAAAAGTTTAATGGAAGAGAAAATAAATAACCAAGAAAATATTGAAGATTTAATGGATTTTGCGAATTTACTACTTACTTATCAGAATAATGAAGAAGAGCTAAATAGGCTCATCAAAGAAAACGAAAAAAACTACGACAAAAATCTTAATGCCGTCGAAAATGCTAATGTTTTATTTAAGAAATATCGAAAACTAAAAAATGAAATTAAAGCCTTTGACCATGAGCTAGTGAGAGTGAATGATGAGATTGAAGAATATAAACAAGAGATAAATATCTTCCCTTATTTAAATGAAGAGGAGATAAATGATATCGCTTTAAAGTTTCATTTTAAAACGAGTGCAAATAGAAATAAGAAGGAAAGAAAAGCACTGTTTTATTATGTTAATGCAAAGGAAGGAAGGATTTGCTTTGGTAAAAACTCTAAGCAAAATGAATATCTCACTCATAAATGGGCAAATAAAGAATATGTCTTTGTCCATATCGCTGGTCTTTCTGGATCCCATGTGATAATCTGCAATGATAATCCAAGCGAGAAGCAATTTGAAATAGCTTCTTCTATTGCACTTTTATTAAGCGGACAAGAAGATGGAAGCGTCCATTATACCCAAGTAAAGAACATCAAAAAGGGTGAAAAAGAAGGACAAGTAATTTTAAGAAACTATAACGAAAAAAGAATCAATAAGATTGATCCTTCCACTAAACTAGTATTAAATAATATGAAACCTTACTATAAAAACTAATCGTTAAAGGTTATATGCGTGGTAAAAAAGTCGACAAAATCAAGACTCACTGTAAAAACGACATAAGTTTCCATAAAGAAATAACAAACAGGTAACATAAGCTCGGCATTGCCTTCTTCATCTTCTTCATATAGTGGGAAGGCTTTATCAGCGGTTGTTACTATTTTATTTGCGTATTCTGCATCTGCGGCGTCCACTATCTCGCAGTTATACATAATAACGGACTCCATTTCGCAGTATGCATTAACTTGTTCTTTTGCCTCTGTGCAACTAGCGCACGATGGTTGGGTAAATAACACCACTAGTGTTTCGGCGTTTGTTATTGCTCTATCATAAAGTTCATCGAGACTAATTGTTAAAAAGGCACCCTCCTCTACACGGTCCATAGGAAAATAATAAGTTGATCCTGAATTACAACCTGCTAAAAGGGATAATGCACTAACTAGACATAGAACTTTACTTTTTAATTTCTTCATCGAGGAAGTTTTCTCCTTTGATTGTTTCATGAGTGGCTAGGTCATTAAACGATTGTTGCCTTAATGCCTCGTATAAAATAATAGCGACACAATTAGATAAATTCAAACTTCTTGAGTTCATTTTCATGGGAATCCTAATGATTCTATCTTCGTGTGCTCTTAATATATCATGAGGGATACCAGTAGATTCTTTTCCAAACATAAAGTAATAGTCTTTTGTGGTATCCGAGTAGTCAAAAGATGTGTATACCTTATTTGAATATCGTGTGACATAATAGATATCTTTATCTTTTCCAAACTTCTCTAAAAAGTCTTCATAAGACTCGTAGTAGTGCCATTTTAAATCTTCGATATAATCTAGACCCGCTCTCTTTAAAGATTTATCGTCAAGAGAAAAAGTCAGAGGTCCAATTATATGTAAAACTGCACCTGTTACAGTGCAAGTTCTCATAATATTACCCGTATTTTGGGGTTTTTCTGGTTGATATAAGATAATGTGATTCATAAATAAGGATTAGTATCCTCTTGCTTTACGTTCCGCCTTTATCGTTGGTTGAATATTCTTTTTATATGATTTAATTGCTGCGTCAATGAGTTTTTTAGCCTCTTTAGCTCCTGCAGACTCTTCTATAGCGGTGGGTTTACCTTCTAGTTCTTTATAGACAGTAAAGAAGTGTTTAATCTCATCGATTATATGGCTAGGGAGTTCACTAATATCATTATATATATTATAGAAAGGATCAGAGGTAGCGACAGCGATAATCTTTGTATCTCTTAAACCTTGGTCCACCATATAAAGCACTCCAATAGGGCGAGACTCCACTAGGGTTTGAGGAACAATTGGTTCACTTGATAAAAGTAAGACATCAAGTGGGTCATAATCTTCTCCATATGTTAAAGGAATAAATCCATAGTTTTGTGGATAAATACTAGATGTAAATAAAATTCTATCTAAAACCAGTAGACCAGTTTCTTTATCTAGTTCATATTTTGTTTTACTACCTTTAGATATTTCAATAAAGGTTACAAACTTCTCTGGAGTTACACGAGAAGCATTTACGTCGTGCCAAGCGTTATTCATATTTTTTCTCCTTAGATTCTAATTTACTTAACAATTTTAGATTTCACCTATATTATAAACATATGCATAAGAAAAAATCACTTGTTTCTTTACTAGCCATTATTCCCTTACTTCTAACTAGTTGCAGTTCTAGTTCGGTAAAGGGATTATATAACTATGATTTAGAGGTTATAGACCTTCAAGATGAAGAGATTAATCCTTTTGTGGAACTTGAAGCGGAAGATATTATTGCAATGCTAAAAGCCGAGCTTAGTTTTCCGCTTTTTATCCATGATGTAAACTGTTCTCACTGTATAGTCGCAAACGCAAACTTTAGAGAAGTTTTTGAGTCTTATCCAGCGACCATTTATCGATACACATATAACTACTCAACTTATGAGAAACTAAATGATTTTGACTCTATCCTTTTCCCTTTTGAATTCTACACTCCTAGAGTGATGATTATTAGAGATGGAGAACTCATTGTGGATGTAGCCTCTTCCCGTGTAGCCTCGACTTCTAGTAGACTAAAAGGTAGTTTAAAATCATTTGTGAAATTAGATAATCTTTATCGTTTAAGTTTAAATGAGTCGTTTGAACTATATAATGAGAACTATAATGACTACATTCTTTTTACCTATTCTAGTAGTGATCTAGATTTATATAACTACACTTATTGGGCGGTAAACAAAAAGAAAACCCCTGTCCTTTTTATTAACACCGATGAAACTGAAGAGATTTTAAATGAAACATTAACGAAAAAAGGACTCGATTTATCGACTCCTAATCTCACTTCTATCTCATCTAGTGAGGTAGAAAACCTTGTAAATAATGTAGATAAGTCCGCAATTGACGAATTTTTAAAGGGTTTTAAATAGAATTTGAGCTCGCAACATTAATTCTGGTGTTTGCCCTTAATAGAGCTTCTTCCGCTCTCGTTCGATCAATATCAGTGCTCGTATTATCAGCGAGCCTTTTTTCTGCGCGGTTTTTTGCTGCTTTTGCTCTTTCTAGATCAATTTCAGAGGCTTCTTCGACTGTATCAACGAGAATTGTTGCTCTCATTTTTTCGACGTGGATTATCCCTTTTCCAACCGCATAGTGAAACCTATCATCTCCGCTTCTTAGCTCTAAATAACTGATGGCAATTGTGGATATCATTTCAGCGTGATGTGGGGTAATACCTAAACGATATTTATCAGACTGCACAGAAATGAAATCGACATCGATCATGAGATATTTTTTTAAAGGTGTGTAGATTTCAACATGGATTGTATCGGGCATAATTATAATGTCTCAGCCTTCTTTCTTGCGTCTTCGATTGTGCCTACATATAAGAAGGCGGCTTCTGGTAGATCATCAGCTTCTCCATCGAGGATTGCTTTAAACGATCTAACTGTATCCTCTCGTTTGACAAATATTCCATCAATACCATTAAATTGCGTGGCAACGAAGAATGGTTGAGAGAGGAAGTTACGAATCTTTCTTGCTCTTTCCACAGTCTTTTTATCCTCGTCAGATAGTTCATCCATACCAAGAATTGCAATGATATCGGATAGTTCCTTATATTTCTGGAGGATTTCTATCACTCCTCGAGCGACTTTATAATGCTCTTCTCCCACTACGGATACTTCAAGAGCATTACTTGAGGAAGCAAGTGGATCTACCGCGGGGTATATACCTAATGAAGCAATAGATCTATCTAGCACAGTTCTTGCGTCAAGATGAGAGAATGTTGTGGCAGGTGCGGGGTCTGTTAAATCATCCGCAGGGACGTAAATTGCTTGAACTGAGGTAATTGATCCATCCACTGTGGAGGTAATTCTTTCTTGTAGTTGACCCATTTCTGTAGCGAGTGTTGGTTGATATCCTACGGCAGAAGGCATTCTACCTAGAAGTGCGGACACTTCGCTTCCCGCTTGAGTAAATCTAAAGATGTTATCGATAAAGAGAAGGACATCTTTATGTTGGTAGTCTCTAAAATATTCCGCCATAGTAAGACCAGAGAGTCCCACTCTCATTCTTGCTCCTGGTGGTTCATTCATCTGACCAAAAACTAATGCGGTATTACTTAATACCCCAGATTCAGTCATTTCATTATATAGGTCATTACCTTCTCTACTTCTTTCACCAACGCCTGCAAAAACAGAAATACCATTTTGCTCACTGGCAATATTGTGCATTAACTCTTGAATAAGGACTGTTTTACCAACACCCGCTCCTCCAAAGAGTCCAATCTTACCGCCTTTAACATAAGGACAAAGAAGATCGATAACTTTAATTCCGGTTTCAAAGAGTTCTGTTTTGACAGATTGGTCTTTAAAAGCGGGAGGATTACGATGAATTGACATACGTTTACAGTTTTCAAGTGCACCAAGTGGTTTTTCATCAATTGGTTCACCTAGTACATTAAACATTCTTCCTAGTGTTACATCTCCCACTGGGACTTGAATTGGGGACTCTGTTGAGATAGCCTCCATTCCTCTGACTAGTCCTTCAGTTGGTCCCATACTGACACATCTAACAACATCATCTCCAATATGTTGTTCAACTTCTAAAACGAGGTCTTTTCCATCTTTTAAGGGAATTCTTATCGCGGTTAAAAGTTCAGGAAGAGGGGCATTATCAAATCTGACGTCTACAATTGGTCCAACACATTGAACAATAATACCTTTAATTTCATCTTTTTTCGCTTTTGGCATATTATCCTCCTTTACTTGTCGCTTGACGCAGCGACAATTTCAGTTATTTCTTCAGTTATTTTACCTTGACGAGCTTTATTGTATTCAAGTGATAAGTCATCAAGGATATCTTCAGCGTTTTGGGTGGCGTTATCCATCGCTTGGGTTCTCGAAGCGTGCTCAGAGAGTTCCGCTTCCATAAGTTTTGTATTAATGGAACTATTTAAATAAAGTGGCACTAGTCTTTCTACTAAAACCTTTTTAGAGGGTTCAAAGATAATTTCAGGATCTGAATCCTTTCTCGTGGTTTTTGGTAAAGGTAAAAGTAGAAAGTCTACTGGGTTAAAGGTAATGGAGTTTTTATAATGGGTAAAGATAATATGGACTTCTTTACACTTTTTATTTCTAAAGGAGTCTACTAAGTAGTTCGTTATCTTTAAAACCTTTTCTCCCTCTTCTGAAGAGTTATAATCTCCAAATGATGTATTGATATTTAGATTGGTGTTTTGGTAGTGTCCTAATCCTTTACTTCCGAGTATGATTACTTCGTCGTCAGGAGTGAAGATAGAATCGGCAAACTTAAAAAGGTTTGTATTATACGCTCCACATAAACCAAGAGAGGATGTAACAAGGAGATAGAGATTACCTTTTACACCTTTATTCTCTTGTAAATAAGGAGTATCTTTTTCTAAACAAACCGATAAAAGTGACTTAGTTATCGATTCTAACTCCTCAATAAAATGACGATTAGAGAGAATTTTTTGACGATATCTTGTAACTTTTACAGAGGAAACGAGTTTCATCGCCTTCGTTATTTGAAGGGAGGATGAAACAGATTTGATACGTCCTTTAATTTCTGATAGTTGCTGCGCCATAATTACCTGTTATTATAAATTTCTAAATATCCTTCAATATCACTCCTTAAAACAGATTCGATTTCTGGAGTGAGTTTTTTATTAGTGGCTAAACTTTCAATGGTTTCTCGGTGATTAACACTAAGGTATTCATAAGCACCATCGATGATTTCTTTCACTTTTTCTTTTGGATAAGAGTCTAAATACCCATTCTTTCCGATAAAGAGTTCAAAGACCTCTCTCTCAAATGAACAAGGTTTATATTGGTCTTGTTTTAAGATTTCTTGAAGTGCTTCTCCGTGATTGATGATTTTTAATGTTGAAGCGTCAAGATCAGAACCAAATTGCGAGAATGATTTCATTTCCTCGTAGTTCGCTAAATCAATTTTTAAAGAGCTGGAGACCGATTTCATCGCACTGTATTGAGCCGCTCCTCCGACTCTTGAAACGGAGAGTCCAACATCAATTGCTGGTCTTTGTCCAGCGTTGAATAGGTCAGTCATTAAGAAAATCTGTCCATCAGTTATCGAGATGACGTTAGTAGGAATATAGGCAGAGATATCACCCGCTTGGGTTTCCACAATTGGAAGCGCGGTAATCGAACCACCACCATTTTCATCGTTAAGCTTACATGCTCTTTCTAATAGTCTTGAGTGGAGATAGAAAATATCACCTGGATAAGCTTCTCTTCCTGGAGATCTCTTTAATAAGAGTGACAACGCTCTATAAGCAACCGCGTGTTTAGATAAATCGTCATAGACGATTAGTACATCCTTACCTTGACTTAACCACTCCTCGGCAATGGCGCATCCTGCATAAGGGGCAATGTATTGCATTGGGGCGGATTCAGACGCGTTAGCGGATACTATAACAGTGTAATCCAATGCGTGATGCACTCTCAAACGGTCAACAATTTGAGCAACGGTGGAGTTTTTTTGACCAATCGCGACATAAATACATAAAACACCACTATCTCGTTGATTAATGATTGTATCAATCGCAATTGCGGTTTTTCCGGTTTGACGATCACCGATAATTAACTCTCTTTGCCCTCTTCCGATTGGAGTAATCGCATCGATTGCTTTTATTCCTGTCATTAATGGGGTGTCAACGCTTTTACGCTTAATAACACCTGGAGCGATAACCTCAATTGGTCTTGTCTTTTTTGTCTCGATTGGACCAAGGCCATCGATAGGTTGACAAAGGGGATTAACCACTCTTCCTAGGAGTTTATCTCCAACAGGAACTTCCATTACACGATTTGTCTTTTTGACCATGTCGCCTTCTTTAATCTTATCCCCATCACCGAGGATAACCGCGCCGACATGATCTGGTTCGAGATTCATGACCATTCCATAAACATCATTTGGGAAGACAAGTAATTCACCGAGCATGGCTTTTTCTAGGCCATAGATTAAAGCGATACCATCACCAACTGTAATGACAGTGCCAACATCAGCATTTTCCGTTTTATGCTCATAGTTTTTGATCTCTTCTTTAATAAGAGCGCTTATTTCATTTGCTTTAATATCCATACTTACCTCCCACCTAATAACTGAGATTTTAAGTTATTAAGTTTATTCTTTAACGATCCGTCATATACTTTATCTCCGATTAAGACTTTGACGCCACCTAGTAAAGAGATATCAACGAGATTAACAAGCTCTACCTTTTCTCCTTCACTCTTAGAAACAGACCGCTCAATTCTTTGTTTCTCTTCTTCACTTAAGGGAGAAACAGAATAGACAAGTCCTTCTTTTATACCTAGTCTTTCGTTAATTAGAGAAATGAAATCTTGTAAGATATCATTTAACTCAGTCACACGATGATTTTTACAAATGATTTGGACAAAATAACGAAAATAAGGGTGAAAATCTTTGAGTGTTTTATCTATTAGATCTTCTTTTTCTTTTTTACTTAAAAAGGCGGAATCTAGGGTAGATATATAATCAGGGTTATCGTTAATTAAAGACTGAAGGAGTTTCGCTTCTTCTTTATAGTCAAGGTACTCTTCTTTACTCACTAGGACAAAGAGTCCTTCTGCGTATCTTTTCGTTAACTCACTCATCCTTATTATCTTTCTCCATATCATCGATAAAATCATTGACTAGTTTAGCACTGTCTTGGTCGGTTAAACTTCTTCCAAGTAATTCACTTGAAGCGGTCAAGGCAACATCCACCATCTCTTTACGAATCTCTTCTTTAGAGTCAGCTTCTTTTTGCTTAATCTCTTCGTCCGCTTGCTTTTTTAAAAGTTTAATCTCATCGTTAGTCTCGGCTAGTATAGCCTCAGACTCCATGACGGCTTTTTGTTTAGCTTCTTCAATAATTTGATTAGCTTCTTTTTTACTATCTAAGATGAGTTTTTCGCTTTCTGTCTTATTAATTTCACTGATTCTGTTATTCTCTTCGGCGGCGTTTATATTCTCTTCGATATGATCTTGACGTTTATTGAGCATCTTTTTAATTGGTTTATAACCAAAGATTAGAAAGACCACAATCAAAACGATAAGAGCGAGTAGTTCCACTAAAAAGGACCATAAATCAGGGATTAATTTATCGATAAAGTTATCAAAGAGAGATGCCATCCCACTCTTAGATGCTTCTTCAACGACTTGTTCGACTTCATCCGCTAAAATAGTAAAATTCATAAATTACCTCTCTATCCAACAAATAGCACTAGTATTGCAATAACGAACGAATAAATTGCGGTTGTTTCAACTAGTGAACAGCTCAAAATCAATGATGTTCTGAGTTTAGAATACATATCTGGGTTACGACTCATACCATTAATTGCTACTGTACATACCCAGGCTTCACCAATAGCACTTGGGAAAGTAGCAAAGATAGCGATCGCTGCACATAGGGCTGCATCCATAATTAATGACCTCCTTCCAATGAAAGTTTTTCTTCAGCATCTTCAGGACCCTCACGACCAATCATTATCTGAGAGTAGAAGATAAAGACAGTTGTTTGGATAAATCCTGCAAATAAATCAAAGTAACAGTGTAAGGCTGGGGCGATAAATGGGGCAATCCAAATCGAGGAGAGACCCGCGGCTAAAACCCCGCCAAAAATCATGTCTGATAGGCTCTCTAAAGCATAGTAGACAATAGACATGAGTACCCAACCACTGATCGCGTTACCAAATAAACGGCAGGTAAGGGAGATTAATGGACTCCACATACTGATAAGGTTGATTGGTAAGAAGACAGGGTTAGGATCGATATATCGTTTAAAGTATCTCCATCCTTTAAACTTAAATGAGGTGGCGTGAATCATCACAAAGGTAGATAAACCAAATGTTAAAGGCACCGCAAGGTTAGTCATTGGAGAGGGTAATCCCGTCAATCCAAAGATAAAGGCGAGGAATAGGTAGACGGCGATAATCATAATATAACCACCAAAACCTTTAAACTTAGGTCCCATCATGTCCTCCACCATATTATCAAAATAGGTGACACCAAACTCTCCTAGATATAAAAGACCCTTTGTCTTTTTGTAGGGGTGATGTTTACGATGATAGGTTGCTTGGCACCCTATAATTATGGTTAGGATAATAATGATAATAACGCACATTAAAGAAGTGATAACTTCTGGGGCAAGATCCCAATCGAGAAGTTTGCTCGCTCTTTCATTAAAGGAGTCTGAAGCATAAACGTTAATCATCTTTTACCTCACTAACTTCTAACTTATGACTCTCTTTACGAGAAGCATTAAAACTTAAAACGAGATAAACGATAAGAGAGCTAAAATAGGCACAGGCAAAGGTAATTGGTTCAATGACTTTTATTGACCAGCGGTAATACATAAAACCAAAGAGGAAACCGAGTCCAATCACAACGAGGTATCTTCCAAAAATAATAATTGCGGTCCAGACGTTATCCGCTTTATGGCTATCGAGTTTTTCACAAAGTCCTAAAAGGAAATTAAATAAAACCGCAAGTATCCCTCCTGCTAGTAAACCAATCGTATATTCAAACCTACCCACTCTCATTAAAGGAATAGTAAATAAGAGTGCAATCACAATAACAACTGCGCTCCAGACTGAGGTTTGATAACTAAGATTAAGTTTACGGTACCAAGATTTCATACTGACCTCACAAAATATATTTTAATATATTTTAAATCTACCCTTCAAATAAAATCGGAAAAATCGGTCAGGGGAGAATCTTCCTTGAAATATCGACTAATAATGCTATAATGAGAATAGCAAAATTTACATAAGGAGAATTTGATATGTCTTTCAAGATTACTTTTAATGGCGAAACAAAAGAGTACGAAGAACCTGTCTCTGTTTTAGATATAGTCGGTCCATCTCATGAAATTGTCTGTGCTCTTGTGGATAATCGCCTCAGAGAATTGACATATGTTGTCAAAAAAGATTGCACGATAACTCCGTTAAACACATCCGATAGAGGGGCTCAATCAATCTATGAGTCTTCTCTCCGATTTCTTGTCTCCATGGCAATGAGAAATATTCATCCTGATTATAGGATTAGATATTCATTTAATGTTTCTAGATCGATATTTTTGCAGGTTATTGAACCTCAAGTTGTAGTGACCTCAAAACTTGTCAACGAACTTCAACTTGAAATGCAGCGATTAATCAATCTCGATCTTCCTTTTGAAAGACACATTGTCTCAAAACAAGAGGCAAAGAAAATCTTTGAAGGGGAAGATTATCCCGATAAAGTGGAAATTATGAAATACCGTCCCGAAAAGACCGCCCACTACTACGATTGTGAGGGATATAAAAACTATATGTATCAAAGAATGGTGCCATCCACTGGTTACCTAACTAGATATAACATTAAGTTCTATCCTCCAGGAATCATTATTCAATATCCTCGATGTGAAGCGGGAGGGGGTATCCCACCATTTGAAGATAGTCCAACATTTGGAAAAACATTAAAACACGCCCATCAGTGGGGGGTAGAAACAGGAGCCTCTACAGTGGTAGAGATTAACGAGCACATAAAAGAAGATGGAATTATCGATTTTATCAATATGTGTGAAGCAAACCACTCAAGACAACTATGCGAACTTGGGCAAAAAATAGAAGACGATATCGATAATATTAGACTAATCTGTATCGCTGGACCTTCTAGTTCAGGGAAAACAACATTTGCCAATAGACTACGAATTGAGCTTCTATCACGCGGAATTCACCCTATTAGAATTTCTCTAGATAACTACTACAAACCAAAAGAAGAATGTCCTCTAGATGAAAATGGAAATCCCGATTTAGAGTCAATTGACGCTCTCGATATTGAAACATTTAACCAAAA